>CBHYLN010000030.1:0-42423 GCA_966128725.1 uncultured bacterium | reverse complement strand
ATCAACGCGTCGCCCATGTTCTGCATAACGGTCCGGACGTCGGCGAAGTCAACGTTGACCACGCCATGGCCGGTGATGATCTCGGCAATGCCGCGGGTGGCATTGTAGAGCACGTCATCAACTTTCTGGAACGCTTCCTTGAAGCCCGTCCGCTTGTCGATGATCGAGAGCAGCTTCTGGTTTGGCACAACGATCAAGGTATCCACGTGTTCCTTGAGCGCCTTGATGCCAAGCTCGGCCTGCTCCTTCCTGCGCTTGCCCTCCCAGTCGAACGGGCGCGTGACGATGCCAACCACCAGGGCCCCTGTTTCGCGGGCAATCTGTGCCACGATCGGCGCGCCGCCGGTACCGGTGCCGCCGCCCATGCCGGCGGTAACGAACACCATGTCGGTGCTGTTGAGCAACGTTGTCAACTCCTCTCGATCCTCCAACGCGGCATCGTGACCGATCATCGGGTTGGCCCCTGCGCCCAGCCCACGTGTCAACGCCTTGCCAATCTGCACGCGGAGCGGAGACTGGTTTTTCTCCAGTGCCTGCATGTCGGTATTCACCACGACGAACTCGCAGCCCGACAAGCCGCGCTCGATCATGCTGTTGACCGCGTTACCGCCGCCGCCGCCAACGCCTACGATCTTGATTTTTGCTCCGTGATGCTCCACGGAACGATCGAGCTCGATCATAAATGCTCCTCCCCTTTTCTTCCTGTGTGAATTGGGCGATATCTATATGTGTCTGTATTTGCTTCTCGTTTGCTGCCTGCGAATCATGAATGATGTGCGTGCCTTTTCGCAATTCATCATTCGCATTCACAATTCCCGCTTAGAATTCCTCGAAGAACTTCTTCATCCGCGCCACGATCGAGCGCTTCTCGGGTTCTTCGAGCATATCGGCCGAAAGGTCATCGGCGGCCTCCGCCACATTTTCGGCGCCGGCCTCGCTGCGACGGAATGCGTTGATCACCAGGCCCACGGCCGTGGCATAAATCGGGCTTTCCACCTCAGGCGCCAGGGCCGAACCACCAAAGCCTGTCGGGATTCCGATCTTCACCGGCATGCCCAGCACCGCCTGGGCAAGCTCGCCGGAACCGCGCAACAGCGCGCCGCCGCCGGTAAGCACCACACCGGCCGACAACCGACGCAGATACCCGGACTTCTTCAACTCGATCAGCGCGAACTCCAGGATCTCCTCCATCCGAGGCTGGATGATCTGGCAGAGCGTGCGCCGCGATATTTCCATCGGCTTGCGCCCGCCAATGCCGGGGATCATGAACACTTCGTCGTTCAGGATCAGCGACTCCAGCGAGCAGCCGTATTCGCGCTTGATGCGTTCGGCCTGCTCACCGATGATGCCCAGCCCTCGGCGGATGTCGTCGGTCACCATGCGGCCGGCAATCCCCACCACGGCGGTATGCCGTATGGTGCGATCCTCGAAGATTGCGATGTCGGTAGTGCCGCCGCCGATATCGATCAGCGCAACGCCAACCTCCTTCTCCTCGTCGTCGAGCACGGAGTAGCCGCTGGCCAGCGGCTCGAGCACGATGTCGTCCACCGAAAGGCCGGCGCGCTCCACGCATCGATAGATGTTTTGCGCGGCGGTCACCAGGCCGGTAACGATGTGCACGTTGGCTTCCATGCGAAGCCCCGACATGCCAACCGGATCGAAGATCCCGTCCTGGCCGTCGATGATGTACTCCTGCGGAATCACGTGCAGGATGCGACGATCCGAGGGCATGGCCACCTTCTTCGAATCCTCAAGCAAGCGGCTTACATCCTGCTCGGTTACCACGCGATCCGGATTGGAAATGGTGACCACCCCACGGCTGGGGAATGACTGGATGTGATCGCCGGCGATCCCAACGGAAACCGATTCGATACGCACGCCCGATTGCTGCTGCGCCTGTTCGATGGCGCGCTGAATGGAGCGGACGGTTTTCTCGATGTTGACCACCACACCGCGATTCAATCCTTCCGACGGTGCGTGGCCGATGCCGAGCACATGGATGCCGTTACCGTCGTCGTGTTCGGCGACGATGGCGCACACCTTGCTTGTGCCGATATCGAGACCAACCAGAATCCGCCGATGATCGGAGGTTCCCGGAGGTCCCTGTTGATGTAGCTTGTTCATGGTACGCCCTGATGTGTTCAACGTCCTCAATGCCGGCCCAAACACGGCCTGCGGTGCAGGCCCAACCGACGACGAGCGGCCTACATTGCGCCGGCCCGCCACCGCACCACCACCTGTCCGCGCCATCGAAGATCGACCGACGCAATCGTCCCGGCCCCGCGATCGGCGGCAACCGTCGCCAGGAACCGTTCCAGCTTTCGCAGGCGCGCCGGCACTTCGGCCGCGCTTCCTGCCCGAACGGCGATGGCGCCGTCGGTTGTCACAATCGTGTATTGGCCCAGCGAATCGCGCCGCAGCTCCGACACCTGGCGATACAACGCGTCGTCATAGGCGCGCACCGCGGCCAGCACCGAAAGCGCCTCGCCGGCCAGGGCGGAATCGATGGGGCCTGTGGCCGAATCGGCAGTGCGCCGGCCAACACCGGCCACCAGCGGCAGATCGAACCCGGCGGAGCTGAACCGATACGGCAGCAACACGCCAAGCGAATCCAGATAGGCGGGCGAGCCGTCGAGCAACACCATTGCCACCGGCACACGCTCGGCTATCTCCAGGGTCAGCATGCCCTGTTCGGCACGGTAGGCTGAAGCCCTGGCGATAAACGGATGCGCCATCACGCGGCGTTCGATCGAGTCCAGATCCACGCTTGCAAGCGGTGTGCCCGGCACCACGCCCGCGTAACGCAACACCTCGGCGGAGTCCAGGATATGCCGACCCACAATCCGTACGCCGCTTACATCCTCGTGGCGCGCCCACCGATTCGCCACAATCACAATGCCGATGATCGCGCCGATCACCACGATGCCGGTGGAGACATTGGAGGCAAATCTCCGCGCATCCTCGCGCGAGCGTTCGCGCTTCTGGCGCTTCGGTATACGTTTGATGCGGGCCTTCATCTGTTTGGCGCCACCATAACCTGTTGTTGCCGGACGCCCCGGTTATGGCGTCCCATCAAATCCCACCAGCTTCACCTCGTACTCCAGCGCGATCCCGAACGTTTCCTTCACCGCCGCCCGGGCGATCTCGGCCAGTTCGCGCACCTCGCGCGCGGTTGCCCCGCCCAGATTGATGATGAAGTTTGCGTGCTGCTCGCTGATCTCGGCATTGCCCACACGCGTTCCTTTCAGCCCGCACTCCTGAATCAAACGGGCCGCATAATCGCCCGGCGGATTCTTGAAGATGCTCCCCGCGTTGGGGAACTGCACCGGCTGCGAGCTGTTCCGCTTCAGCATCGTTTCGCGGCGCCGGGTCTTCATCTCGGCCGTATCGCCGGCCGGGAAGCTGAAGGTTGCCTCCAGAATCAGATCGCCCTGCAACGCCGACGTGCGATACGCGAATCCTCCCTGCTCCTTGGTGATCCCTACAAGCTCGTCGCCACGGATCAGCTCAACGGTGAGCATGTGATCGGAGATCTCGCCGCCGTAGGCGCCCGCATTCATGATGATGGCGCCGCCCAGTGTGCCGGGGATGCCGGCAAGCATTTCGGCGCCCTGCCGACCCTGGCCTATACAGAAGTCAACGAACTTCGCCAGCTTGATCCCGGCGCCCGCGGTTATCACCCCGTCCGGATTGGCGTGCACGTAGTTGAAGCCGGCCTCCAGGTTGACCACCGCACCGCTGATACCCTGATCGGCCACCAGCAGGTTGCTGCCGTTTCCCATGATGAAGTACGGGATCTTCTCGCGCCGCAGGAATCGGACCAGCGCAAGCGCGTCATCCTTGTCCAGCGGCTCCAGATAGATATCCGCGGGTCCGCCGATGCGAAACGTGGTGTACTTCGCAAGCGGCTCGTTGAGTTCGATCCGCCCACGGAAGCTGCCACGGATATCGCCCAGCGCGATCATGCCGGCTCCGTTACCGAACAGGCAGCAATCGTGCCCGGTGAAAACGCGCCGGTCACGCCGGCTCCTTCAAGCGCTGCACCAGCTCATCGGCCACCTTCCAGATGTCGCCGGCGCCCATCGTGACAACGATATCGCCGGGCTCCAGCAGCGGCATCACCTCGGCGGCAAGCATGGCGCGATCGGCCACGTAACGCACGTTGCGATGGCCGAATCCGGCCGCGCTCTGCGCAACCATCTCGCCGGTGATGCCCTGTATCGGGCGTTCGCGCGCGGCATATACGTCGGTAATCACCACCAGATCGGCGTTGAAGAACGCCTTGCCGAACTCCTCGTAGAAGTCGCGTGTGCGCGAGTAGGTGTGCGGCTGAAACAGCGCCACCACACGCCGCCGCCACCCCTTGCGGATTGCATCCAGCGTTGCCTTCACCTCGGTTGGATGATGGGCGTAGTCGTCGATCACCATCACGCCGCCCTGTTCGCCCTTGATCTCGAACCGACGGTACACGCCGGTGAACGTGGCCAGCGCGCCGGCGATCCGCTCGAACTCCACGCCGATCTCAAGCGCCACGGTGATGGCCGCAAGCGCGTTCTTCACGTTATGCTCGCCGGGAACGCCAACCACGATCTGCCCAAGCATCGTACCGCGATACTCCACGTTGAATCGCGAGCAACGCTCCTCGTAGCTCACGTCCAGCGCGCGCACATCGCATTGCGGTGTGGAGCCATAACTCACCACACGCTTCTTCATGTGCGGCAGAAGGTCAACCAACGGCAGCTCGTCCAGGCAGAGCGCGGTGAAACCGTAGAACGGCACCTTGTTGGCGAACTCGATGAACGCCCGCTTGATGTCGTCCAGATCCGAATAGATATCGAGATGCTCGCGCTCCATGTTGGTGATCACGGCCACCGTGGGCGAAAGCGAAAGGAACGAGCGATCGAACTCATCGGCCTCCACCACGGTCCATTCGCCGTGGCCCAGCTTGGCATTGGTGCCGCCCAATCCGGAAAGCTTGCCGCCAACGATCACGGTGGGATCGATGCCGCCGGCAATCAACACCAGACCGATCATCGAGGTCGTGGTGGTTTTGCCATGAGTGCCGGCAACGGCGATGCCGTACTTCATCCGCGTCACTTCGGCCAGCATTTCGGCGCGCCGGATCAGCGGGATCTTGCGGCGCGATGCCTCGTGGGTTTCGGGATTCTCCTCCGGCTTTACGGCGCTGGAGTACACCACCACGTCGGCACCTTCAACGTTCTCGGCCGCGTGGCCCAGCATCACGGTCGCGCCCAGCGATTCCAGGCGATCGGTAACCTCACCGCGAGCAAGGTCGCTGCCGGTTACGGTAAAGCCCATGTCCAGCAGGATCTCCGCGATACCGGACATGCCGATACCACCGATGCCAACGAAGTGTACTCTGTTGATTCCGCGGAACACGCTTCAGTACCAATTACTGTTCAGTGAGTGCGCACAACCCGTGCGCAACGCCCGGTATGGGCTGTTGCCATTATTCATCACGCCCATCATGGGCCACTGCGATCCTGCCCTACTGATCGCCGTTTCGGCGCTCGTTACGCCCCAGGCGCGACCTCAGCGACGAGGCCACGCGGAGATCGATGCCGTTGTGCCGGGCGAAGTCGCGGATGGCTAGCGCCAGCATGCCGCTCCGCTCGAAGCTGCCCGGACGCAGACGCAGGGCGCGCCGGCGCGAACGCAGCCGGATCCGCGCGGTTGGATACACACGCCCTTCGCGCAGGCGCCGCTCGCGACGAAAGGCAATCCACTCGATATCCTCCGGCCGGAACACGCGCTCCTTGAAGCGAGTCCGGAATCGCAGCTCGCGCTCGGAAACGATCACCGCGCGATTGGCGACCGCGGCAAGGGCAAGGGCAAGCAGCGAAAGCACGGCACAGGCGCCCAGCAGGTACACAATCGGATCGCGCCACACCACTTCCAGCTTGCCGCCGATCAGCGTGCCGGTCACAACGATGTACGCGATCAACGTAACGCAGTACGCGATCGTCGCGATGTAGTAGATGTCGAGCCTGCTCTTGAAGGTCTCTTCCTGCATGGCCATCACCACCTGTTCGGCCGGCGTCTTTGCCGCACCGTTTTCGTCGCGTCGCCGTTCCACAACCGGCGCCAATACGTTGGCGCTTCGGTCCTTACGGCAAACGCCGCATGCCAGCCCATCACTTCCCGCCTTGGCTTCGATTCCTGGCAATCGCCAGCACATGCTCGGCGATCCGCCGGTCGGCCTCGGGCGCCGCCATTCGGCGTACGTTCCCGGCCATTCGGGCTCGAAGCTCCGGGTTGGCCATCAGCGAGCGGATTGCCGGAAGCAAGCCCTCGTTGATGTCGCGATCCAAAACCATCGTTGCCGCGCCTGAGTGTTGCAGGGCTTCGGCGTTGATCCGCTGATGATCGTCGGCCGCGGTTGCCAGCGGCACCAGAATCGCCGGCTTGCCCACGGCCGCCAGTTCGGCAATCGTCGTAGCGCCGGCACGCGCAACAACCAGATCGGCCGCGGCATATCCCAGATCCATCTCGTGGATGAACGTGGCGCGATACAGTTGCTCGCCGCGCTCCTCGCCGCCGGTATAGCTGGTACCGGTTTGCCATATCACCTGCACGCCATCGGCGCGCAGCGCATCGATCGCCGCATCCATCGCGGCGTTGATCGATCGGGCACCAAGCGAGCCGCCGAACACGAACAGCGTTGGCCGATCGGGCTGCAATCCGAAGTGGCGACGGGCCTGCGCGGCGTCGCGCGATTCAAAGAACAGACCGCGCACCGGATTGCCGCTGGTCACCACATGATCGGATCGCAAATGGCGACGGGTTTCCTCGAACGCCACATGGATTTCCCGCGCGTGTGGGGCCAGCTTGCGTACCACACGGCCCGGCAGCGCGTTTGACTCCATCAGCACCAACGGCACGTTCAGCAGGCGGGCGGCAAGCCCCACCGGAAAACTGACGTAGGCGCCGGCGCACACCACCACCTGCGGCCGGAACCGCCGCATGATGCCAACGGCCTTTGCCACCGAGGCGCCGATCTTCAGCGGCAGCAACGCTGTCCCCAGCGATGCCGTGCGCGCCAGGCCGCTGATCCACAGCGTATGCAGGTTGTAGCCGGCACGCGGCACCACCCGCTCCTCCATGCGCCCTTTGGCCCCGATGAACTCGATCGCCGCGCCGGGCTCGATTGCCCTGCATGCGTCGGCAACGGCAAGGGCGGGGAAGATGTGCCCACCGGTTCCGCCCGCGGCGAAGATGATCCGCGATCCCATCAGGCGCCTCCGGTTGCATGCGCCGCGGCGCGATCGATCGGCATCACGTTCGCGTGGCGCGAGATGTTCAGCAACAATCCCACCGCCGCCGCGCTGAACAGCACCGAGCTGCCGCCGTAGCTTACGAACGGCATCGGCAGGCCGGTTGTGGGAACAAGCCCCGTTGTCACGCAGGCGTTGATCACGGCGTACAGGCCCAGCACCAGCGTTATCCCGGCTGCCGCGGCGCGGCCCAGATCATCGGGCGCCGATCGGGCGATCAGCAACCCTCGCCACACGATCACCCCGAATACACAGAGGATCGAGAACGTGCCGATGAAGCCGTACTCCTCGCCGATGATCGAGAAGATGAAATCGCCGAACGGCTCCGGCACGTACAACTGCTGCCTGCTTTGGCCTGGGCCAACACCGGTGATGCCGCCCGAGCCGAATGCCAGCAGGCCCTGTGTGAGCTGGTAGTTCGCCGCGGTCACCGAGTCGCCACCGCTGGAGTGCATGCTCACGTACGACATGATGCGCTGCATCCGGTACTGCGCCGACATGCCATACCCAACGGCCACCACCAGCCCAACAGCCAGCACGGCGGCGAACTGCTTCAGGTTCACGCGGCCAACCAGCAACGTCCCCATGCCAACCATGAAGATCACCGATGCGGTTGAGAGGTTCGGCTGCAGGGCAACCAGCGCGCAGGTCATCGCGATCCAGAACATCATCGGCACGAAGCTGAACTTGAAGTCGTTGATGTAGGATCGCTTCTCGGCCAGCATCACCGCCAGATGCCCCACCAGCGCGAACTTGGCGAACTCGGAAGGCTGGAAGGAGACCGGCCCCAGGCTCAGCCAGCGCGTGGCGCCCTTCATCTTCGTGCCATCGAACAGCACATACAGCAACATGCCCAAGGCCAGCACCAGCAGCGGTTTCGACCATTTCTCCAGCCAGTGGTAATCCACGCGCGAGATCACCAGCATCACGGTGATGCCCGCAAGCACGCGCACGGCATGGCTCCAGAAAAACGTTTCGGCCGATCCGGTGTGTTCGTCGCTGAATCCGGCCGACGCCGAATAGACAAACGCTATGGAAAAGAACATCAGCCCGAGCACACCAAGCAGGATGAACCAGTCGTTATGCCCGCGGGCCGCATCGCCTCGAAGCAGCCCGCGCGCTCCGGCGGCAAGCCGACCGCTTCCGGCGGGCGCATCGGCGGCATCGGCAGCGCTTGCACCGCCGTTGATCTCCGCGCGCTTCAGAAGAGCATCCACTGCCTGGCTCATGATGCGGCCACATGCGTGCCATCTTCCCGCGGCACATTGGGTTCGAGCACGCCCACGAGATGCTTGAACACATCGCCGCGATGCTCGTAGTTCTGAAACATGTCGAAGCTGGCGCACGCCGGCGACAGAAGCACCACATCGCCCGGATCGGCAACCGACCGCGCAAGCGCAACGGCGCTTTCCATGCTGAAGCCGGCGCGCAACACGCGCGTAAGCGGCGCGAACGCCTGCTCCATCTCGTCGGCAGCCTCGCCAACCACCACGGCGGCTTTCACGTTGGCCGCCACCAACGGCAGAACCGCGTCGTACACATTCTTCTTGCTCCGCCCGCCGGCAATCAGGACTATCGGCTCGGCGAAACTGGCAAGCGCGTAGCGAAGCGAATCCACATTCGTTGCCTTGGAATCGTTCACCCAGCGCACGCCATCCAGCTCGCGTACCGGTTCCAGACGATGCGGAACGCCCGGGAACGAACGAAGCGCATCGGCGATAACCGGCACTTCAACACCCAGCAATCGCGCGGCTACCGACGCAGCCATCGCGTTGTACAGGTTGTGCGGTCCCCGGATACGGATCTCGTCGGTTGGAAGCACCCGCTCGGGCCCGGTGGCTGCGCCCGTATCGATCACGAGATCAGCGCCGCGCCGAAACGCGCCGTGCCCCAGGGGCATTGCATCGTCCGCGATGCTTATGCCAAAGGGCCGCGCGGCCGTATGACCGATCGCCGCCGCCGCATACGGATCATCAGCATTAACCACCAGCGCGTCGTCCGGCCCCTGGTTCATGGCAATGCGATACTTCGCCTGGCAATACGCCTCGAAGTTCGCGTAGCGGTCCAGATGGTCCGGCGTGATGTTCAGCACCACGGCCACGGCCGGCCGGAATGTTTCCACGTGCTCCAACTGGAAGGAGCTCACCTCGAGCACAACCACGGCATCGGGCGTTATCTGGGGCACGATCTCGCTGAACGCTGTCCCGACATTGCCGGCAACAAAGGTGGGCCGGCCGGCGGACCGGAAGATGTGCCCGGCCAATTCGGTTGTGGTTGTCTTGCCGTTGGTGCCCGTGATCGCCACAATCGGCGCGGGGCAGCGGCTGGCGGCCACCTCGATTTCGTTGGTAATGCGGATACCCGCCTCGCGCGCGCGGCGCACAATCGGGATTGTATCCGGCACACCCGGCGAAAGCACAAGCACGCTGCTGGCAAGCACGCGATCGGTGTGCCCGCCGAACTCGCTTTCAACGCCCATCCCGGCCAGCCGGGCCACGGCATCGGCGCATTGGTCGGCCGGGCGACTATCGCTTACGAACACGACAGCACCTTCACCGGCCAGCAGCCTTGCAACCGCCAGACCGGAGCGCGCCGCACCGAGTACGGAGTATGTTGCCGTGTCGTTTGTCATCAAAAAGAACGTTTTACCGCTCCATTCCGCCGGAGTTTGGGGCTCCGGCGGAATGTTTCCGGAGCGTTGACCTCTCGATATTCCTCGCCGTGCGTCGCGCCCTGACGCGCGCTTTGGCGATGGTCTCGTACATGTTCGGTTCGTATCCGGGCATCGGGACCTCCGCTGCCGGCGCCCACCGCAATCAGGCTACCGAATCTTCAGCGTCACCAGCCCAAGGATCGCCAGCAGGCTGGCGATGATGTAGAATCGCGTTACGATCTTGGCTTCGGGCCACCCCTTCAATTCGAAGTGATGGTGAAGCGGAGCCATCTTGAAAATCCGCCTCCCCTCACCGTACCGTTTCTTGGTGTACTTGAAGTACGCCACCTGCAGCATCACCGAAAGCGACTCGGCGAAGAAGATCCCGCCCATCACCGGGATCATGTATTCCTTCTTCACCAGAATCATCAGCGAACCAACAGCACCGCCCAGCGCCAGCGATCCGGTATCGCCCATGAACACCTGGGCCGGATAGGCGTTGTACCACAGGAAGCCCATCCCGGCGCCAAAGAGCGCGGCGCAGAAGATTGCCAGCTCGTCGGCACCCCGCAGATGCGGGATGTTCAGGTAGTTGGCGGCAACCGCATTGCCGGAGATGTAGGTGATCGCCGCCAGCGCCAGCGCCACAATGCTTACCGTGCCAATCGCCAGCCCGTCGAGCCCGTCGGTAAGGTTCACGGCGTTCGACGTGGCCGTGATCACAAACACCGTCATCGGGATATACAGGATGCCGAAGTTGAACAGCGCATCCTTGATGAACGGCACCGTGGTCGAGGTGTTGATGCTGGCGAACCCATCGGGGAACCACTGCGGGAAGAAGTAGATGGTTCCGCCCAGCACAAGGCCAATCAACACCTGCCCAACAATCTTGTATCGACCGATCAACCCTTTGGGCAGCTTCTTCACCACCTTCAGGTAATCGTCCAGAAACCCAACGCCACCAAGGAACACCGTCACCACAATGGCCAGCACCACGTAGGCGCTTGAGATATCGCACCACAGCAATGCCGGCACAACCAATGCGGCAAGCACGATAAGGCCGCCCATCGTGGGCGTGCCGGCCTTTGCCATATGGCTCTTCGGCGCCTCGCGCTTCCCCTGCTCGCCGATCTGATGCCGGCGAAGCACGGCAATGATCTTCGGACCAAACACCAGCGCGATCAGCAACGCCGTCAGCGCTGCACCCGCGGCGCGGAAGGTCACGAACCGAAAGAGCCCCAAGCCCGGCGGGTGGAGCAGCTTCTCGATGTATTCCGCCAGGTAATAAAGCATCGGTTGATACGCTGCTTAACGTGTGGATCAGCGCCCGCCAACCGCGCACCAGCGCGGCCGGCGGGCTGCTCGCGATCCTTGGTCAACTATCTATCCCGAGATTCCCACCCGGGGACATTTTGCTCGAAGCCTCGGTTTTGCGCGCTCGGTTGAGCGTGCCTCACTCACCGTGCACCAGGCGTGCAACAACTTCCTCCATCCGCATGCCACGCGAGCCTTTCACAAGGATGATGTCGTCGGCATCGCTCAGCGCAAGCAGGGTTTCGGCCAGCTTCTCCTTGTCATCAAAGTGAAGCGGCTTCATCACCACAAGTTTGCCGCTCTTCATCTCATCGCTGGCAACCAGCGCCCGCCACGCTCGCTTCATCTCCGCGCCATGAAACATCACCAGCCCGATCTTCGGCATGCGAGCAAGCGCCCTGGCAATGCCGACGTGTTCGGCCGCCGAGCTCCTGCCCAGCTCCTTCATGTCGGCAAGCACCGCGATGCGCATCCCACCCTTGCCCGGCCGCATCGCCACCAGTGTGGCCAGCGCGGCCAGCGTTGACTCCGGGTTGGCGTTGTATGTGTCGTTCAACACCCGCGCGCCGCTGGCGGCACGCATCGGGGCAAGCCGTGCATATCCGCCGGGATACACCGTTGGGTGAAAGGCCTCCAGGCCCGCACGTACGGCAGAGGCCGGCACCCGAAACGCAAGGGCAACCGCCGCGGCCGCGATCGCATTCGCCGCTGTGTGCAGTCCTGGAGTGTTCAACTGCACCGCAAGCGGCCGTGCGTTCGCGCGGCGGGTATCGGTGACGCTCAGCGCCGGGGCGCCGCGTTCGTCCAGCGCACCACGCCGGCCGGTGATGTCGGCTTCGCGCCCCACCGCGTAGGTTATCCGCTTCGGCAGCCTGCGCCCCATGCGGGCAAGCCGGCTGTCGTTCAGGTTCACGAACGCGGTTCCACCATTGGCGGCCAGATAGTCAAAGAGCGCTCCTTCCTCACGCGCCACCCCATCGATTGACCCAAGCAATTCCAGATGCTCGCGCCCGATATTGGTAATGATGCCATGCGTGGGCCGCAGTATCTCGCACAGGCGGGCGATCTCGCCCGGCGTGTTCGTACCGATCTCGATCACGGCCGCGGTATGCTGTGCTTGAAGCCGCAGCAACATCGCGGGCACACCAATCAGGTTGTTCAGATTTCCCTCGGTACGCAGCACCGTGTGTTTGGCGCCAAGCAGATCGGCGATCAACTCCTTGGTGGTTGTCTTACCGTTGGAGCCAGCCACCGCGATCACGGGAATCGTGAAACGCGACCTGTAGGCCGAGGCGATCTGTCCGTAGGCTGCCAGCGTATCCTCAACCACGATAAGCGGGCATGCCGGCTTTACACCGGCCTGGAACCAATCGCGCGAGACAATCGCGGCAACCGCACGGTCGGCAACGGCAGGCACGTAATCGTGGCCGTTGAACGTCTCGCCGGCCAGCGCAACAAACACCTCACCCTTGTTCAACGAACGCGAGTCGGTTGAATACCCTCGGATGGCACGCCGTGCCGAGCTTGCCGTACCACTGAAGGAAACGTGCTCAACCGAGGCAAGCAGATCGCCGATCGTACCGAAACTCATTGCGCCTCCGTGCTCGTTGAGCGTTGGCGCGCAATCCACTGGCGCACCACCTCGCTGTCGTCAAAATGGCGGCGTTCGCCGCCGATGATCTGATAGTTCTCGTGGCCCTTGCCGGCGATCAGCACCACGTCGCCGGCCTCGGCCGCGTTCAGCGCCGATTCGATCGCCTGGCCACGATCGGCGTTACGGGCAAACTCGGTTGCCGGCGGCAGGCCGCGCACGATGTCATCAATGATGGCCTCGGGATCCTCGCTCCGAGGATTGTCGGAGGTAAGGATCAACCGATTGGCGATACGCGCCGCGGCTTCACCCATCAACGGGCGCTTGCCGCGGTCGCGATCGCCGCCGCAGCCGAAAACCGCCGTGATTCGCCTCGCGCGGAGTTGCACCAGCGAGGCAAGCACATTTTCAAGGGCATCGGGCGTGTGCGCGTAGTCGATCACGGCCGTTGCGCCGTTGCCCAGCGCAATCGCCTGCATTCGCCCGGGCACCGCCTGCAAACCGGCCACCGCGCCCAGCAGGGTGTCGCGGTTGAATCCGGAAGCCAGCGCCGCAACCAGCGCTGCGGTCACATTCCACACGTTGAAGGCACCCAGCAGCGGCGTGGTCAACTCCGAAACCGGCCCACCAAGCTCGGATGGGAGGTCGAGCCGCCACCGCGAGCCGTTGGATGCCAGCCGCACATCCTGTATCCGGGCCTCGGCATCGGGATGCGCCCCATAACGCAGGATGCCGGCGCGTGTGTCGCGCAGCATAAGCTCGCCGCCGGGGTCATCGATGTTGACCACCGCGTGAGCGCGTTCGGAAAGCCTGTCAAAGAACCGCTTCTTGGTTCGCCCGTACTCTTCCATCGTCCCATGGAAGTCCAGGTGATCCTGGGTAAGATTCGTGAACAGCGCGCCTTCGAAGTGAAGCCCGGCCACACGCTCCAGCGCAAGCGCGTGCGACGAAACCTCCATCACCACCGAGGTGCAACCGGCATCGACCATTTCGGCCAGCATCGTCGCCAGTTCGGGCGACTCCGGTGTCGTGTAGCCGGTTGGCACCAGCACATCGATCATCGCACCAAGCGTGCCTATCAGGCCAACCCGCTCACCACACGCGGCAAGCAACTGGCGCAGAACAAAGGCCCCGGTGGTTTTGCCGTTGGTGCCCGTAATGCCAAACAGCCGCAGCCGTCGCGCGGGATCGCCCGCCATCCGATGCGCCAGTTCGGCCATCGCAAGCCGAGCATTCTCGACAACGATCAGGGTGACATCGTTGGCCTGCGTCACCGAGCGGGGCATTTCATCCAACGCATCGGTTACCACCACGCGGGCGCCGGCGGCTACCGCATCGGGGGCAAAGGCGATACCGCGATCATCGCGACCGTTGACGGCAACAAACAGGTCGCCGTTATCAACCAATCGCGAGTCGTAGCGGATGGCGCGAACGCCTATATCAGCACGCCCAAGCACCTGGTACGGCCCGCTTATTGCCGGCAGTATCGAATCGAGTCTGTGAATCGTGAATCCAGTCGGTTAGGTTATCCGAGCAATCTTCATCCGCGCACCATTGCCTCGATGGCATCCCTTCGAAGTGCCGATGGCACGTATTATCGGCACTCCAGCACCACCGTTCGGTTGCCGCCGGTGATCGGTGTTCCCGGCGGCGGGCTTTGCGCGGCAACAATCCCGCTGCCGCGCACTATCGGCTTTATACCGCACGAGCCAAGCACGCTGATCGCGCGTCGTACGGACATTGTCCGCAGATCGGGCATTCGGTTGCCGGCCGACCCCATCGCCAGCGTCACCACGGCATGGGCGGCGATAACGCTCCCTGCGGGCGGCTGCTGTTCGGCCACGTAGCGCCCTTCGCCGGAAACAATCACACGGTAGCCGTATTTCTCGGCAACCCGCCGCGCCGCGCCGGCATCCAGGCCGCGCAAATCCGGAAGGTGCTGGCGCTGGCCAATGGTTGTTGCCACTGCCGCGACGCCGCCCGGCGTGGTTGGCCGTGGGCTTGGCGCCACCGTGGCAACGCCGGCAATGCGCCGAGCAATCTCGCGGAAAATCGGCGCGGCCACCTGGCCACCGTAGTACCCGTTTGTTGGGGAGTCCAGCAACACAAGCAGCACGATGCGTGGATCCTCGGCCGGGAAGTACCCAACAAACGATGCGTTGTACTTCGACTTCGAATACGACCCGCCCGACATCTGCTGCGCGGTACCGGTTTTGCCGGCAATGCGCAATCCCTCAACCCGCGCCTCCGAACCCGTGCCGTGTTCAACCACACCCACCAGCATGTCGCGAAGCGTGTCGGCCGTTTCGCGACGTACAACCCGGCGGATCTCCTCCGGCGCGATCTCCTCGATCACCTGCCCATCGTGATCAAGGCGTCGCTTCAGCAGGTGCGGTTTCATCATCACACCACCGTTGGCAACCGCGGCGTAGGCACACGCCAACTGCAGCGGTGTAACCGCGAGCTGATAGCCGAAGGACATGAACTCCTGTGTCTGCGGCTCGAACTGATCCGGCTTCTTGACATCGCCTCGCGCCTCGCCCGGCAGATCCACCCCGCTGGTGATGCCAAATCCGAAGTCGCGCACGTATTTGTAGAAGCGCGGCGCCGAGAGCTTTGCCGCCACCTTCGCGAAAGCGATGTTGCTGGAGTGCGCCATCGCCTCGCTGAAGGTCATCATGCCGGACGGGTGTTCGTCGCGGATCACATGCGGACCCAGTTGATAGGCGCCGCCCTCGCCGTCGATCATCGTGCCCGGGGTTACCACACCCTCCTCCAGCGCCGCGGCGGCGGTCACCACCTTCAGTGTGGAGCCGGGCTCGTACATGTCGGTAATGGCCCGCACCCTGATCGCCGCCGGATCGGCGTGGCGCAGATCGTTGGGATCGTACGTTGGCACGCTTGCCACGGCCAGGATTTCGCCGGTGCGCGGGTCAAGCGCAATCGCCGTTCCCGATGCCGCGCCGGCACGCTCCACACCCTTGCTCAGCTCGTCCTCCACGATTCCCTGCAGGTTGATATCGAGCGTAAGCACCAGGCCGTTGCCATGCTCCGGCCGCATCTGCGGCAGGTCAACGTCGGGCCGCCGATGCCCGCGCGCGTCGCGCTGCATCACGATGTAGCCGTCGGTTCCCCTGAGCTGTTGATTGTAAAAGAGCTCGACTCCGTTGAGTCCGTTGTTGTCGATATCGGTGCAGCCAATTCCCTGAGCGCCAACCGAGGCGTATTCGAAGTGCCGCAATGGCTCCTTCAGTTTGATAAGCCCGTCGTCGTCCAGGTTCTTCAACGAGTCCAGCAATGCG
This sequence comes from uncultured bacterium, assembly GCA_966128725.1. Lineage (GTDB taxonomy): Bacteria > Bacteroidota > Ignavibacteria > OLB7 > OLB7 > JAFDZV01. The sequence continues at coordinate 26,268 of CBHYLN010000030.1, read as the reverse complement.
CCGGTAACCTTCCGGCGAAGCCAGACGAAGGAGCGCCCGCGCTGCGTGATCTTCTGAAGCCAGTCGGCATACGGTTCGCCGAACGTGGTTGCAAACACCTTGGCCAACTTGCGCGGGTTCTGCACATGTGTTGGATCAACCGCGAACGACATGCTGGCCGACGTTGACGCCAGCAGATTACCGTTGCGATCGTACAGCGGGCCTCGTTCGGCCTGCAGTGGCACGCGCGATTCGTATTGCCGGCGCACCTGTTCGGCGTAATAGCCGTGATCAACGATCTGAAGCTTCACCAGCCGCACAACGATTGCGACCATCCCCAGAAGAAGCAGCCCGCCCAACAGATACAGCCGCCGCGCATCACGATGCGGACGGCGCCGGGGTTGGGCAACTGGGTTCGTGCTTTCGGCCGTCAGCATCTTCGAAGGGTTCTGAAGCTGGGATACACGTTGTACATCCAACCATGGGCCAATCCCACGTGCATTCGCATCTGCCTGGCACCGGGGGCATCGTTATCGCGCTGAATCGCCGGCCCGTTGCCCGGCGACCTCGGCCGAATCGCCCGCAACCGGCAACTGCGCCGTGCCCGCCCCGAACGACGATGGCACCATGTCCTGCGGCGGCCGCATGGGCTGCACCATCCCCAGATGCTGCGAGGCAATCGCCGTTATCCGATCCACCGACATCAGCTTCAGCAGCTCCGATCGCATCCGTTCGTTTTCGCGCCGCACATCGTCGCGTTCACGTTCCAGCGAGGCAATGTCGGCAAGCAGGCTGTTCACCGCGATGGCGTTCGCGATATACAGTGTGGCCAACAGGGCGGCAGCCAGCAACATCCCGGCCGCCAGCCAGCGGCGGACAATGGGGCCAAGCAATCCGCTTGCACGCTTGGGTGCCGCAGGCGTTGCACTGGCCAGGGGTGTTGCCGCACGTGTTATGTCGGCGGCGGCAGTGTGCCGTGTTGTTGGATTGGATAGCGTTGACATCGGTTATCCGTTCGAAGGCGGATCCGGGTGCAGGACACTCCCCGGCATCAGCGCATCGATTACCGCTTCAATCGTTTCGAAGGCGGCCCTCAGCGGCCCCGTGAGCCCTTCTGGCTGGGGAGCACTCGCTCGGCAACGCGCAGTTTGGCGCTGCGCGCTCGCGGGTTCGCCGCTACTTCCTCGTCCGTCGGGAGGATCGGCTTACGCGTACACACGCGAAGTCGCCGTTCCTTTTCGCATCGGCATACCGGCACTTCCGGCGGGCAGATGCAGGTTTTTTCCTCTTCGCGAAACGCCTCTTTTACGATCCGGTCCTCAAGCGAGTGATACGTCAGCACGGCAAAACGACCACCGGGCGCAAGCAACGGAACAAAGCCGGCAAGCGCGCGCTCCAGTTCGCCCAGTTCGTCGTTGGCGGCGATGCGGAGCGCCTGAAATACTCGTGAGAGCGTTTTGATCAGGAAACGGCCGGGGATCACACTCTCGATTGCGGCACGCAGATCGGTGGTCGTGGCAATTGCCCGGCCACGGCGTGCTCGAGCAATTGCCTGCGCGATTGTCCATGCGGCTGGTTCCTCGCCGTAGCGGCGCAGGAGGGTGGCGATCTGTTCGGGCGAATCGTCGTTGACGATCTGCCGAGCCGATCGCCGATCGGATGCAGAGTCGAACCGCATGTCGAGCGGCATCTCCTGTCGGTAGCTGAGCCCGATCTGATCGGAATCGAGCTGACGACTGGAGACACCGAGATCAAGCAGAACGCCATGAAGCAGTATGCCGTCGGCGGCGATCATCTCCACAGCCTGTGTGAAGTACGCCTGGCGAACAATGATCGTGCTCCCGTAATCGATACCGAATCGGCTGCGGGCGTTCTCGATTGCGCCGGGATCGGCATCGAAGGCAAACAACCTTCCACCGTCCTCTCGCAGCAATTCGAGAATGGCCGCAGCATGGCCACCACCACCAAGCGTGCAATCGGCATAGGCGCCGGCGCGATCGGTAACCAGCAGCTCCAACGTTTGTTGGAGCATCACTGGAATGTGGTAGGCCTCGGCCATCGTTTACGGGCGCTTCAGCCCCATCACCGATTCGGCGACAGTGGCATACGACGCGTTCCTTTTGCCGAGATAGCTTTCAAAGATCTCCGGAGCCCAGATCTCGATATGGTCCATCGCTCCCAGAATCAACGCGCTCTTGTCGATGCGCGCGAACTCGGCAAGCGACTTCGGAATCATGATCCGGAACTGCTTATCGAGTGTCACCTCATCGGCCCAGTACAGCAGCGTGCGAAGAAAGAATCGCTCCTGATCGTTGTACTGGTTCAAGCCCTTGAGGTTCTCCTCGAACTTCTTCCACTCGTCGAGCGGGTAGGCGTACACACAGGGATCGTCGTCAGGGCCACGGGTGATCACAAACGTATCGTTCGCCTCCGGCGCCATGCTCTTACGCATCTTCGCCGGGACGTTCACACGCCCCTTTGTGTCCACCGAATAGAGTTCGCGACCTTTGAAGAACGACATTGATCCACCCATTACGCGGGTCAGACTACCATAATCCCCCACTTTTACCCACTAGCACACCGCAAGATACTTTCTTAGCACAAGACAATGCCACTTAAATTGCATGTCTCTTAAAATTTTTCTTGAATGTTCGGGCTGTAAGCCTTGATTCAGGCGGGCTCTGGGATGGTGGGGTATAGTGGGTGATGCCGACACAGGCGTACATTCGCACCACAAATTCGTCATGTTTTTCGAAGCCTCAACAAAGCAAAATATGCCATTAAACGCGCCGATCTAAAGCAACACTTTAGGTCTCGATTGACGGAATGGGGTTCCGATGGTTGGGCAATGAAGGTGGTGGGGCGAAGTGGGGGCACATGGGGTGCCCCGCAGGTGATCAGGCCGGATTTGCCTCAAGAAGTTCGATCATGCCCTTTACATAGGGATGATCCAGACGCGATTGCAGGCTGCTACGCTCGGTGGGCGAATCCGCCGGCGCCTGTACCGGACGCAATGACTCCCCGATGGCGCCTTCGATGGTGAGCGTCACGTTGAAGAAGCTTTGCAGCTTCTCCACCAATGCCTCCTTGCTTCGGTTAAGCAGGGCCATTTCCACATCCGAAGGCAGGAACACACGCAGGGTGTTCCCGAAGATCTCGGTTGGCCGGGCCGCTTGCAGCATTGTGGCCAGGCCCTTCTTATCGTCGCAGAACTGGAGGAACTCGTTCCAACGGCGCTGCACATCGCGAAGCGCGGGAACCGGCTCGGATGCGGCATACGCGCTGGCTGGCTCGGCGACAATGGCGCGCGATGCCACGCCGGCCGCATTGCGCGGCGAATTGGCCGGAGGATCGGCGGTGAAGATCGGTGTGCGATCGGCCGAAACAGGCGCACTGGTTGGGAAACTGGTGACGTCGGTAACGGTGGATCGCTTTTCCTCCGGCCGGGCGGAAAGCTGCTCCTTCAACGCCGCCGCATACCCCAGGGTGGGTTCCGCAGATGGCGCGATCTGGCCGCCGGAATCCGGCGCCGGCGGATTCGCGGGCACGGCAACGGGCTCGTTGGCCTGCGCGCTTACCGGCGCCGCAGCGGATTGCGCCGCCACGGACTGCGGGGCCGCATCCGATTGTGGTGCAACTGCCCGCGCCTGCCCGCCGCCCGCGGCAGGCACCATGGTATCGGGGATGCCGTCGATACGGTTAAGAAGCTGCTGCAGATTAACCGTGGAATCCATCACGGCCAGTTGCACCAGCGCAAGTTCCAGACGCAGGCGCGGCTGCGACGACGTGCGGATCGCCGCCTGCGCGGCCAGCACCAGATGCAGCGCACGCACCATATCGCCCTGCTGTATCAGCCGCGATTCCTCCTCGTAACGATCCAGATAGGCCCGCGCGGCCTCGATCATCCGCGCCGAACCAACCGCCAGCACGGTAAGGTAATTGCGGAGATGCTCGGCCAGACCAATCAGGAACTCCTGAACATCGTAGCCCATCCGCATGATTTCGTCGACGATGCCGAACGCCTCGGCAACCGCGCCGGAGCGCATCATGTCGGTAACGCGGAAGAAGAATCCCTGATCAACAACGTTCAGCGCCTCGTTGGCCTGCGCGTACGTTACACTGGGTCCGCAGAACGAGGTAACCTGATCGAAGATCGACTGCGAGTCGCGCATCGAGCCATCGCCCTTCTTGGCGATCACCACCAGCGCATCCTCGTCGACCGCCATCCCCTCCTGTTCGGCGATATACTTCAGGCGCCCAACAATATCCGCAATCTGCATGCGGCGGAAGTCGAACCGCTGGCATCGCGAAAGGATCGTGGCCGGCACCTTGTGCGGCTCGGTAGTGGCAAACACGAACACGAGATGCTTGGGTGGCTCCTCCAGCGTCTTCAACAGGGCGTTGAAGGCCGAGGTGGAGAGCATGTGCACCTCGTCGATGATGTACAGCTTGTAGGCGCCGCCCACCGGAGGATATCGGACATTGTCGCGCAGCTTGCGGATATCCTCCACCGAGTTGTTGGAGGCGCCGTCGATCTCGACAACGTCCATCGATCGTCCCTCAACGATCTCGCGGCACGACTCGCAGACATTACACGGCTCGAAATCCTCCGACGGATTCTTGCAGTTAAGCGCCTTGGCCAGGATACGCGCCGTGGTGGTCTTGCCCACACCACGAGGGCCGCTGAACAGATACGCATGATGCAGCCGACCCTGGCGGATCGCGTTCTTCAGCGTCTGCGTTACGTGCTCCTGCCCCACAACGGAGTTGAACTCCGATGGGCGCCACTTGCGAGCTGTTACCTGGTATTCCTGCTGATCGGCCATAGTGCGGGTAATCGAGGGGAGCATTCGTTCATCGAGATCGGGAAGAACTTACGAAGATGGCAATCAGGGGGCAACGTCGAGGGCAATCAACGCCCCGGCACCGACCGCTCGAGAGTGATAATCGCCGCGGAGGCATACAGGGTATCCTCCGGATGGATGCCGCCGGCCAATGCGGACAGCGCATGATCGCGGACGATCCGGACCACGAGAGAGCGTTTGGCGCGAAGCCCATCCAGCGAGGCGGCCGCCTCGGGAGCGCCCGGCCCGGCCACCGAAAGCTGATCGCCCGCACGCACGGCCGAGGCAATGGCGCGCACGGTTGCCTCGCGCCCCGAGCCGGTGAACAGGTACTCCAGGCGTTCACGGCTTACACTGCGACGATCGGATGCCGGAAACAACACAAGGCTCAGCGGCAGGGTGTCGCGCGCGGTGAATGTGGCCCCTGTGGAATCATCCACCACGAACTCCGCGATCAGCGGCGGCAGCGGGCCGCCGTTGATGTTGTCGGGCACGCGGAGCGATACCACTGCGGTGGCCTCCATCGCGGAGCTGGAGTAGGACGTGATCACCTGGTCCTCCTGCCGCACGGTCACCGCCCAACGGCGAACGCCGGCGCTGGCGGTGATTTCCGGGCGCACATCGAGCAACGGCAGGCGATATGCCCGCTCGTGCCACTCGATAACCAACGGCGCCGATGCTGGGCCAACCAGCGTAACGCGCAGCTCGTCCGGCGGGATGCCGGCCTGAGCGGCCGAGATCTCGATGCGCGATGAGTCCACACCCCAGACGTCGCCCAGATATTGGCGCACGGCCTCGGCGCGCGCGCGACCAAGCGCATCGGCCCCGGCCGCACGCAATTGCAGGCGCACACCATCACGACCCCGCAGACGGTAACCCACCAGATCCAGCATATGCCTGTGGATGTCGCCGGGCGAGCGCCGGACCAGCTCGTTGGGCGAGAACCGCGCGGCCTGTTCCGGGGTACTGCGCGCGTAACGCGCCGGAATGGTCGCCTGCCCGGAATCGAAATACAGGGCAACGGGCATGGGCATCCACCACGAACACTGCACGATCTCGTCGCGCACGGTCGCGCTCTGTATCGGGGCGCCGGCATCATCCAGCGCGTACAGATCTATCGATGCCGAAAGCGTGGTCGGGCGCGCGGCGGTATCCCGTGCGGTGCGTGACGTATCGGTCCGCACGGGCGGCGATGTATCGCGGGCAAGCGGCGGGGTGATCGTGCCGGGCGCCGAATCCAGCGGCATAGGCCCCGGCGCAAGATCGAACAGCACTGCCAGCCCGCCCTGCGCCTGCAACGCACGGATGCCAAGGCCGGCATCAACAAGCGCCGGAAGATCCAGGCGTGCGCCAACCTGTGCCCGGAGTTGCATCTCGCGGGCGATGTTCAATGTCCAGGCCGCACCGGCGCCAACACCGTATCGTATCGGGTTGCCGGGCGCCACCGGCACCTGTATTGCGGAATCCTGAATCGCCGCGCCAAGCGGAACAGGGCCAAGAAACGCACGCCGGGCCTGTAATTCCACGCCCAGCCTTCCGGAACCCCATAACCCGATCTCGCCTTCCAAACGGCCGCCGAACACATCGTTGGCCAGCCCGAACGCGGCCCGGGCGTCGGCGCCAAGGCGCCAACCGAACACGGTGATGGTGGTGCGCGATGTGGATGGCACAATGGTCTGTGTAAGCGGATCGAATACGCGGTCGCCGGTCTGTGTGGCCGAGTAGAACAACCCGCGCGTGAAATCGCCTTCGAGGCGCAACCCGATGGCAGGCCCACGCAAATCCCACGGGCGCAGGATCGCGTCCAGCCCGGCGGCGATCGTATTCGCGTACGATGTCCCGATACCACGAGCGGGCAATCCGTTCACACGGCCGCTGTCGCGCACCAGCTCCAACGGCACACCAAAACGGTAGGTGACAACCGGACCCAGCAACACGCCGTTCTGCGCGTGCGCCAGCGGCGACGCCCACAGCGCCAGCAGGACAAGCGGCAGAACCAACACCACGTTTCGTGATAACACCCTCGGGGCCACGCCTATCTCCGCTCGGTGACTGTTTGGGTTGGTTGCGGCAGTCCCGTTGATGGAACCGTACGCGCCATAAGTGGCCGCGACACGCACCGATACCAGAATCCACGCGCGGCCGAGGTGGTAAGCGCATTAATCCTGCCGGTCGCCAGGTCGGCCACCTGCAGCAGACCCTGCGCCGGGTTGGCGGCCACACACGTAAAAAGCACCATCGCGCAGTCGGGCGACCACGTCGGATACATCACTATGCCGAACTGTGATGCCGAGCCATTGGTAAGGCGCCGCAGGCCGGAGCCATCCGGATGCATGACGTACAGATCGCCATCGCGTACAAAGGCGAGCATCGAGCCATCAGGCGACCACACGGGCCAACGATTCTCCACCGCGCCCGGCGGCGTAATGTTCACCGCCAACGTGCCGGCAGTATCCACCACATATAATGCACGACCGGAGGGATTGGCGCCCACATACACCAGCCACTCGCCATCGGGCGACCAATCCAGGCTTTCGATGGACCACGGTCGTGCGTTCCGGGCAACAACGGTGCTGGCACCGGACGTCAGGTCCGTAATGGCAATCGAGTCGCCACCATGCCCAGCGTAATACGCCAGGCGGTCGCCGTTGGGCGAGAACACTGGAACGGCGGAATTCAGCACATCACGCGCGATCACGGTTTTGCCGGTACCGTCGGCATTGATGATGCACAGGCGCGAGCTATCGGAGCCACCGGCACGGAACGGGCTGAGGACGTACGCGATACGCGAGCCATCAGGCGAGAAGGAAGCGGCCGAGATCTGGTCGCCGGTACCGAAGGCAAGGAGTGTGGGCGTGGAAGGATCGTCCAGCCTGGCGATCGACAACGACCATTGCAGAAACGTGGTGTTGGCCACAATAACCACGCGGTCGTTCACCGGCGCGCAGGGAATCGCCCCAGGCACGATGGGGTGATCGTTCGTCCCATCGAGATCCACCATATGGATACGCCCCGTATCGAGCAGGCTCAGCCCACGCGTATACAGCACGCTCCCGCGATTCGCCCAGTCGGTCGGCTGGTCAATCGGGGTCACCGAATCGGCACAGCCGCAGCCGAACACGGCGGCAATGGCCAACACAGCGATATGGACGGGGGCTATGAAACGTGACATGACGGGGTTGGAACATGAACGATCGTACAAGAATACGGGAAACCCATAACAACGGCGCAGTACTGTATGGGAGGATACATCCCGTTTTGGCCAATCGACCCGGGAAGATGAGGCGCTTGCCAGCAAAGGGTTTAAGACGTCCCGCGATACTGATGCAACGTTAGGCCGGGACAGGAGTCAACACCCAACCTGTTGCCGGAGCCACGGATGGTTGCACGCAGACGGCAACACGGCATCAGCCCGCAATCATAATAGCACGGCAACGGGCCGTGTGTCACGTTTCAATCCTGGTAATTGTCGTATCCCCTAAGTAGCTTCCGGGAGTTTCGATCAATGAGTCAATTCGTGTTGGCACTTTCTTCTCCGATGGAATCGGAGCACCGCGCGGCCGTCGGTTCGGTTCGTTCCGAAAACGACGACGCACGTTTGCTTGATCAGTATCTCTTCGACGGTGATACCGATGCGTTGGTTACGCTGTACGATCGGCATAATCATCGCCTGTACCTGTATTGCCTGAAACTGCTGGGAAGCCAACAACAGGCCGAGGATCTTACACAGGAATTGTGGGAGCGCGTTGCGCGCCTTCGCGCTCGACCACAACATGTGCTGAATCCAACCGGCTTCTTTATACGGATTGCCCGTAATCTGTGCCTGAATCAGCTGAAAGCTCGCCGCCGGACATCGCCGTTGGAGGATTTGCACGAGGGGGCGCACCCTTCGGTTGTTCAGCGCGAGATGTCGGAGCTGGAGGAGCTGGCGATTCGAGCATTGGATGAGCTGCCGCACGACTATCGCGAAGTAATGGTGTTGAACCACTACTGCGGCTATCGGCTGGATGAGATCGCAACGTTGCTTGGGAAAACGCCCGACGCAATCCGCAAACGCGCATCCCGAGCCCGCCAACAGCTTCGCGAACGGGTAATCGAGCTGATCGAGCAGCAGGGAGATGACCCAAGCCTTGTACTGTCACGATACGACAACACCGATGGCCAGGAGAGCCGATAATGGACCGCGACTCGATGATTGAACGGTACCTAGAAGGTACGATGGCCCCGCACGAGCGGGCAGAATTTGCGCAAATGATGCAATCGGATGCCTCGCTTCGCACATCAGTTGAAGCCGAGAATCTTATCCGATCGGCGGTCCGCAACGATCAACGGTCGGCCGGTAGCGGCCAGGCTGCCTCGCGCGATCGTTTCATGGCCATGCTTGCCACGGTTTCGACCGAGTTCGCACAGCCCGGCAGTGGCGGCCCAAGCAACACCCCGACAAACGCCACGCCCGGTCCAAATCCAATCGGCTCGGCGAGCAGCTCGGCCTCGGGTTTTGGATCGTTCCTTCCGTGGCTTGGCGGGTGTGTGGCCGTTGTTGTCGCCGCGATCTTCGTGATCCCGAAACTTGCACCCAATGAGTCGCCACGGCCAGTTGCCGTTCCAGCAGCCTCGGCACCCGCACAGTTGCCGCCGGCCGCCGTGGTGCCGCCCAGCCCGCAACCGATCGCAACGCAGCCCGCCACTGAAACGCGGGAACAATCGGCCGGGGCCCGGGCCACCGAACAGCCAGCCGCCACCGAACGATCGGCCGAAAGCTCGCGCCGCGAGCGCCAACGCAGTGGTGTTACCAACATGGCCGCCCGGCCCAATGGCGCCGGCACGGCTCGTCAACGCGCCGCGGCACCGCGCACCGCGCAGCCCGATCGCCGTAACAACCAGGCCAGCGGCACGCTACACCAGCGCCTGCCAGTATTCAATCAGGCAAAGTAACGCGCATTCAAGCTCTCCGCGCGTAATAGCAAGGCGGCTGTCCCCAATCCGGTGGCAGCCGCTTCGCATTCCACACCTGCCCAACGTCAGCATTCGCCACAACCCCGGCAGATCACATCAAACGCATCGCCATGTGCCCGCGAACGCGAGGCCACCGATGTGGTAGCGGCGGAGCCGATCCATGCAATGGCCGCCGTGGATGCTCCAGCGGAGCAGCCGGAGCACGACGATGCCGCCACCATACGCGCGCAGATACCGAAGCGCTTAACGATCGCTGGCATGCAGACTATCGGCCGACTGATCGATCATAAGGGTCGCACCACCACGCAACCATCGCATTTCCGGCACCGACATGTTACGGGCATCGGCTACAACCGGAGCGGCACCCTTGATCTCGAATGACGTCAGATGCCCGGATTGCACCGGATCCGCAGCCAACACCCGCGCGGCAATTCGAGCAACGGCCCCGTCGTCCTGCAATGCTTCCAGCACAACCCTTGCCCCGCGATTCATCGATGCCGAGGCATCGTTGATCATCGGGAGGATATCCGCATCGGAACCGAGCAACTGGTACAGGAGGTGCTCACGCTGTGGCCGCGACGATTGCCCGGAGATCGCGCGTACAAACGGGAGCGTATCGCGGGCGATTCGCAGGCCGCCGGCGCCATCCTCAACCGTGAGTTCGGCAATAAGCGGCGCGGGGTCGGCCGTTCGATCCGCAAGCGTGAAGGCCCCCTCAACAACATCCGGCAGAGCGCCATCGGCATCGGTGTTGCGGGCAATGATGCGTGCTCCCTGGCGTACCACAAGCACGCGGGAACGAACCCCGGCTTCGGCTTCGATGCCATGCTTCAACGCAATACGCGGCGCCGTCCAGCGCTGAACGATCCACTCCGACGTAATCGGCGCGCCGATCGACGCCGAGCTTGAGCGCATCCGAACCGAACGTTCGGCACCGTTATCGGCCGGCAATACCGCTGATGGCCCCACGACAACACGGCCCGGCGCTATGCGCCATACATCGGTCAGGTACGCACGCACGGCGGCAACACGCTCGCGCGAACGATCCGCCCGGTCATCGGGTCCCCGGCTGCCAACCAACTCCAGCAGGGCTGTGGTGTCGGCTCGCATACGCAGGGCCACGATGTTCAGAACATCATAGTACAGCTCATCCGGTGTGCGGCGTGCAAGCTGGGCCGCGTTGAATCCCGCGGCATCGGTAGGCGTGAGCAGATGGTATCGGGCTGGGATCGAGGTGCCGGCCGAATCGAAATACACAACCGGATGCATCGGCATCACCGTGCGATAATGCGTGCGCTCGGTTGTCAGCACGGCGGTATCGGAGCTCGAACCTGCATCGGCCTGCATGGAAACCGACACGGCCAGCCGGGGCACAGGGGGTTGCGGAAGAACAGGCGGCCGATCTGGTTGCGAATCGTTCTGCCGGTCGGGCGGATCGAACCGCACGGAAAGCCCCAGCCCAACGCTGGCGGCACGAATGCCCAGATCACCAACCGACGCGGCATCCAGACGAATGTGGAGATCGGGTTGCAGATACAGGCGCGACCCTATTGGCAACTCCAGACCTATCGAGGCCAGCGCCCCACCACGCACCGACGCAGCGCCAAGGGTTTCGCCGGCCTCGGTTGTACGCTGCCTGCTGCCCGACGCATACACAACGGAATCGGGGGAGACTATGCTTTCGGTAAGGATGAAGCCCGAGGTAAGACGGTAGCTCCCCCACAGGCCGAACCCGGCCCACCATCGATCGGAAATGCTCCATTGCACCGGGATATCCACGCCAACGGTGCTGAGTGTCTGGAATAGCTCGAATTGGCGTGATGCAAGGCGGAGAACACTGTCGGCAAGGGAATCGGAGACGAAGGGATCGGAAACGAAACGGCCGGCCGAGAATGCAACGTTCAATCGCACGGATGGCGAAAGCACAGGGCCGAACAGCTTTGGCGCCGTGAGCACCAGCCCAAGCGAACCGCTGTGGTTGTACGAGCTGCCAAACCCCGGAACACCATATCTGTTCACCACGCCCGGCAGGCGAGCCGCCGCCAACGGCACACCGAATTCATAGCCAAGGTACGTGCCCAACGTGACCGCGTCCTGTGCCCCACCACGTTGCGAAAGACCAACAAACACAACCATGCCCAACACAGCGCAACACAGCCAGCCGATGATCGGCCGCGGCCGCACCGTGGATTTGCAGCATTGCCTGCGTGGAAGGCGCGCCCGGCGGCGCAGGGGAATTGGATGTATCACCACACGGATAAATGCATCGGCAGGCCCGCGCAATAGCACAGACCTGCCGTATGATTTGTCAGTCGAATGCGGCATGGGCCGCCGCTGCCCGGAGTATTGCTAGATACGCACGATGTGAAGCACCGCGATGTAATCCTTGAGCTCCGCGGTCTGGCCAACCGGAAGGTATGGCCGCACCTGAACCAGGGTATAACGGAATCCATCAACCTCACGCTCCGCGATTCCGTTTTCACCAAGCTCCAACGTCACCGTGCTGGTGGTGTTCGGCGTGCTGGCGGTCAGCGTGACGGCCACGCTTCCCTCGCGGATACAGGTTGCGCCAAACGGGCAGCGCGAATCCTTGACATCAACGATCTGCACCTTCACAGCGGACGGATTGGCAGCGCTGGCCATCACGGCCGTGCAGCCGTACGGAAGATCGAAATCCTTCCCCTCCATTACATCCACCTGGCAGTTGCCGGGATTGGGATCAACCGAGCACGCCTGGAACACAAGCTGCCCCTGGGTCGGTCGCGAGTTGAGCAACGACGCGGTATAGATGATCAGTTGATCGCCGGTCACCTCATACGACATTGCCGAACCCAGCAACGCCATGTACTGATTTTCCACCTCGCCCTTGCCGTCGCCGCACCAGATCTTGGTCCCAACCAGATTCCCCACATACAGCCCCTGATTTGGCTTTATCTGATAGTCGCCGCCGAAGCCGTTGCACGAGCCGAAGCCGGTAACCTGGCCGCTGCCGTCGAACTCGACGTACGCGCCGTATGACGGATCCACCACAGTGGATGTAGCACCATCGTCAAGCGAGATCTTCTGGAGGCACCAACGGGTCCGCTCGAACGGAAGCCTAACGGGAGGATCAACCGGGATATTGTCGCAGGCAGTGAACACAAGCACCGTGCCGCGCGTGGTTGTTCCCGGGACACCGCCACAGTTGATGCGCAACTCCGCGCCATTGATGGTGTAGGTTTTCGCAGCCATCAGCGCGGCCGAGAACTCCGCCTCGTAACGCCCGGCATCGCCGCACGCCATATCGGTGCTGTACAAGTCGGTGATCGTAAGCTGATTGCCGGCGGCAACATAGCTGCCTCCCATGTTGTTGCAGCCACCAAATCCCTTGAACGAGGCACCATCAACGAAGTTCAGAAAGATGCCAAGCTTGGGATCCACTACCTCGCCTGTCCCGTTGCTTTCGATAACCTGCAGACACCAGCGCGTGCCCGTCAACGAATAGGTGGGCGGCGGATCAACCGGATCGCGCGGATCGACCGGTGGATACCAATCTCGGCAGCCCGCCACCACGAGGGCTGCCAGCATGAACAATGTTGCCAGGGTGTGTTTCATGATATTCTCCTTGATGATGCTCCCGCATCGGGCAGAAGCATCAGTCGTTCACTATCCAATTTTCGTTCGCACGTCGATGCTATCGGCGTAACTCGAATTCGAGTTTCAGATTCGCATCGTAATTGATCACAAGCCTGGTGGAATCCGGCATCGAGTACCCGCGCGCGGCATTTAATGCCCCAAGATACCCAGACTCGTATTGTGTGTCCACGCAGACCATGCCGGCCGCATACACACCAGCCGCAAACTGCAGCCGGGCGGTCGCCGTATCAAGGCTATAGGTTCCCTTCAGCGGACTGCACCCGGTGTATCCCGAAAGACCACCACCTGCCAGCCGCATGAACACCCGAGCGTTTGAGTCAACCAACCGCCGATTACCGGACGCATCCACGAAACTGATCAGACTCCAGTCGCGATCCTCAAGCGGATACGTACGGCCCGCGGTTCCGGCGAACCCGTTGTTCGAGCCCCCGGGATCCAGTGGCGGAAACGTGTCGCGACATCCCGCCGCAAGACCTGCCGCACAACCCACCACGGCCAGCGCAACCCACATCGTTGCGGACCGACGGGCAAATGGTGCCATTATGCTTCTACCTACCATCACGCTCTCTTGATTTTTCGACGTCAAGTGCCGCCTTGCATGACCCGCGAACCGATCAAACGCAACACCACCGGCGCCGGTTGCACTGCGTTGTTGATCGTAACACACACAGGACGTATTCCGGGCCCACGACCTGACAGGCCCGGACGAACATCACGATCAAATTTTTCCGATTGCCAGGGTGGCAACGTACTTCTCGAGCACGGCGGTACGCAGGGCACTCGGGTACGGCTCAAGCGCGACAAGCGTAACGGTGACATTGCCAAGCGTATCGGCAACATTGCCATCAGCCGCGTTTGTATGCAGTATCATCTGCTTGCTTGTGCCCGGAATCGAGACATTCAACGTCACGATGGCATCGCCGGCCTGGATGCAGTGCACACCGATTGCACAACGCTTATCAATGATGTCCGCCACACGAAGGGTCAACGCTTGCTCGGGGATCGCCATGTCCTGATCGTATCGGGCACGGATCTCCGATTGGCCGATGGGTGTTGCGCCGGTTATCGCGCGGGAACACTTCTCCAGGCTGATCTCCCCCCGGATTCCACCATCGGAATAGCCAATTGTGAGAAGGTCGTTGCTGGCGTGGTACGTTCGCATCGAATCCAATCCACCGAGCAGATCACGTTCAAACGATGTGTTGGAAGCACAGGAAAAATCGGTGCCGGCAAGCTCACGAACCGTCAACGTGCTGTCGTGTGTTTCGTAGGCCGCCTCGATGTAATTGCACCCGCTGAACCCATGCATCCTTCCGGATGAATCGAAACTCAGCCAGGCACTGCTCCCGGGGTCGGACCGTTCGGCCTGACCGCCGGATTTCTCGATCTGCACTACGCACCACCGCGTACCGGCAAGTGGCTCACCAGCGGGCAACACCACCGGTGGCGTGCCCGGCCCGAATTGATCGCGGCAACCGCCGGCGGAAAGGCCGATTGTGAGCGCGCCAAGCACGAACAACGCCGCATGATGCCGGCGGATCGCTGAAGTAACACCTGCGCTGAAAGCGGCCAACACTGGGATATGCCTCACCTGTTGCTCTACTGAATTGGCGGCAACCACAACAATATCGGGGATTGGCAGGCGCACGGACGCACGGCATCATGCCGCGGTATCACCCGCGCCCACAAGGGACGTTCGCGATCACCCGCAGAACCCAATACTCTACGACGCACGACGGGCCCCGAACCTGACAACAGTTCGGGACCCGCTCATGCTGGGGAATTCCGTTTCCGAAACAGCCGATCAATCCTTCAGCACAATCAGCGTTACGGAGCACTCTTCCTTGCGATGCTTCTTCTTGATAACAGGTGCGGGTGTCAATGCCACCAGCTTGATGGTATACGGCCCTATCTTGATCACGGTGTTACCGCGCCCGGCATTGGTGTGCAGCGAAACACGGTGAATCATGTCGGGAAGATCAACCAACAGATCCACAACGGCATCGTCGGAATCGGTCTCGGAGCAATTTCCGGTATCCGGGCAACGATCATCCTTGAGATCGGCAAGCGTGATCACAATGGGTTCCAACTGGAAGGTTACCGTGGCGTTGAAGCCCAGACCGAACTGGGTCCCTACACTGCGGCCTCGTGTGGTATCCCGCCCGCCACCGCTATTGCCACCGCAGTTGTTAAACGTCATGAAGCCATACCCGGTGGAGTCACCGTACCACATCGTCAGGATGCCACCACTTATCATGTACGACTTCGCGCTCCGCAAGGCCTTGAAATACACGGCTTCCAGGGTATCGGTCGAGTCGCAGACCGAATTGGTCGCCGTCAACCCGGTAATACCGAGCGTGCTGTCGGTAGATGTAAACGACGCCGTGAAGGTGTTGCATCCACCGGCGCCGATTGCGGCCCCGGATGTATCCATCAGTATGTACGCGCTACCGGACGATCGAACGTGATACTTGGCGCTATCGGGTGTTGTGATCGATTGCAGGCACCACCGTGTTTTCACCAATGTCTTGGCGGTAGGGGTGGATGGATCCGGATCAACCGGGAATACCCAGCCATGACAACCGCCTACAACAAACGACGCGATTACGAGTGCGAATGCAGCCATCCTGTTCATTGTCTGTACCTCATTGGTTATCGTTAGCATCATCAGCCATCCCGTGCACAACTCGCCGGCCGCCGGTCCGGGGTGTACGATCGTTTGCCGTTGTCGCGCGATTGACGTAGCCTGCAGGGGGATACTGGCCTGGACAGTACTACTACAACGGAACAAAGGCCTGTCAGGTTTGCAGAATCTGATCCGTCTTCTCGATATGTGCTCGGGAGCGGCGATGCAGAGTCCGCGAATTGTTGTCTACCATGGATTCTTGGTGAAACCCAAGTGGCGATTTCCGAAGAGCAACTGAACAACGATGCACGTGATTTCGCTCGATTCCTGGAAGGAGACGAGCGGGGATTCCGTGCGCTCTTCAAGCGCTATCAGCAGCGGATGTATGTGTATTGTCTGAAGATCCTCGGCAATCAGCAACAGGCCGAGGATGTGACACAGGAGATGTGGGAGCGGGTGATTCAGTTGCGGGCGGCTCCGCAGCCGGTACGCAATCCGGGGGGGCTGTTGCTGCGGGTGGCACGAAATCTCTGCATCGACCAGATCAGGGCCCGCAAGCCGCTGGTGCCGATCGACGATGCCAACGAGTCGCATCTGTTGGCACAGACGGAACGCGAACCATCGGAGCTGGAGGAGCTTGTTCTTACCATGCTCGACCGCCTTTCGTTCGAGTACCGCGAAGTGTTGATTCTGAATCTCTACTGCGGATACCGATTCGATGAAATCGCGGCGATGACCGGCAAAACGCCGGACGCCATCTGGGCGCGCGCATCGCGTGCCCGGGCACAGCTTCGGAAAATGGTGGCTGCTACACTGGGTCCGGCAACGCCGGAATCAACACGCGAGACACCGAACATACAGCAGCGGAATCGAGCACGGACGGAGGATTCAAACTAATGCGTAGTCAGAAGGAACGAGCAATAGAGCGCTTTGTCAGCGGCAGAATGAGCCCGAGCGAACAACAGGAGTTCCAGAAGTTGGCCGCATCGGACACCTCGATTCAGCGCCAGGTCCGTGCCGAACAAGCCATTGCAACGGCAATCGAGCACGACCGCGCCACATTGCCGGCCGTTGCGACCGAACCAGGCCAGCATCTGATGCACGCATTTGCCACGGCAACCCCGGCCGGCACGGCCGCGGCTGTTGCTGGATCACTGTGGATGAAGATCGCGGGCGGATGTGCTGGCGCGCTGCTGCTGGCTGGTACGGTGCTGATGGTGGTGCATAACAATGGCCCGCAATCTGGTGGCACCGATGTCGCCAATACACGTACCGAATCAACGCCGACGATTGGGGACCAACCAGCCGTGGCTCCAGGCACAACACAGTCGGCCGAAATGGCTGCCGGCGAACTTCGGCAGACCGCAAGCGCATACACATTTGCCACGGACGTTGTCCGCCAGGTAGCACTGAGCACCACCCCCTCGCTGCGCCGCATACCCTCCAGGCCCGCTGTCGCGAGCGTCGCACCGTCGGCCACCGCGCAACCCGCCAGATCCGGTGATGCTGCGGGCCATGAGGTTCGTGCCAACACGCCAACACATTCCGGTGGTACTGGTTCGCTGGAGCGCCAGGAACCCACGGTGTTCGAGGACGATACCGTGCGGCTGAGCAACGGCCAGCACAGACATCGCTGATCGTCGGCGGGGCCACCTGCCACGGCAAGCGATCGCCCCGCGTTGACACCTGCCAAACAAGCGGCCCCATTGATGTGGATGCACATCGATGGGGCCGCGTCATATTCGGGGAGCAGATCGGCTACGCACGCATCGCGCTATACAACTGATACGTGGTGCGCACTGCCGGCCAGGCAAAAGCCTGCCTACCGCACCACAACCAACGGCACCATCACGGCCCGGGCGCCCGCCCACACGCGACAGACGTAGAAGCCGCTGGCAAGCGCCGATACATCCACGTCAACAAGATGCACGCCGGCCTCACGACGGCCATCGGACACCACCGTTGCAACTCCACCGTTGGCGCTGGCGATGTCAACACGGAGTTCCGCCGCCGCCGCCAACTCCACGCGCAGCGTGGCGCGCCGGGAGCTTGGCACTGGGAACAACGTCGCCGCCACGGCAGGCCCGGCCGAGGGTGCGGCACCGTCGTGGGGATCCCGTTCAACGTCACTGGAGCCCAGGTTTTGCAGTCGCTCCAGAAGGTCAGGCGTCCAATGGTCGATCTCCTGGAAGGCATCGTTGCCAAGCGGGCGCAGAATGATGCAATCCCCCTCGCTGATCTCCTCCTCATGGAACGAGGTCACGCTGATGATTGCAAGCTGGTGGCTTACGACCACCGTGTTTGTTCCGCCGGCCGGCCGAGTTCCCAACGCCGTGCGCCGTTCGGCAAGCCAACGGCTGGGGTCGTTCATCCATATGTCGGCTTCGGTAAAGGAACCGAACGCCAGCTCCGCGGTCTGCTTGGTGCGGCACATGGGGCTTGCAACGGGCACTGCGGTTGGGATGCCCAGCGCGCGGAAGAACCCGCCGATCACATGGGCCTGGTTGCGCCCGGCGTCGCTGAGATTGCGCTGCAAGGCGCAATTGGAGCGGTCGTTGATCCATGCCGAGGAGTCACGCTGGGTCCAGTTGGTAAGCGAGTGCCGGAACGCAAGCACCAGGCCACCACGGCGAAGTTCGGCCAGAACGCCACCGTGGTCGAAGCTCCCGATCCTGGGCGTTTCGTACGCGCCGATATCAACGATCACGTTCGCGAATCTGGGATTGCCGAGGATATCTGACCGGATACGCAGAGCGGGAATGTATCCCGCATCGATGGCCGACGAGAATCCGCTGGGACGCAGTCCATCGTCGGGCGTGCCGAACACATTATCCTCGCCTGCCGGGCTTGCGGCATCGATGAACTCCGGGTCGCTGTCGCCAACAAGCGTGCCCGGATAGCCACGCTGTACGATCGCGTTGCGCACGGTTGGGGGTACCGTATCCAGCGCGACGATCTGGCTGTCGGCCGCCGCCACATTCCCCCAGAATATGGAGTTGGCGATCACCGCCGCGCCTGCCGCCACGCCGCCGCCACGCCCACCGGTCGCCACCACGGAATTTTCCACGATGGTGCAGTTGATGATCGAATCCAGCGAACCGACTTCCGCGAACAGGCCACCACCGGAGGCCTTGTTAGCGGTGACCTGGTTCTGTGCCAGGACACATCCAACCATCAGCAGGGACGTTCCCCGGGCGATATACACCGCGCCGCCTTTTGCCTCGGCATCGCTCAGCTCGTTCACCGCCGCGCCGTTATCCCAGAAGAAACTGTTGGCGATCATCGGCATGGCGCCGGGCTGATTGCCATCAACTACCACCGCACCGCCGAACGCGCTATCAAGCGTTGTTCCCGCCCGGTTCCTGGAAAACGTACAGAACATGATCGTAGGCGAGGCGGAGAAGAATGCCGCCGCACCGCCGCCATTACGCGCGGCGTTCCGCTCGAAGATGCAATTGCGAAGCGTTACGCGCCCACCGAAGCAGACAAGCCCGCCACCGCGCGCCACATCGATATCGACAACGTTCCGCGCGTTTCCGCCGGTGATTATCACGCCATCCAGAATCGTTGCCGAGTCGCAATTTTCGGCACGTACAACATGAAGGCTGTTGTCGGCACGGCGGGCATCGCCTGCCTCGATGGCATCGGCGTCGTTGCCGGCCAGATCACCGCTGAGCACGGTACGATGCCGCAGGAAACTCCGCTGCTGCCGCTCGGTTTCGGTTCCGACGAATCCGCCATACACGGCAACACCTTTCTTCAGCACAAAGCTGGCCCCCTTGGCATCGGGATCAGATGGCGAACCGGCATACGGAAGAAACGTCCCGGCCGTGG
Organism: uncultured bacterium; assembly: GCA_966128725.1. Classification (GTDB taxonomy): domain Bacteria; phylum Bacteroidota; class Ignavibacteria; order OLB7; family OLB7; genus JAFDZV01. Next base: position 6,393 of record CBHYLN010000030.1, on the reverse strand, counting down.
CCCAGATCTCATCGCCTTCGGCCGCGGCCTCCAGCGCCGCCCGCAGCGAAACCATCGCCGCCGGCCACGAGCTGCCATCGCCGCCGGTTGACGCGGGATTCACACGGATGATCCGCCCGAATGCGGCCGTTGTTGCCAGCATCAGCACGGCACAGGCGGCAGCGAACAGCACCGCGCAAACGGAATGTTGACGGGAGAGGTGATGGGCACGGGCGTTAACGGTGTTCATGACGTTCGCGGATTGAGTGATAATCGGCCGGAGGCCCGGTAATATACTGACCGCCGGCCCGCCGCGACATGACCACGGACACCCACACGTACGAAACGGAAGAAGGGCACGAGAACTCTACCGCGTTAGCGGTGATCGTTCACGTACCCTTTCTTGCCGACTACCTCACGCGTCGGCCCCACTCCACTAACGCGGAGGCATGTTCTGCGATCCGAAACCGGGGATCCCGGTTAACTCGCGATCGCCTTAATTCGCAACCTTCGCCTTGTGCACATGATGATGACGGCGCACCTTCTTCTTCATGCCCTTTTCCGCGGCGCCGGTATTCGTTGTTGCCACTGCAGCCGGCTTGGCGGCAGGCTTCTGTGCGGGATGGTTCTGTGCGCTTGCGCTTGAGAACATGGAAACGGCGCATGCCGCAACGATTGCGAGCATCGTGACCTTCATCGGGATCTCCTTGGAAATGAACGGCTTGATCGTTTCCCCCTGCAAGCGAGAATTGAACAGGTGCGAATCTAGGCGGCAATTATGATGAGATTATGATGCATGATGATGAAACGAAACGGTTGGAGCCCTGCGCACAGCCGCATGGATCCGGAACCGTCGCCAAAGAAGCGTGGGCCAAGAAGCATGGCCCCGCTATCGAACCACGGCATCCACCGGAAGGGTGATGGTGATCGTTGTACCGTGTTCGATGCGCGACGCGATGTCGACGGTTCCGTGATGCGCCTCGATGATCGAGCGGGCAATGGACAGCCCAAGCCCCGTGCCGCGATGTTCGCGGGAGAGATCGCTTCGATAGAACCGATCGAATACTTTTTCGATATCGGCTTCAGCAATGCCCTCGCCGGAGTCGGCGATCGAGATGCTTGCCTGTAAATCGGTGGTGACCAGACGAACGCTGACCGTGCCGCCAACGGGTGAGTGCTTGATGGCGTTGTCCAGAACGTTCACCAGTGCGCGCTGGATCATCGTGGCATCGCAGAGAACGTCAACGGCTTCATCCAGCTCAACCCACAGCGAAACACCCTTCTGCTCGGCCAATGTCTTCATCGAGCCAACGCAGTCGATCATCAACTCGTCAAGGCGATGGCGCACAAACAGCGGGCGCAATTGGTGCGCGTCGACCTTTGCAAGCAACAGCAGATCGCCGGCCATGCTGGAAAGATGCTCCACCTCGTCGGCGCAGTGGGCCAGGTCACGCCGTGCATCGGCCGGGAGATCCTCCCGCTGCAACAGTCGATCGATCTTCACCTGCAATACCATCAACGGTGTGCGAAGGTCGTGCGAGGCATCGGCAACAAACCGCCGTTGCGACTGAAACGTGCGCTCCAGGCGAGCGATCATCTCGTTGAACGTGTCGGCCAGTTCGGCAAGCTCGTCCCGCGTATTGCTCACGGGCACACGCTCGTGAAGGTTGCGCGAGGAAATGGTCGCCGCGGCTGCTCGAATCTCCGAAACGGGCTTCAAGGCCCTGCGCGCCGTATACAGCCCACCAAGGCTGGCGGTCAGCACCGACAACGGCACAATCAGAAGCAGCATGTCGCGCATGCGTGCCAGCGCCAGATCCAGCCTGCCGAGCGACGCAACAACCACCATGCCGAGATCCTTGCCGTCGGACTGCCACGCAATTTTCTGCGCGTATACCCTGTAGTCCACATCCCGCACGGTAATGCTGTTGAGCTGCGACCCGTCGCGGCGGGAAATCAAACGTTGCAGCGTATCGGCCAACGGCTCCATCAGCGGCTCGTCGCCGTACACAATGCTGTCGCTGGTGGTAAGCAGAAAGCGCATGGAACGAAACCGCAGATTTGCCTGCGTGGTCACGCGATCCAGCTTGTCGAACAAGTCCGAGATGTTGGTGGTACCGCCGTTAACCTCCGAAATCAGCAGGTTGGCGTAGTTACGCAGTTCGTTATCGAACTCGCTGCGTTCGGTTTGCGCGAACACTTCGTACGCCAGCACAGCCAGCGTGGACATCACCGCGCCGAACACGAGAAGATACCAGAGCGTTAGCCGTGTGGTGATTGTCAGCATTGCGTGTTACTCGTCGTCGGACAAACGATATCCAACGCCGCGCACGGTATGGATCAACTGCTTATCGAACCCCTTGTCCACTCGTTGCCGAAGGAAGCGTACAAGCGACTCCACCACATTCGAGCGCGGGTCGAAGTTCATATCCCACACATGTTCGCTGATCATTTCACGCGTCAGCACCCGCCCCTTGTTCAGCAGGAAGTATTCCAGCAGGGCGAACTCCTTGGCCGTAAGCTCGATGTTGCTGCCACCGCGCGAAACGGTGCGGCGCACGGTATCCAGCACCAGATCGGCAATGGCCAGCTGCGTGGTCTTCTGGTCGGACGTACGCCGCCCCAACGACCGCACTCGAGCCATCAACACACCCAGATGAAACGGCTTAACCAGGTAATCGTCGGCGCCAACATCCAGACCATGGATTACATCCTCGTCCTGCGCCATCGCGGTCATCATCAGGATTGGTGTGGTAATGCCATCTGCTCGCAACGACGCACACACGTCGCGCCCATCCTTCCTCGGGAGCATCAGATCCAGAAGGATGAGGTCGTAGTCGTTGGCAAGAGCAAGGTCCTCGCCGTGAAGCCCATCGTACGCAACGTCGACAAGGTAGTGCTGCGCAAGCAGCTCACGCTCGATCTCGTCGGCAATCGCGCGATCGTCCTCGACAATCAGTATTCTCATTGCTGCATTGGTCGGCTGAGATTCGCCCGCAACATATCACACTCCCACCACAAACAGAACAGGCCCCAACACTGTTGGAGCCCGTTCCATAATGCTTCCATAATGCTTCCGTGAGCCACGGCCCGCAGTACCCGCCGCGCGCGGTTACTCCTGCCGCAACTGGATATGCAGCGGACGCAGGTGTTCGTTGGCCAGGGCCGATGGGGCTTCGTCCATCAACGACGCGGCCGACGCGGTTTTCGGGAAGGCAATCACGTCGCGGATATTGTCGGTGCCGGCAAGGATCATCACCAGGCGATCGATGCCTGGCGCGATGCCACCATGCGGCGGGGCCCCGTATCGGAAGGCCTCCAGCAGGAAGCCGAATTTCTCGCGCGCCTCTTCCTCCGACAACCCGATGTGCCGGAATATCATCGCCTGCGTTTCGCGGTCGTGGATACGGATGCTGCCGCTGGCCAACTCGTAGCCGTTGACAACCAGGTCGTACGCGTTGGCACGAACCGAAAGCGGATCAGTTTCCAACAGCCCCTCGTCCTCCTTCTTGAACGAGGTGAACGGATGATGGGCGGGCATGGGCTTGCCGGTTTCCGGATCGCGCTCGAACATCGGGAAGTCCACAACAAACAACGGCGCGTCCACTTCCTTCGGGATCAGGTTCTCACGACGGCCAATCTCCAGACGCAACGCGCCCAGCACCACATGCGAGGTGCTCCACGTGTCGGCAACCAGCAGCAGCAGGTCGCCATCGGCGGCAGCCAAACCGGCGCGCAGCCCCTGCTTCTCGGCATCCGACAGGAACTTCGCCGAGCCGCCCTCAAGGTCGGTGGCCGTCACCTTCAACCACACCAACCCCTTGGCGCCGTAGCGTTTCGCGAACTCGGTAAGCTCGTCAATCACCTTGCGCGAGTACGCGCCACCGCCGGGCACGCAGATGCCGGCAATCGCGCCGCCCGCGTCCAGTGTGCTCCGGAACACACTGAACTCGGTTTCGGCGAACAGATGCCCAACATCGCGAAGCTCCACACCGAACCGGGTGTCGGGTTTGTCGGTGCCAAAACGCGTCATGGCCTCGCGGTACGGCATGCGCACAAGCGGCGTTGGCAGGTCCACACCCTTGGTTTCCTTCCAGATGCGCACCAGATATCCTTCCACCAACTGCAGCACGTCCTCCTGCTCAACAAACGACATCTCAAGGTCGAGCTGGGTGAACTCGGGCTGGCGGTCGGCACGCAGGTCCTCATCGCGCATGCACTTGGCGATCTGCATGTACCTGTCGAACCCGGCCACCATCAGAAGCTGCTTGTAGATCTGCGGCGACTGTGGCAGGGCGTAGAACTTGCCGGGGTGCACACGGCTGGGCACAAGGTAGTCGCGCGCGCCTTCCGGAGTGGAGCGCACCAGCATCGGCGTTTCGATCTCAACAAACCCGTGCTCGGAGAAGTACTGATGCGTTATCTGGTACACCTGGTTGCGCAGCCGCAGAATGCGCTGCATCTCCGGATCGCGGAGATCCAGATAGCGGTGCTTCAGCCGCAGTTCCTCGCCCACATTATCGCGCCGGCCGATCTCGAAGGGCGGCGTTTCCGCGCGGTTCAGGATCACCAACTGGGAGCAGTAGATCTCCAGCCCACCGGTGGGTTTGGATGGGTTGGGATTTTCGCGCCTGCGCACCTCGCCTTCAACAGCAACAACAAACTCGCTGCGCAGTTCGCCGGCGCGATCCATCAGCTCGGGCGCATGCTGGGGCGAGAACACCACCTGCGAGATACCGGTATGATCGCGCAGATCGATGAAAATCAGCCCGCCAAGATCCCGTCGGGCATCCACCCATCCGTTGAGTGCAACCGTGGAACCGATGGCCGAGTCGTCAAGACGCCCGGCATAATGCGTGCGAGCAGGATAGGTGCGCATCGAGTATTGTCCGTTGGCAAGTATTGTTAGTGGAACACGTGATGTTCGCGTGCCTCATGGCGCAGCACGGCATGCATGCTGCCATGGCATACGACCCGTTTCCCGGAATTTTTCCGTTAAGGATGATGAAGGTACGAAGGGCCGATTGCCCCGCGCAACGGAAAGCGGGTGCGAATGGGTTACTGTAGCGCCCAGTTACAACGGTTCGGCGCGCGGCGATCGCGGCAGCCCGGGGCAGCAGGAGTTTTCGCAGGGCCTACCCACGGGCGCCAAGCCCCGCCCTGACCAGTGCCCACACCCCCTCGTAAGCGGCGTCGATGGCGGGATCGGCCCATTCGACCGCATGCGCGGGATTATGGAATCGTGCCGTTGCATCGAACACGGCACGCGCCGCCTTGCGCGGCTCAACCGCCGCGAACTCACCGCTTGCAACGCCGTCGGCAATGATCGCCGCAAGCTGCGCCACCAGGTGCTCCACATGGCCAAGCACAACATCGCGCGAATCGCGGGCAAGGGTCATGTATGTGGCGAACAGCTCCGGATCGTCCAGAGCCTTCGACCGTTTTGCCGCTATCAGTTCATCCAGCCAGCGCCGCAGGCGGGCCAGGGCAACCCCTGGCTCGGATGCAGCCGCATCCAACGGCACGGAGATTCTGGAAAGCCAGCGTTCGGTGACGGCATCACGCAGCGCCGCCTTGCTGGGGAAGTGGCGATACACGCTGCCGTGGCTTACGCCCAACACCCGCGCCACATCAACAACGGTGGCCTTGGCAGGCCCGAAGCGGCGAAGGACTTCCTCCGCCGCTTCCAGAATCCGTTCGCGTGTCAGGGTTGATTCGTTATTCATTCCGCCACCGTTGGCCATTATGATGTTCATGTGCGCTCGCTGTCGAGTATCGCCATCTGATGTGCGTTGTATCGATCGCCGGCGGCCGCACCCTGCGGCATCGCCTGTTCGATTTGTACAAGGTCATCGGGCGTCAGCTCCACATCGAGCGATCCAAGCGATTCGGCAAGCCGCTGCCGAGTGCGCGCGCCAACCAGCGGCACAATATCGCTACCCCGACCCAGCACCCATGCGGTTGCAATCTGCGCAACGGTGCAGCCCTTTGTATCGGCAACCGCACGCAATGCATCAACAAGCTGGAGATTGTGCTCGATATTGTCCTGGCTGAAGCGCGGGCTGAATCTACGGAAGTCGCCGGAAGCCATTTCGCGATTACGCGTCCAATGGCCGCTGATAAGCCCCCGCGACAGCACCCCGTAGGCGGTGATGCCCACACCCAGCTCGCGGCATGCGGGCAGGATCTGTTCCTCGATACCGCGCGACAGCAGGGAGTACTCGATCTGCACATCACATATGGGATGCACGGCGCTGGCACGGCGAATCATCTCAACACCGGCCTCGGAAAGGCCGATGTGCCGTACATATCCGGCCTGCACCATCTCGGCAATCGCCCCGATTGTCTCCTCGATCGGGACAGCCGGATCCACGCGCGCCATCCTGTAGATGTCGATATAATCGGTTCCGAGCC
>CBHYLN010000029.1:0-42718 GCA_966128725.1 uncultured bacterium | reverse complement strand
TGCCGCGTGTCGCCGCCGAGGATGAGCCGCGCGTTTTGCCGCGCCGTGAGTTCGAGCAGGGCTTTCATGTCCTTTGTGCCAAGCAACCCGGCCTCGTCCACCCAGAGGACTTGGTTTTTCAACCCGTCCTGCAGGGCCGTACTGACAAGAAGATGGGCAACTGTTGTTGCGTTCTCAAACCCGCTCTCTCTCAGCACGCCGCGCGAGGCTTGCGCGGTGGGGGCGACGGCAAGGACCGTTTTCCCGGCCTCTTCGATTTTCCGGGCGGCCTCCTTCATCAGCGTTGTCTTGCCCGCCCCCGCCACGCCCCGGATGATGGACACCCGGTGCGGTGTCGTCAGAAGGTGCGCGACGGCGCGGCGTTGCTGGTCCCCCGTCAGCCCGAGGTCGGGGGCTGTCTCATAGAGCGGAACCATCTGCTTTTGTCCGGCGCGGGCCAGCTCGACCATGCGCTGTTCTTCACTCAGCACCTCTTTCGTGGTGCAGAGCGTGCGGCCCCCGTCCTTGACGTGAACGATGCGCTTGTCTGTCTCGAAGTGCCGGGTGATCTCCTCCACAGGGACCCCCGGCACACCCAGGGCCCGCCGCATCGCTGTCTCGAGAATGCGCCTGCCGTCCATCACCGAAGCGCGTTCAAAGCAATGCAGCAGGGCGTAATCAACACACTGTTGCGCCGAGAGATCGCGGCCCTCTTTGACGGGCGCATGACGCACCGTCACATTTCCCTCGTCGCCGCGCTCCGGACTGAGCGCCGCGATCTGGCTGCGCCATTCCGTCACGAGCTCGGCCATGCTTGCGCCCTTCTGCTTCTTGGCCCGTGTCTTCGCGCCAAGTTCGCTGAGTTCTTTCGCGTCGGTGATACCTCTCTCTTTGGCGATCCTCCCAATCTCATCCGTGCGTTTGGAAAAGAGATCGACCACCCGTTGTGGTACGCCCGCCAGCTCAAAGGACTTCTCCGTCTGCCGGACCTGATAGCCAAGCCCCGTCAGCCTGTCGGCCAGCACCTTGTGAAACATGGCCTGATAGAACGGCATGTCTCTCTTGATGTTCCCGAACTCTCCCGCCTTGATCCGCGCCTCTACCGGGTCCCACGTCGCATTGAACACGAAGCAATGCGAATGCAAATGCGGGTCCGGCAGGAAGCCTTCCACGGGCCGCGCCGTCTGGTGCGTGAAGTGCGCCCAGACGAGTTCTCCCGTCTTGCGGTCTTCATTCTTGCCGCGCATCCGCACCCGCGTCTGGCTGTCGGCCTCGATCGCCCGCATGGTCTCCGTCACGCTCTCGCGGAACGCTTTCAGGATATGGTCATCCCCGGCCAGCGCATGCAGGATCGAAACGGATTTCGGACAGTGAAAGTTGATGTCATACCCGGTCCTGCGGTTCTTCTTCACGCGCGGCGTCAGGTGCCCGCTCGCATGTTTTACATGCAAAGCATGTGTGCGGGGGTGCTCGTTATCACAGAGCGCAAAGAAATCGTCCTTGCCCGTCTCTCCTGAAAGCCCGAGCCGCTCACTCAGCCGCCCTTCCCAATACCCCGCGAGTTCCTGATCGCTCACGTAATAGTCAGCCTTCGCCAGGGCATCTGCGAAGTATGCCTTGGCGTGACTGGACGACTGGCTTTGTATCATGCGGATCATCTCGCAAGCCTACGGCGATTCGTGCGCGTGTTGCCGATCTCCCCGTTTTCTGGATGCCCGTAGATGCCCGTTAAACTCCGCGCGATATCCGCGCCGCCCTTTGCGCATTCTCTCCTAACACAGCTCGCACCGCCCATTCTCTAAGCAGCAAAGAGCATCAGACTTCTCTCCTTAGCACAGCTAAGGAAGCAGCAGAGCAGCGTTGCCGTGGGCGCGTTATCGCGGAGGGCGCGGCGGCAGCAAGGGCGGGAGTTCCGGCGGGTCACCTTGCAAGAGGAACATCCTCATCATCCTCCACGATGCGGTCAAAGACGGCCTTGCGCTTTTCGGGATCATCGGGCTTCCTGCCGATGAAGTGATACCGCCGGGTCTGGCTTTCGTCGGCATCATCAAGGAAGGTCTTGGCGAACTCCGCGTTGATAATCATCTGGTCGATCTTGTCGAGGACGAAGTTGTCGCCGAGGTAGTAGGCGCGGCGGTAGCTGAGGGCATAGATGACGGCGCAGATCATCAGGAGCCAGCCGAGCATCATCCCGAACTGCGCGAGCGCGAACCCGGCCAGAAAGAACGGCAGCGGTTCCAGCAGGCACTCGATGAGACGGCGATCCCCCTGCTTTCCCTTGACCTTGAAGCCGAGGAAGAAGGGATGAATGTCCCCCGTGTAGAGGCTGTAGCGGGAGAAGTCGAGGGTGGAGGGAGCCTGTTTCATCGCCCGGTGGTGCCGGAGGCAGACCAGCAGGAACAGCACGAGAAAGAGATACCACAGGGCATGGTCCATGTAGCGCATTGTGTCGCTGACCATCTGCCTGGTTAATGCGTCGGGGTCTGTCGCCGGGTTCATTCCCGACCCCAGGGGACCGCCCGTTTTCGCGGCGATCATCTCCATCATTCCACTCAATGGATTCAGGGCCTCCGGCCCCTTGATGAGGAGATTCCACGGGAGCGTGAGCAGCTTGATCAGCCCCGACAACTGAGGCAGAACCGCAAGGAAGAGGGCGGTGGAAATGGCGGTGGAGATGCGGAAGTACCGTTCTCCGAAGCCCTTCCTGATCCAGACTTCAATTAGCATCCGGCCCGGTGAGGCAAACAGGGCGAAGACCGCCCAGAGCGCATGTTTCAGCCAGCTATCGCTGCGCCTGAGTGTCTGAAGATGGTAAGCCGTCTTTGGTGTTTCCATAGGTCAATTCTCACGGTGTGGGTGTATAGTTCTGGTCAAACTGTGTTTTGGTGAAGGTCTCCCCGGTCTGGAGAACATTGCCCTGAAAGTGGACATAGGCCGCAACCCGGCCCTTGTTCCGTTCCCCGCCCGTCTTCAACGCGGGGAAGTGTTCAGGGCGTATGATCCGGTCAATCTTCAGGTGCTTTGATTTTGAGGAGGAGAATTCTCCCGCCATCGTGCCTGTTGTGGACGTGTCTTCAAAGAACCCGTCGCCGATCAGCTCCGAGGCATATTTGTTCGTCTCGATATCGGCATTGGCATGGAACACTTTCGTGGCAAGGGTGCCAAGGAAAGACTTCACGCGGAACTCCGATTTGGCGCTCCCCATGTTCGCGTGATAGTTGGGCAAGTTCTGGGAGAGGTAGACCGTGGCGATCAGGCTCGACCGGGCCGTTGCCTGATATTCGGCATCGTACTCGTGCAGGAAGTGTTGCGCTTCATCGGCCCACAAGAACAGCGGCAGGCTGTCCGGCCCGACGCGCCGTTTCTCCATCGCCCTTTGCCAGCAGTATTTGAACATGACCTGGCTGTCCTGCCCGGTCTTGTGGTAGAGCTTCACGGGCAAGTTCAACACGATGATCTTGCCCTTCAGGCAATCCTCCGGCGTGAAGGTGGAGGGATAGCGGCAGAACAGCGAATAGACGGGGTCCCGCAACAGCCGGAACAGGAAGCCCGAGAAGGAAAAGTCAATGACCGAGCGCGTCTTCTCCGCGAGCTTCAGAAAGGTCTGACCGAAGAACTGCTCGACAATGCGGAGCAACCGGACATCCGGCAGGACTTCGCGCAAGGTCGATTCATAGGTTCCCCTGTTCTTCATCTCCTCCAAGGCATCCGTCTCCTGCTTCTCCTCCCAAGCCGTGACCGTCGCATTGACATTGCTCAGCGCCGTATTGAACGCGCTCAGAAAGGGGCCGTCCGGCGGCGGTCCTCCTGCCGGGAGGGACTGGACGATGTCAAACATGCGCTGCACGGTGACGCTGCCATAGGCGAGCTTGCAGAGATCGATCACGTTGTAGATCAGCATGTCGAGCGCGTTTTCCCAGAAGGCATCCTGATTGCTGCCGGATGCCTTTTCCTCAGCAGCCCGGATCACCGTCTTGAGGATCTGGACAACGTTCGCCGTATCGCCGTTCCTGCTTTCGTATTCGAGGAAGTTGAAGGTGTTGTCCCGCCCCGGCTCGACCATCAGCAAGTCATCACTCCGGCCCGCGAGCCTGCAATAGTCCTCCCACAACGCGGCCTCATCGGGCTTCACCGTCAGCACCAGCCCGCCAAACCCGGCGGCGAGGTACTTCAGCGCCAGCAGACGGCCCGAACCCGAGGTCTTGCCGGACCCGATGCCGCCGAAAATCTGCACCCCCTCCACAGCATTGCGGACGGTCCACACGCTGCCGTCAAATTCGACCAGCGGCCTGTTCAGGTACTTGTTCGCCGTTGAGACGGGTTCAGCGCTCAACATCTCTGTCCTCTCTGTCCCGATCCTGTTGTTGCTCCGGGCTCTGCTCCCCCCGGAGCCACGCCGGGCGCATCTCTCTTGTCTGGTCGAGCACGTATTGCCTGCGGCCCTCCCGGAAGCCTTCCATCCGGGGCGTCGGGATGTCGATCTTCGAGAGGTCTTTTGCCAGCTCCGGCAAGTGCGCCGCGATCACATAGCCCTCGTTGAAGCCCTTGGTGTAGTCCTTGCTCATGGCTAAAAGGTGTTGCGTGCGTGTTTCTCCAGATACTCCATGATGGAATCCCGGTCGTAGAGGATGATTCTTTTCTGTGGCTGTGAAAAGCGGATACGGCCCTCGTCGCGTAGTTTCTGTAGCGTCGTTCTTGACTTGATGTTCAGCAGCCGCATGGCTTCCTCATCATCCACCCATTTCTCTGCGCTCGCGCCATGCTGAACCTCCAGGCGTTGAACCACTTGTTCGACTAGAGCGTAGAACGCTTCTTCTTGAAGACAGATCACTTCCATGTGTCTTGGCGTTGAACGTTTGTGAGGGGGATAGGAGGCAACACAGCAAAAAAGTCTGCGGGTGAAAGAAAAGAGATCCCGCACCAGGGGGCCTTGACTGTGTCTTCCGGCATTTGAAACGGCTCACATCGGCCTTGCTTCGGCAACACCTAACCGGATCAAATATGTTTTCAGGTTCTGCCGTGGTGTCAGCTTCAGTTTTACGCGGATGCTTGCCGACTGATTGTTGACGGTCCGCGAGGCGACATTGAGAAGGTTGCCGATATCCTTGGCGCTCATCGCCAGGCGCGTCAACACGCAGACCTGTAGTTCAGCCGGCGTCAGCGTCGGCGCGATTGCCAGAAGCGCTTCGGCGAATTCACGGTGGACGCTGATGAACTTCCGCACAAGTTCTTCCGCGTCGCTTGCCGTGGTGTCGTGTGTACGGACCGATTGCAGCAGATCATGGGCATGGACATCCTTGTGGTCCGGATCGGCGGCGATGATCTTCGCGAGCCCTGTTTCCACCAGCTTGATAAACCCCTGCCGCTGCATGATACACTCGGCGAGTCCGGCCAGCTCGCGGGTCTTTTCCTCCAGTTCGTTCTCGATCTGGTTCACGTGGGCCTTCAGCTCGAGCAGGGAGCGTTTATGGTCTTCGATCTGATAGACGATCTCCATGTTCTTGAGCCGCCTGTCGGCCTCCTCTGTAAAGATCTCCTGTTGCAGGGCGTAGAACGTCTCGAAGTGGAGCAGCGCATCGGTTGACTTGCCGATGATCTTGTAATACGTCGAGAACTCGCGGTGGATATTCTGCCGCTCGATCTTCATCCCGTACTGTTCAGCCAGAAGGAGTGCTCTCTTGAGATAGCGTGGCGCGCGTTTCGAGTCGACATGCATCATCGCGGTCCCGAGGGCGCGGTTGCTGCGTACGATCAGCTCCTCGGCCGATATCGACCTTGCGAGCGCAAGCCCCTTCTGCAGCATATCAACCGCCGCGTTGAAATCCCCGCGCGCGATCTCCATCTCGCCCGAGAGGACCTGCACTTCCGCTTCGCCTGCCACAAGCCCTGAACCTCGATACTCCGTGAGGGCCTGATGATAACAGGCAGAGGCTTCAGCATATTTCTTCTGCGCCGCGCAGGCTTCGCCCACGCTCTGACAGGCAACGGCATACATATACCCCCGTGTTCCGCTCTCCTCGAAAAGACGGACACTGCGCCGGTAGATCTCTTCGGCACGACCGGCCTCTCCCTGTTGCCGCAGTATCTCGCCGATCTGGTTGAGCACCATCGCCTCCCCGGTGACATCGCCGAGTTCGCACATGATCGTGCGCGCCCTGCCATAGCACTCGATCGATCTGTCAAGCTCTCCCAGGACTGAAAGAGCATTGCCGTAGTTGTTGTATGCCGTTGCGAGAAGACCCCTGCAATCGACAGGCACAGACGCCCAGCCGTGCATCTGCCAAATGAGATTGACCTGCTCGCGGGCCGGGGCTGACACGATCTGCTCAAGGCAGGCGACCGCTTCAGCGGCGTTTAAGACTCCCACCGTATAGTCACAGGCGAAGTGAGCACATGCGGCGATGTTCAGAAGCACCGTCGCCGCACCCACATTGTCGCCATGATGCCGCTTGGCCACCAGCGCCCGTTCGAGCATCTCATGGCCTTCCCTGTACTGGCCAAGCTGCGCGAGGAGCGCACCAACGTTCTGCATCGCGTTTGAGACGCCGACCGGATCGCCGCATGCCTCGAACAACTTCCGCGCGCGCTCGGCGCAGGCAAGCGATTGTTGCGGGCGGGCGGGATCACGCCCCATGTTGAGAACCACTTGCGCGGCGGCGCGCATGTCGCCGGAGGCGGTCAGTTCTTCAAGCGCTTGCGCCGCCAGCGTCCGGAATGTTTCCTTCTCGCCATTGGCTTTGGCGGCATTCGCCCGGAGATAGGTGATGTATCCCGCATAGCCTGGCTGGCCCGCCGTGAGTTCGGTCAGTGTCGTGATATGCGAGAGGAGCGCGCCTATGTCGCGGCGTGCGCTCGCCTGCATGGCACGATTGATGTGATAGAGAGCCTTATTGCGGAGCGATGTTGCCATAAGCACTATCGGGCTCGAATGCTGAATACGGATGCCGTCTTGATTCGTCCGGATATATCGTGGCTTCGGATACCGCCGTGAGGGGTGATGGCGACATGCCTAGAAGCTGAATTGCTTCGCACAATCTCCGTCGGTGACGAGGTCACACGTATCGCCTTGGTTTGCCGAAGCATGATACGCGATAACCTCATACGCTTGCGTCTCGGGTACGGCGGGGAACTCAGCGTGTCCCTTGTAGTCCGTCATGCAATACTCCGTGTGACCATCTGCCTTTCCCCGGATCATGACGGTGTCGCCAGGGGAACGCTGGCCTCCCACCAGCACGATCGCGGTGATCCGGCCCGAGGGGGGAATGGTGGCGAGGTCGAACGTGAGGGAGGTCTCTTTCGCTTCTTCATCAATCATGATGAAGCGCGTATAACGGGCATTTTCCCCTTCCGGTATCACGACGACGTAGTATCTGCCGGGGGGAACATTCATGAAATGCGCCGAGGCCCTTCCATTGATCTGCTGCCGCTTCGCATCCACATGCATCGCATCGCAATTAGTAATCACAATCGCGCAGTATGTTGGCGAATCCGGTATGTCGTCGGACGATATGACCGTCACGATAATCCTGTTCGACATGAGCTGATGGTTTGATGAGTTGAACGGGTATGACGCTACAACAACGCGAGAGCCTTCTCGCAGTCGATGAGCGTGACATCTCCCAACACGTCGCGTTGATCAGACCGGATGTTCATCGGCTGCGCCGACGCCAGAATTCTGCCGATCACCTGCAATGGGGTGATGCCCTTGAATTTCTGCTGGATCAATGCGACCAGACCGGCAACGTGCGGGGTGGCGGCACTACTGCCGCTAAACGACTCTATATAGCCATCGTTTGCATGGAAGGTGGTCTTGATGCCCTGTCCGGGTGCCGCTATGGTCAGATGGTTCCCATTGCCGCCGATGCAGGTGCTATCGAGAAGGTCGAGTTGGCTGTCGCACCCTCCCACGGCAATGATGCCCGGCGTATTGGCGGGGAACCCCACGTTGTCACTGATATCACCTGTGCTGGCAACCACCACGCAGTTGATCGCCATCAGCGCCTGAACCGCATTTGCGCACGCGGGTATGTACGCCAGAACCGCTGGTCCGGACAAGCTGATCGAGACGACATTCATTCGATTCCTGAGCGCCCAGGACAAGCCGGCCAGAATTGCCTGGGGAGTCGCTGGCTCCCTGTGGGCAACCTTGATCGAAAACAGTTCGGCCTCCGTTGCTATCCCTCCCAGCCGCCCGGCCGCGATCCCGGCGCAATGCGTACCGTGGCCGAAATCGTCATTCCGAAAATCAGCCTTCCCTTCGCAGAACGATACTCCCCCTTTCATATTCAGGTCCTTATGATCTGCAATACCCGTGTCGATGATGGCGATTTTGATTCCTTTGCCGGTGAAGTAGCTGGCAACGACACCATTGGCATGGATGCTCTCCAGATTCCACTCTTTTCCACTGGGCGGCGGATTTGGAATTCCAGCACCGTCCGAATCGGTCTGCCACATGGTCGGGTAGGCCCCGTCATGGCACTCGCAGACCGATGTCACGTCGGGATGAGCAGACACTCTCTCCTTGAGAGAGGACGTGAATACTGCCGCGCCATTTATCACACGGAGTTTTAAAGTTCCAAAAGATCTGGTGAGGTCTTCTGTTTTCTCCGGGGGGGATATCATCGCCGATGATCCCATTCCGTTGAAATGATAGATGATTCCCTCTTCCATTTCCTTTCCCCCGGCAAGGGCCGCTACAGCATCGACGGCGCGATAGCCATCGCCGATGATCTCTTCCGCTTCAAGCTCGGTAATGTCGAGCCGTGTGTACGTGATAAGGAGAACCGGGCCGGTCATGGTTCGTTTGGATGGTTGGAGAGCAAGAGCAGCGAACTGCTCAACAATTCGGGTGCGAACCTATGGCGGGGCAGCGTAGAAAGCCACTCCTAAGATTACTCATGTTTTACTGCCATTCGCGAGGTGGTGAGTTCCGCACGTTCCAAGACCGTGTGTGCCGTGGAGAGATTCGAACCTACACCCCCAACACCGCATCCAGCGCCTCATCCGCCTCCCTGTGAATGAAAGCCGACTGATAGCCAAGCGTGGTCTTGACGTCGCTGTGCCTGTACAGCTTCTGGAGCATCTGAATCGGGATCTTGTCTCCAGCCAGCGTTGCGAAGGTGTGGCGGCTGATGTGCATGGAGATCTTGCCCTCGATCCGGGCCGCAGGTGCAATGCGATATCTAAGGTAGCGGTCGCACTTCGACACCGCCGCCGCAATAAGCCGCTTCAGTTCAAACGGGTCCTCCAGATGCTCATACCCCTTCAGGTAGGGGAATACAAAGTCGTCCGGGTGTTCCTTGAATGCTCTGTAACGCTCCAAGATGGCTTGCGCCTTCTCCGGCACCTTCAGGGAACCGGGCTTGTTGTTCTTGCCCATGACGTAATGCAAGCGCCCGTCCTTGAAATCCGACCAACGCAGCCGCAGCACGTCAGCGGCCCGCATGCCTGCGAAGTAGAAGGACACAAGCCAGATGTCCCTTGCCGTGCCATGCTCCGGCTTGAGCGAGTCCACCGCTTCCAGCCTCTCCACATCTTCTTTCGTCAGGCCGATCTTGAGGGATTCGGCAAACTTGATATGGATCTTGTCCTTGCCGAAAGGAAAGTACTTCCTGTCAAGTATGCCCTCCCTGATCGCCTGGGTGAAGATGGTTTGGATAATGGCGAGGTAGCCGAAGATGGTGCGATTGCTCAAGCCTTTCTGGGCCTTCAGATAGACTTTGTATTGCGTCAATAAGCTCACATCAATGCGCTGGAACGGAACATCCTGACCGCCGAGCACGCCTTGTACTTTGTGATGCCGGAGCGATTGTGCCTTGGGGGATAGCTCATCCCATATGGCATCCGTGCCGAAGAGAAACTCCTTGAAGGTCCACAAGCGTGATGTCTGGGTGCGCCAACTATTGAAGTTCCCGACGTCTTGCAGATGTTGCACGAAGAGACGTGCCCGCGCAAAGAACATCATATCGGCGGCGGGCTTGATCTTGCGTTTGATGCCGTCGGCGGAGGCAGCCTTGTCCTGCGTGTCGAGTTCCAGCGCCGTATCGTTCGTATCGGCCAGCTTCTTCATGATGAAGTTGTTAAGCCGTGTGGCATTGGGGTGAGACTTGCGTACACGTTGCGCCTGCGCGTCCCAATCCTTCTCCAGACTGCTATAGCCCAAGTAGATGTAGGAGGCTTTCCGGTCCTTCGTGATCCGGAGCGCCAGCGGGAACGTGCCGTCCTTGTTTGCCTTCTTGCGGAGAACGATCTTTACGCTCGCCATCGTTCAAAGAGTTTAGGTGTCTCGAAGAGTCCGCGTTTGGTACAACATAGGTACAACAAAGTGCGGTTTTGCCTACATTTTTGTGGACGAATGTGTGGGTAATATCGTGTAAGATTGGCAAATAACGCCATATTAGCACTGAAGAAGATCATCCATATCGACATGGACGCGTTCTACGCCTCGATCGAGCAGCGTGAGAACCCGGACCTGAAGGGCCGCCCGGTAGCGGTGGGCGGCGCCAAGCGTGGCGTTGTGGCGGCCGCATCGTACGAGGCCCGCGCCTACGGTGTCCGTTCGGCGATGCCATCGGGGATGGCGTTGCGGCGCTGCCCGGATCTGATATTCGTGCGGCCGCGCTTCGAGCTGTACCGCGACGTGTCGCGGCAGGTGCGGGCGATCTTCCGTTCGTACACCGAGCTTGTGGAGCCGGCCTCGATCGACGAAGCCTATCTGGATGTCACCCAAACGCTGAAGGGTCCGCCGTCGGCAACGCTGATCGCGCGCGCGATCCGGCAGGAGATATTCCAGGCTACCCGGCTTACGGCGTCGGCCGGCGTATCGTTCAACAAGTTCCTGGCCAAAACAGCGTCGGGGATGAACAAGCCGGACGGGCTGACGGTGGTGTTGCCGGAGGATGCCGATGCCCTGCTGGCCGCGTTGCCGATCGAGCGTTTCCATGGCATCGGCCCGGCCACGGCGCGGCGCATGGGCGAGCTTGGGATAACCCGTGGCGCCGATCTGCTGCGTTTCGCCGAGGATGAGTTGGTGGGGCGCTTCGGCCGGGTTGGCCGCTATTATTACAGGATTGTGCGCGGCCTGGATGAGCGGCCCGTGCGTATTGACTACGAACGCAAGTCGCTGGGGGCCGAGCGGACGTTCGAGCAGGATATCTCCGACCACGTGGAAATGATGCGGCGGTTGGCTGGCGTTGCCGATGAAGTTGGCCGGCGTATGAAGCCCGCCTCGATCGCGGGCCGCACGGTGACGCTGAAAATCAAGTACCACGATTTCGCCGTGTCCACGCGCAGCCGCACTGTGCGCGCCGGTGTGCGTACGGCCGAGGAGCTTCGCGCGATTGGCGCCGAGCTGTTCCGTACGCCGTTCCCGCCAACGCGGGCGGTTCGTCTGCTGGGGCTTTCCATCTCGAACCTGATCGGCGAGGAGGGGGAGGCGCCGGGCGGGCAACTTGCGCTGCCTCTGGTGTAGCCCGGCCACGGGGCGCCGCCCGATGGCCGGTGTGGCGGAATACTATCCCAGCACAACGCCCACGGGGCAGTGGTCCGACCCCATCACCTCGGGCAGGATGAACGCCTCGTGCAAGCGCGGGCGAAGCGCCCCTGAGACCACCACGTAATCGATGCGCCACCCGATGTTCCGTGCGCGGCAGTTCGCCATCTGGCTCCACCACGTATAGTGGCCGCCGTCCTTCTGGAACTCCCTGAACGAATCCACGAATCCGGCCTTGACGATGTTGTCGAAGCCCTTGCGTTCCTCGGGCGTGAAGCCGTGATTCTTCACGTTCGTCTTGGGATGTGTCAGGTCGATTTCCGTGTGGGCCACGTTCAGATCGCCGCAGAAGATCACGGGCTTCTTCTTCTCCAGCTTCTTCACGTACTTCAGAAAATCAACATCCCACTCCTCGGCGCGATATGGCAGGCGGGCAAGATCGCGCTTGGAGTTCGGCACATACACGTTCACTACGAACAGCTCCGGCAGCTCGCAGGTAAGCACGCGCCCCTCGGTGTCGTGTTTGGCGATGCCGATGCCCTGCCGCACGTCAACCGGTTCGCCGGCGGCGCTTCCCGTGCGCACAAATGTGGCGGTGCCGGAGTATCCCTTGCGTTCGGCATGATTCCAGAATGCCTGATAGCCGGGCAGCTCGAATTCGATCGCGGCGCCCGGGGTCTTGGTTTCCTGCAGGCAGAGAACATCGGGTTTATGGGCGTCAACGAAATCCACGAAGCCCTTGTTCAGTACCGATCGCAGGCCGTTGACATTCCAGGAGAGGAGTTTCATGATGCGCAGCAGGAAGTAGGTTGGGTTGGGCCGGGAGCATGATTCATCTGCCCGGCCAGGGGAATTGACGGCGCCTAATATACACGTGTGGCCCTGTATGCCGCAGCCTGTGGGCCTGCAGGTATTTCAACAGGCCGCTAACAGGCAACCAGCCATAACGCCACCAGCCAGGCGATGCCCTTCAGCAGAAAGAAGAAAAACCCGGCTACGCCAAGGCGCTTCAGCCATCGGCGCAGCGGGGTGGATGATGTTGCTTCTACCTCGTTGACCATACCCACAATGATACGATGCTTTGGGCATTTGCACGCCGGGCCGCCGCGGCCTATTTCCCAAACGCCTCGCGCTCAAACGCGGCGAACTGGATTTCCAGTTGCCACTGAAGGCGGGCCTTGGTGTTCTGGTTCAGATATGCGCGGCAGGCCTCGCTGAGCGCCCCGCCCGGCGTCTGGCCGCGGAACTCCGGGATCAACGTCCGCCCGGTTCCATTGCTCCAGATGCCGCGGCCGTCCACAAATGCGTGCTCCAGGCTGTTGCGCGCCATGGCCTTCAGCTCGCCGTAGGTGGCATGTTGTTCGGTGACCGCGCGCATGTATTCGTTGGTCATGTCCGAGCGCGCCACGCCCTCGTCGTCGGTGCAGATCGCCAGCGGCACCCCGTTGTTCATGTAGGTGCGGAACGGGTGCTGCGTGCCGCGCACGCCCAGGATGCCGTCGTTGCTGCTCAGGCAGATTTCCACCAGCACGTTGCGGTCGCGCATCATCCGCAGAAGCTCGTACGGGGCATGCTCGTACATCACCGCCACGCCGTGCCCGATGCGTTCGGCGTGCCCCAGTTCCACCGAGGCGCGGATGTGGCAGCACAACGAGTCCGGCGGGATCAGCCCGTAGGCGAACTCGCCGGCATGCAGGGAGATGTGTGCCCTGGTATACAGCGGGCGGAGCGCGTTGATCATCGCCATGCCGTCATCAAAGCGCGCCATCTGAACGGGGTCATCCTCCGGCTGCACCAGATTGAACCCCACAACGCGGGGGTCCATCTCGGCCATCTCGTATCCGGCAAGGATCTGCGCGAACAGCGATGGCAGCGCGGCTCCGCGGCCTACCTGATACAGGTAGCGGATCGTGACGCCGCACGGCCCGCCGTTGGCGCTGCCCGCGGTGCATCCCAGCACCTGGCGCAGGCGGCGCTCGGCCGAGTCCAGCAAGCGCATGCCGACGCGGATCGAATCGCGGAGCCCGCGGGCCAGCAACGAGTCGCGCATGGCCGGATAGTCATTCCGCCACGCGATCTTCTGGCCCAGGCTGGATACGGCCCCGGTGTCGGGCGTGATCATCAGTTCCAGATATCCCAGCCCGTTGGCATCGGCGCGGCGAACAACCTCGGCCAGCATATCGCCGGTGCGTCCCCAGCCGGCGTATCCGAACTTGCCGAACGTGTTGAAGAAATGATCGTGGCCGCTTTCGCCGGAGAGTTGCCAGTTGCGCATGGACCACGCGTTGATGATCGCACGCTGCATCGATGCGTTGAACCGTGCCGTAGCCGCCGGGATGGTTCCGGTGGGTCGGCAACTGGTTGCGGCAAGGGTTGCCGTGTCGATGCAGATCCCGCTTTCGGCTGCCCACGCCAGCAGGCTTTCCGCGTACACGGCCCCGGAGAGATGGTTGTGCAGGTCGGCCCCTTTCGGCATGCGCACAAGCAATGCCCGCAGCGCCAGGGGATCCTCACGTATCGAATCCAGATAACGCGCGACGCGTGTTTCGGCGGCGCCGGGTGCCTGGGCCTGCGCGGCGTTCATTGCAGCCAGCAGCACCGCCACGGCCATCACGGCAAGCAACAATGGTCGGCCTGTTGCTCTGTTCGGCGTTTGGTTGTTGTCATGCATCGGCCAGCATCTCCGTACCAGTTGGGAAGTTTTCATTGCGCCGCTCGTAACGTCGGAATGGGGGCGTTCGGACGCGCCAATCTACGGGGATACAAAGTTTCGGGAACAGAACTTTTCGGTTTGATTGTTGGGGACGGGGTACTAGTTTTGCCGGCTGAAAACTTTGGGGACGGAAAGCGCGATGACCCTCCTGCGCTTATTCAGTCCGACGCCGGGGCGATGTGGTGATCGCCTCGGCGTTTCTATTTCGGCCATGCCCATCATGTCGGGCGGAAGGGCTTCCGATTATCGGAAGCCCTTCGCCATGTATACCATATGCCTGGGATCATACGCCTGGTGATGTCGCGCGCCCGTAAAGCTATGCCTGTGGCGCGTTCGGCACCGCGCAGGTATCATCCTCGCAGATATTCGTCTCCGCCGTGGCCGGCTCGATCACGGCAACAGCCGGCGTGTGTTGGGCCCAGGCCTGTTGCAACGCGCCGAGCAACGTCTCGGGATCCTGCGCACCGGAAACACCAAGGCGCTCGTCGAGAACGAAGAACGGAACGCCACGGATACCAAACGCGGCGCCTCGTTCAAGGTCGGCCCGCACGGCATCGGATTCCGCCACACCATCCACGACTGCTTCGATAACAGCATCGGGCAGCCCAAGCTCCTTCGCGATGGAAACAAGCGCCTCGCGATCGCTGACGTTGACGCCCTCGGTGAAATACGCGCGCAGAAGCCGTTCCTTTGCCTCGGCCTGTTTACCGAAGCGCGCGGCGGCATGTATCAGGCGGTGGGCGTCGAACGTGTTGGTTGGTTTCACCGTGTCCATGTGATACACAAGCCCTTCGCCGGCCGCTACCTGCGTAACGTTGCGGTGCATGGTCTCGGCCCGTTCGGTGCTTACGCCGTATTTGTTTGCCAGCATCTGTGTCAGCGACTCGGTTGCCGTTCGCGGTGCATCAGGCGCAAGCTGATAACTGCGCCATATCACGCGCACGGCATCGCGGTGCGGGAACCGTTCCAGCGCGCTCTCAAATCTACGCTTGCCGATGTAGCACCATGGGCAGGCGATGTCCGACCATATCTCCACGGTAATTCCGTGGCTGGCTTTGTTGTTCATATTCATCCGAACCTCTCGATATCCGTTCGATATCCGTTGTTGTCGCTGATTGTTGTTTGATGCGTTCCTGCCAACGCGCGCTTCGGTTTGCGCCGATCAGGATCGCGGGGCAATCGGAGCCTTGCGCGACCGGCCCCAGGCAACAAATGCCGCCGCGGCCCCAAGCCCAAGGTTGATCCCGATGAACGGGACTTCGCTGCGCATGATGTGGAATCCCACGGCCAGAATCATCACCAATGTCAGGCCCCAGCCGGCCAGCACCGTAAGGTTGGGCTTGATCCGCAGTAGCGACGGAAGCAGCAGGCCCAGCGCGCCCAGCAGCTCCGATGCGCCGATGAAACGCACCATCAGTTCCGGAACGTCCTTTGTCCAGAAGACCTTTACCGAGAGTTCGGGTATCGGCGTGAAGAGCTTCATCGTACCGGACATTCCGAACACCCCAACAAGGATGATCTGTACGATCCACAGGCTGATGATCCAACCCCTGGATGTCGCCGGCGTGTTCACGTTTGCTGCTGCTGTGTTCATGTTGGTTCTCCGTTTCTTGTTGATCGGGTCAGCATCCGCGATTTCAATCTTTCATGATCGAAATGTGCAATGCTGTACTGTTCATATATGAACTATTGCGACAAAAAAAATCACCGGATTGTTTGAAGCATCCGCTCAAGGTTCTTCAGATCGGTATCCGAGAACTCGGCGGTGAATTGCGTGCGCACCTTCTCCCACTGCTGTATTCCTGCCTCGGCCCGCTGCCTGCCCAGGTCGGTAAGCTCTGTGCGAATGATCCGCCGATCGGATGCATCGTTCGTGCGACGCACCAGCCCGTCGGATTCCAGCCTGTCGACAAGCTGTGTTACGTTCGATCGCACACAGCTCAGCCGTTCGGCCAGTTCGCCCAGCGCCAACGGTGTGCTGGTGCCCAGCAGTTGAACCAGCACACCATACTTCGCCCACGAGAGCCCCACTTCCTCCAGCGCGCGTTCGGCACGCTCCTCCAGCGCATGCGCTGCATGCAGGAGCGAGAAGATCACGGTGTCGGATGTGTCTGGCCCGGAACTCATCGGTTGATCAGGTTCGTCGAAATTAGTTCAGGGCTGCAATATACAGATGTTGCAGCGCCGATGGATGACGTGTGCCGGTGGCGGCATATTGCATGCGCGGCAACGTGCCGCGCTGTACCGGCTCACCAGAACAACGATCGATTCCGCCGGCAACCGTGGGCCATCGCTACCAGCGGGCGTATCTTGCGTCGCTTGCGTGTTGCAACCGGCGGCATCGGGTGTTTATCCAGCGTTGGCCGTGTTGCATCCACACGGAAGTGCGTCTGTACCGTACGCCACGGCATCCGGCAGCATGGCGTACGGCGCACACCGCCGGCCGGTAACGCAGCCGCAGTCTGCGCGAGAACACAACAACAACTGCACGCCCTGAGTACCTCTGGATTATTCCGCATACGGGAGACCAAACCATGAACGTTGCCACGGTTCTGAAATCGTTTGCCGCAGCCTCGATATTGTTTCTGGCGGCCCTGCCGGTTGCCGCGCAGGACTACTCCGCCCAACAGGATGAAAGCCAGGACAGCCTGCGCGAGGTACTGCGCGGCCAGATGAAGGAACGGATGATGCGGCTGGCGCTTGGGTACTGGGAACCCAGGCTGAATGTGTACAAGCTGCGTATCGACGACATGTTCTCCGGCGGCGACCTTGAAAAGTTGAACGAGCTGCGTGTGCGATTCGGGATCCTGATGGAGCGGGTGGCGCAGGAACAGGCCGAGCAGGAGAAGCGGTACGCCGAGATATCGGCAGCGAACGAACGTGCCGAGGCCGTTGCGGTTGCCGAATCCGCCACACCGGCGGAGGTCGATACCGTGGCCGTTGCGGTTGCCGACGATGCGAACGTTGCGGTGGTGGATGCTCCGGATACGGCGGTTGCCGTTGACGATAGCGAGGACGGGATGACCGCTGTTGGCGAGCCGGTTGCGGTTGATCCGGAAGAGGACGCGCGGCTTGAGCGCGAGCGCGAGCAGGCTCGCCAGCAGGAGCACGAGGCGAAGATGCGCGAACGCGAGGAGGCCCTGGCGCGTGGTGAGGATGTGTCCGACGACTTCGAACAATACAACCGCTATCAGGAAATGAGCGAACTGCCGGCCATCGCGAAGTGGCTGGCCCGCTCGTACCGCCCGGGCCTGGACAACCTTGCCGACGTTGTCGTCGCCGATCTGGGTCGCTTTGCCGATACGCTCGATACGTTCACCGAACGTTTCTGCACCGAACATGCCGCCGATATCGCACGTGTCCCCGGTTTGCGCGAGGAGCTTGTGGACATGGCGGATTCCAAGGAAATCCACGAGGCAGTGCGGTACCCGCGCTCGTTCAAGAAGATGTACCTGTCGCGAACCGAATCTTTCGTGCTGCTGTATAACGGCGCCGGCCTTGCGAAGATCATGGGTGTTGCCACCGGCAAGGAGGCTCCGGTGGCGATGCCGGAGTCCTCGATGCTGGCGCAGAACACGCCGAACCCGGCCACCACGGTCACATCCGTAAGTTATACCCTCCCGGCGGCGAGCACCGCGACCACCGTACGCGTGTTCGATGCCAACGGCGAGATCGTGCTGGAGCGGAACGAAGGGGCGCTTCCGGCAGGAGCCCATCAGATCCAGCTCAACGTGGAGGATCTGCGTTCCGGTTGGTACCTGTACCAGTTGAGCGCCACGCTGCCGACCGGCGAAACCATCTGCTCGAAGGTGATGCACGTCACCCGGTAGGCGCTGGCCGCCGTCATGGCGTGGTATCGATGGTTGACCCGGCCGTTTGAATCGGCATGCAGGGCATCGCAACATGGTTGTGATGCCCTGCTGCATTTGGGGCGAGGTGGGGCCGAAGACCATCCCTTGATCCATTGGATGCGGGCACAAACCAACGGGCGGTACCTTGTTGCCAAGGTGCCGCCCGTGTGCGGAATGGGGGCCCCCGCCACCCGTGTTTACTTCACCACGGAAATCTGTCGGGATTCCGCGATACCGTTGCGCGTGATGCGAACAACGTAGACCCCCGAAGGCCAGTTGGCCGTTGGGATCGACACCTGTTCCGTTGTTGCCGCCGCGGTGCGATGCGTGCTGTGCAGCAGCGCGCCGCTCATGTCCACAACCTCCACCGTAAGCGCGTCGCCGCTGTTGCCGGCCAGGGTGACCTCCACCGACGACTGCGCCATCCGAACCGTTGTGCCGGCGCTTTCCCGGTTCAACGATGTCAGCACCGGCTTCAGTGCCGGTTGGCAGGCGGCCTCATCGTAGGCAAGATCATCCTGGCCAAACGGGAGATCGATCTGATTGGTGCCGGTGCCGGTTTCCGGCAGCGACACGCGCGGCGGCGCGATGCTCCCCACCGATACCGGGATCGGCTCCTCGCAGCCATCGCTGTTCCCGCTTGCGTCTGTCTTGATCAGGTACAGGCCGGTGGTGGATGCGTTGCCTTCCAGGATGTAGCCGTTGGCGCCAAGATGTACCATGGCTACCGATGGCTCCAGAAACGATGTGGCCCACCACAGCGGATTAACCACGCCTCGGAATGTGTACTTGTTGGCCCATAGAACGCCTGCCCCGTTGCGTGTTGTGTGGAGCAGCATCACATGGTCGGCATCGTTTACGTAATCGGTGGTGCCGCACAGCGCATATTCACCGTTGCCGAGATCGGCTACCTGAAATCCATATTCGTTGTAGGAACTGGTGCCGGCTGTGATGCAATCATATGTGTGCAGCCATGTCACCACGCCGGTATTTCCGTTCACCTCCATCAGGAACGCGTCGTGGTTGGTGCTGGTGAACTGGTTCACCGAGCCGGCCACCACCAGATTGCGGTCGCCGTTCTCGATGATGTGCCGCCCCACGCCGTAATTGTCGTCGAGCTGTGTAAGCGGATAGGCAAACGCCCACACGATCACGCCGGCGTTGTCGGTCCGGATCACGAACGGAACCTTGTTGGTTGCGGACGCCTCGCTGTGGTTGGTGTATCCGGTAATGGCAAACCCCTCGCTCTGCGATAGATATTCCACCGAGTATCCAACGTTCTCCTCGGAAATCAGCGGGTTCGTTCCAAAGCCGTATTTGCGGCACCACAACAGGTTCCCCCAGGGATCCAGACGCAGCAACGCGATCCGCTGGTTGCGTGTGTCGTTCGGCTGTGCGTCCATGTAGCCGGTGATGATATAGTCGCTGGCATCACCAACCTGCTGGCTGGGAATCGTCTTGATATCATACCCGACGTCCTCAACGTCGGTTGCGCCGAACGTGTGGCGCCAGGCAACGTTGCCGTTGGCGTCGGTGCGGATCACCAGGATATCGCGTCCACCGGTGGCTTCGCGCGTGGAGCCCACCAGCACGTAGCCGATGAGCTGCCCCCAGAAGTAGACGCTGCGTATTGCGTGAACGCGATCGTCGCTTCCCATGCCGGGGAAGAACCCTCGCAGCTCCTTCGTCCAGAGCAGCGTGCCGTTGGCGTCGGTTTTGCTCAGGATCACCGTTGATATCCCGGCCCAGTTCATGCCGTATCCTGCCTGTACGTAGCCGCCTGGTACGCTAAGCACCATCTGGCTGCAGTTCGCGAAGTTGAAATTGTCGTCGTACGCCTTTTGAAAAGTCTGTGCCGAGGTGCCTGCCACGGCTGCCATGCCAAGCGCCAGCGCCAGTTGCGCGACGCGCCGGCCGATGGGGTGTTTCTGTTTCATCATGATTCTCGTTGATTGTGTTGATACAGTTGTTGCCGGAGGGTGAATTATCCGAACGCTTCCTCGGGATCGTTCGGGCACAGCGCCAACTCGGGTGGTGGTTGTTGACGGAGGTGCGCATCCTCCTATCTCGTGCCGATCACGAACCACATCGTGTTGCTGCTGCCATCTGCACTGCGGGAACCAAGATAGTTGAGGGTAGTGCCGGCATCAACGGTTCGGGGGGGTGTATAAAGGGAGTAGATGCCCGCCGATGGCGTAACCATGGGGTGTTCCGGGTAGCGGGCGGTGGCCTGTCACGTGCAGTGAGTGCCTGATAATGCCCACGCGCGCGCAACTGCCCGCGGCGCGAACTCTGCGGGCGCGAAGCCCGCGGGGCACTATGTGTACATGATCCGCCATGTGTGGTGGCCGTGCGGTTATACCGAAAGCAGGAAACTGCCAAGGCTGCCTTCGCGGTCCAGATGCAGCTTCCGGCGAATATGCGTGCGATGCGTTTTGATGGTCAGTGGGGAAGTGAACAACGTGTCGGCGATTTGTTTGGTTGAAAGATCGCACCGTATCAGCACGCACACCTTGATCTCGGCCGGGGTAAGATCCGGTGCGATCTGGCGCAAACGGCGGATCAGGCCCATATGCGTGCGCTCGAATTGTTTTTCGAACGCACGGTGCCGCGAATGTGTGTCCAGCGCGTTGTCCACATGCGCAAGGATCCGCGATATCAGCTCGCGTGACTCGGGCTGCGGAGCGCTGGCAAACGGTTCCACCGCCTCGCGCACCGCCACCAGGGCACTGTCGCGCCGGGTAAGGTTCAACATCATCATCTGCATCTCGCGCTCCTTTGCATCCGATTCGCGCTCGGCGTTTTCGGCGCGCAGCCTCAGTTGCGCGCGTTCGGCATCGGCCTGATCCATCTTCCTGCGTACCTCAACGCCGGCGATTGCCCTGGCGCTGCCAATGCCAAGGATATCCTCGTGGAGTTGTGCTCGCAGGCGATGGTGCCGTACCGCGCGTTCGTAGTCGCCCAGCAGCTCGCATAGCTCGGCCAGCCGGGCATGAAGCCGGAGCGCATCGTTGCGCATCCCGGAGCGCTCGGCCAGTTCCAGCGCGCCGGCATATGCCAGCAATGCGCCTTCCGTGTTTCCACGTTGTTGTTCAGCCGTTCCCATCGAAAGCAGGATCGCGGCAACCATGGAGGTGTTCTCGAATTTCCGTGCCAGCACAAGCGCCTGCTGAAAACGCCGTAGCGCAAGCCCCGTCCTGCCCATGGCAGCATATGCGCGGCCCGTGGTGTACACGGGATCAACCTGCTCCACATGCAGGTTCAGCCGGCGATACAGGGCAATGGCCGTGCGAAGCAGCGGCAATGCCTCGGCCGGACGCCCCAGGCATTCCAGGCAGCTTGCAATGGCCGCCAACGAATGCGCGCGGCCTTCATCATGGTCGATCTTCTCGCTTAACGCCAGCGCTTGTTGGAAGTAGCCCAGCGCCGTACCGTGATCGTTGATGTTCCCGTAGATCGCGCCGATGTTGTGAAGCGACCGCACCAGATCGGCCGGTGTGTCCAACGATTCGCGCAATTCCAGCGCGCGGAAATGATACGCCAGCCCCTGCTCGAATGCTCCAATCTCCATCGAGACCGAGCCCAGGCGCTCCAGCGCGCAGGCGATTGCCTCGGCGTCGCCGCTGCGCTCGTGAATCTCCAGCGCGGTGCCGGCGCAGGCCAGCGCACCCTTGAAGTCACCCCGTACCCTATAAACGCGCGCGACTTCGGCAAGCAGCTTGGCGCGCAGTTCCTGATCGGTCATCGCGCCGCTTATTGCCTCTGCCTTCTGGTAGCAGAGCGCCTGTTGATCGGGTTGGTTCAGCCGGTAATGTGCTTCGCCGCATGCCAGCAGCGCCAACGCCTGCTGGTTGTGATAGCCGTATTTCCGTGCCTTGCGAAGCGCGCGTTGTGCCAGCTTCAGTGCCGGCGCGGGATCGGCCACAACCATCCGAAACGATGATTGCACCATTGCGCCTATTTCCTCCGGACTTGCCTGCCTGCCGGGCGATCCTGTTCTGCTGCGTTGTGTCATGGTTGGCCAAGCCCGCCAATGTCGGCGGGAGAATTTGGGGGGTGATCCTGCTTCTGTTGCTGCTGGCGTTCGATACGCGGCGCGTTCCGGGCAACACCGCTGCTTGCATGCCCGCCGTGCTCCATATACCGGAGCCGATTTCCGGAGCGTGTACAGTGGTTGTACAGTGACGTGTGCTGCTTGCCTGCGTTGGATGTGCGGGGCGATTGTCGGTTACCTCGTCATCGTGCTCGGCCCCCGTGCCAGGCTACGGTGACTCGGCATCGTGCCGTGATCAACCGGCATCGGCGCACAGCCAACTGTGCTGGCGAACCCCAACCAATGCCGCCATTACATCCGGAATGCCGTAGCGGCCGAAACTCGCAACGCTCCGGATGCTGCCGATGGCTGTGCGGAATTGGCTCTGCCACTGTCAGCGCCGTTTGTTCCGTACGGCCAGCCGATGGCGAATGGCGTGGTCGGTTCTCAGCGTTCATAGTATCAACAATTATCCAGAGGAGAAGTTATCATGCGACGTTTTGTTTTCGCCGCGGCATTGCTCGCGGTTGTCGGTATCGTAACCGTGCTGGGCTCCGGCCGGGCCACCGCAGCCGGCACGTCCGTTGCCGGCCTCAACACAGGAACCATGCGCGCGGCCTTTGTCACGTGCGCTTTTTCCGACCGGCCAGTGATGTTCGGATACTCCATCACGCGCTGCTGGGTGCTGCAGGCCGATGGAACCTATCGCGTGAACTGCGTGGCGCGTTATCCCAACGGCGTGCCGATCTGCATCGAGTCCTACATCTACGCAGGGGTTCCCGGCGACGCGAACGACCTGCCGACGTTGTATGCTGCGTTCGACAAGAATCACGATGACGTGTTCGATTGCCCCACCAACGGGTAGTTGCCCACCCGTCATGGTGTTGGTTTCAGGCGATGCCCGCGTCCGTCTCGGTGTGTTCCGAGTTGGGCGCGGGCCCATGTTTCCGTGGGCGTAGCCAGATGTGTCCGGGTGCATGATGATGTACTGTTCCGGCCGCCGCAAAAAGCGCTATCGTACAGCGATATGTTCGCCAATCGGGCCATCGTGATGATAGGCCCGTCTCCCCGGGGTCCGCGACTCATTCAATCAACCTTCGTTCGGAGAATTCCCATGTTCAAGAATTGGCAATGGCTTGCCGGCACATATTGGTATGTGCCCGGCGCCAACCTTTCGGCTCCTTCGTTCTCGTCCGATCGCGAACGGCCGTTGTGGCTTGTCGATCAAACGGTGTGGCAGATTATCGACTATCGCGACGGCTACTTCTGGGGGAATGTCGCGGCGCTGTTGATACCGGCCGATTCCGACGATACGGGAGCGACCCCGACAGCACAGCGCGTGATGGCCTCGGTAACGCCGGAGGGGAACCTGCACATGACGTTCGTGCCGGTTGACCAGAGCGGAGATCAATCCAGTGTGCTTGGCATCGGCAACATGCGCTGGCAGGATGGCTCGTGGGCGGCCGAGATGCAGATGTCAACCGTGATGGGCGCTGGCTCCTATGTGCTGCACTGGGCCTATATGCGGCAGTGCGTGCCGGGGGATGCAGCGTGGGAACAGCTCCCCGGCACCGATCAATCGTTGCCGGAATTCATGGCCGCGGCCGGCTTCAGCGTGGACGGTTGATAGCGCGCTCGAATGCGTCGTTGGCTGCAGCAGCGTCAACGGCTCATGCATGATGTGTGAGCCGTTTCTGCTGATGGTGGCCGCCGCCGTGCACGCGGCATACAATCATGCCGCATTCCACATGGCACGGGTCAGCGCATTGCCGTAGTTTCGCGCAAGACAATAGGTGTCCGGAACGCTGTTACGGACAATTGTGCCCCAATGGCAACGTGCCGTTACCATTGGGGCAACCGCCCTGAACGTACACAGTCACAATGGAACGCGAATACGATTACCATCCGAAGTGGCGAGTTATTCTGTTGGGCATTCTCTTCTTCGGCCTGTGCGCCGTTGTGCTCGGCATGAAGGCCAATGGCAACACATCCGGCATCTCCATCAGCGGGGCCATCGAGTTGTCGCCCGACAGCGCCACCACGTTGTATTGGGTTCTGATGGGGCTCAGCATTGCCTTCGCATGTGTTGGTGTAGCGCTGGCAATCGGCCGGCTGGCGCTGAATCAGCAGATCGCGTACAACCAGGACGCGCTTGTATTCCCAAAGGCCCGATGGTCGCGCGATGTGGTTACGGTGCCGTTTGTTGATGTGGTGGAGGTTTCCGTTGCCAAGGCGTCGCGTTATCGTTATATGAAGATCGTGTACCGCGGCGGCAAGTTTACCATTGCCGATTCGTTGTTGCCGCGCTCCAGGGATTTCGACGAGCTTCACAAGGCCATCACCGACCGCGTTCGTGCAAGCTGGATAGCGGCTTCGCGGAAGGAAGGGTAGCCCGGGATCTCGAGCCCCGCGGAAGCCTGGGGCGGTGGGCGAATACATGGCGACGATGTTCCGTGCCCCGATGCTGGCAATCGGAGCACACTCCGCATCCTACCTGACATTCATGATGGTGGTTATCGAAACCGAACGCCTGTTGCTGAGGCGGCTTACCGTTGATGATGCGGATGATCTGGTGGCGTTGTACGCCGATCCCGAGGTGATGCGATTTTTCGACGAGGTCCGAACGCGTGATTTCGTTGATAACGAAATCGCCGATTGCCTTGCCCACTACCACAGCCCGGGATATTATTTCTGGGCAACCATCCATCGCTCCGACAATTGCTTCATCGGGCGTTGCGGGTTGTTGCCGCAGATTGTTGAGGGCAATGCCGAGTGCGAGGTGGCGTACATGATTGCACGCCGCTACTGGGGGCGTGGCCTGGGCACCGAGGCCGCACGGGCGATAACGCGGTATGGTTTTACCAACCATGGTTTTCCCAGGCTGATATCGTTGATTGCACCCGGCAACTGTGCGTCGCAGCGTGTGGCCGCCAACAACGGCATGCGCTACGTGAAGGATGTTGAAATCAATGGCTACGTCGATCAACTGCATGCCATCGATCGTGCCGAGTGGCGCGCGTCCGTTGTATCGCCTGGCTAGGCCGGCTTGCGACAGTTGCCTGGGCATCGTGCTTCGCGGTTCGCCAGCACATCCCGATCCCCTGTGTTCCCGTCATGAACCCAATGTTGCTCATTCTCGACCTCGATGAAACGCTGATCCATGCCACCGAACGGAGACTGGCAGGCCCTCCTGATTTTGTGTTCGATCGGTTCAATGTCTACCGGCGGCCACACCTTGCCGAGTTCCTCGCCTTCTGTGCGGCGCACTTCAGTGTTGCGGTCTGGACCTCTTCCTCCGAGCCATATGCCGAGGCCGTCGTGGAGGAAGTGTTCGGCGAGCACTACCCGTTGGAATTCCTGTGGGCGCGAAAGCGATGCACCCCCAGGTTCGATGCGGAGACCAAGACCGATTCCTGGTTGAAGGATCTGAAGAAAGTGCGGCGGCGAGGCTACAATCTGGATCGCGTGCTGGTGGTTGACGACACGCCGGGCAAACATGCGCGCAACTACGGCAATCTGGTACGGGTTGAACCGTTTCATGGTGAGGCGGATGATCGCGAACTGCCATCGCTTATGCCGTATCTGCTTGGGCTTGCGACCGCCGACAATGTGCGTGCGGTTGACAAGCGCGGCTGGCGAAACAGGTTGCCCGATGCGCGGCCGTGAGGCCCTGCATGGCGCGGCCCGTGCCCTCGATACACTCTTATCCCGTATGGACCATGATGCAGATCCTGTCGTTGGTGGGCGCCTTGTTGATTCTGGCGCCGTTCGCGGCCAGCCAGCTTGGCCGGCTGGCCGTGCGCAGCTTTGCGTATCAACTGCTGAATCTGATTGGCTCGGGGCTGCTCACATTGGTTGCCGTTGTTGAGCTGCAGTATGGCTTTGTGCTGCTGGAAGGGGTGTGGGCAACCATGAGCGCTGTTGGCCTGGCCCGGGTGATGCGCGATGACCGCCGCGCGCGCCTGGCCGGATAAGCCTTCCGGCCGCGGGCCGCATCGATATACATCAACGAAACGGTACGTGGGGTGCCCCGGCAATGTGGCAGCGCCGTCCGGCCGTTGTGGCTCGTTGCCTGACGTCATCCTTCGTCACCATCCGATCGCATCTCAAAAAAACTGATCCACTCAGCGCTGTGGTAATTGGGACACGTGTCCGGCGGCATCTCCATGTTGGCGCTTGTTACCGAACCACCACCACGGGCAGCGCGCTGCGCTCGGCGCCGTTGAGCAACTCCAGTACATACACGCCCGATGCCTCCGTCGCCAATCCCATCCGCAACTCCTGCTCAGCCCCCGTTCCCGCCGGTGTTAACCGCGATTGCACCATCCGGCCCGCGGCGTCGTGCAATTGCAACACGCCAACGTGCCCGGCCGGCAGACGGTACCGCACCGCCATCTCCTCGTGCACAGGGTTCGGCGTGATCCCTACCAGCGCGCCTCGCTTGCCGAACGCCGTCCCGATATCGCACCCGCTCAGGATCAACAGCCCCACGCCGTCGATCACCGCCGTGTCCAGCTCCGGCATCACCATCGTTGCGATGGTCACCGTGTTCAACGGCTGGCCGCTTACCAGACCCTCCAGCTCGATCCGTGCGACTTCCGTTCCGGCCAGCGCCGGGCTCGTTGCCGGGCGGTCGATCCTCAGCACGCCCGGTGCCGCGATGCCGTACACCGTGGCGTTGCCGACCGCCGTGCGGTCGGCCGAGACAACATCGTGAACAAACAGCGCCTGCGGGTCGTAGCGCAGTTCAGCATGATATCCATGCACCGCATCGCCGGCCGCCAGCCCCGGCCCAACACGCAGCGTCAGTCGCGTGCGCTCGCCAACCCGCGCCGAGACCGTATCCAGCCACACACGTCGTGCCGAGGCACGGGCATGGTACAGCACCGGGTCGGAGGTGGCCGCGCAGCCGAACGCATTGGCCACCGTTACCGTGTAGGCGCCGTCACCCATTGCGGTGGTGTTGGCTGTCGTCTGGCCGGCAATCGGCACACCGTCCAACAGCCACTGATAGCGGGTCGCCGCGTCCGGCGTGCTCAGTTGCGTGCCGGCCAACACCACAGCGGGTTTCGGGGGCAGGGGATGCACCGTGACCGTCACCGCCGGCGATGTGCCGCCGCAGCCGTCGGCGTCGGTGACGTGTACCGTGTAGGTGCCGGGTGTGCGTGCGACGATGCCCGGTGTGCGCTCGCCGGTGCTCCACAGATAGGCCAGATAGCCGGCATCGGCGACAAGGGCAACGCTGTCGCCGGCGCAGAACGCGAGCGGGCCAAGCGCGGTGATGGCCGGCGTTGGTGCCGGCTTGGTGATCACCTCCACCGGCAGCGACGAACCGCTGCATCCGCCGGAGTCGACAACGTCCACCGTGTAGGCGCCGGGGGCCCTCACATCGATCGTGCGTGTTGTTGCGCCGGTGTTCCAGCGATAGCTGGCGTAGCCGTCGCCGGCGTCGAGCCGCGCCGAGGCACCGTCACACAGCACCACGGGTCCGGCGGGGGTGACGTCCGGGACGATGTGATCGCCGACAACAACCGCCACATCGCCCGATGCGCCACGGCATCCGGGCGCGGACGTCTCGGCCAGTCCTACGCTGCCGGCGCCGATCGCGCCCCAGCGCACGCGGGCCGATGCGGTGCCCTGTCCGCTGACCAGCGTGCCGCCGGTGATGGCCCATTGATACGTGCTGCCGGCCGTGGCCGTTGTTGTGTACGTGGTCGTGGAGTTCGCGCACACCTGGCGTGGCCCCACAATGGCCGGCGTTGGCAGCGGCTGGGCGGTGACGGTGATGGCCGGCGAGGTGCCGGTGCATCCGTTGGAGTCGGTGACGGTAAGCGTGAGCGTCCCGGAGGCGCGGAGCGTGATAACGCGGCCCAGGAAGCCGTTGCTCCAACGGTAGGCGGTGTAGCCAGGCCCGGCATCGATGGTGATGGAGTCGCCATCACAGAAGTGCCCGCCGTTGGGTGCTGCAAGCACGGGAGTGGGCGGCGCACCGAACGTGACAACGATGGGGTCGGACTGGCCGGAACAACCGGCGGCATCGCGCACCGTGACGGTGTAGGCGCCGGGCGCGCGTACAGTGATGGCGCGTGTGGTAGCCCCGTTGGACCACAGGTAGGCGGCGTAGGCTCCGGCATCCAGCGTGATGCTGTCGCCATCGCAGAGGCGAGGCGGGCGATTGGCGGTCACGATGGGTTGCAACGAGGATCCGATCACGACGGCGATTGTGGTATCGGCCCGGCATCCGGTGGAGTCGTTGATGGCCGTAAGGCCGAGCGTTCCACCGCCGGATGCGTCCCACTGTATCGTGACCGTCGGCGTATTGGCGCCGCCGGTGATCGTTCCCGTTCCGGTGATACTCCAGCGATAGGAAGTGCGCGGTTCCGGCGTGGTGCTGTAGGCCGCCAGCGTGTTTGGGCACACCCGTACCGGGCCGCTTGCGGCCACCGAGGGGCGCGGCATCACCTGGATGGTTACCGTGTCGGAGGTACCGGAGCACCCACCCTCGTTGGTGACGGTGGCGAAGTACTTGCCGGACTGGCGCACCACAATGCGCTGGTCCGTTGAACCGGTGGACCACTGCGTGGCCGCGAAGCCGCCCACGGAGAGAATGACACTGTCTCCCTGGCAGAACCTGGCCGGCCCGTCCAACGCCAGCGCCGGCGCCGGGCTGGGCTTGACGTTGACATCCACCCGGGCGGTTGCGGTGCATCCGTTGGAGTCGGTAACGGTGAGCGTGTATGTGCCCGGTGCGCGCGCGGCGATGAAGGGCGTACCGGCGCCGTTGGACCACTCGTAGCGGACAAACCGTGCCGGCGAAGCGGCCAGGATGGTGCTGTCGCCGTCGCAGAAGGTGGTGGGCAACAGGTTGCGGATGGCGACGGTCGGGTTGGCGAACACACGGACGGTGACGGGCTCACTGAGAGGGCTCCAGCAACCGTCGGCGGACTGCACGCGTGCGGTGTAGACGCCGGGCTTGTTGACGGTGATACGCTGCGATGTTGCGCCGGTGCTCCAGAGATAGGCATTGAAACCGTTGCCGGCGTCGAGCGAGACCGACGCCCCGTCGCAGAAGGCGAGCGGGCCAAGGGGCGTGACCGAACATGTCGGCAACGGATGCACAACAACGGTGAGTGTGTCCGAGCGGTTGGTGCATCCGTTGGTGTCGGTGAATGCCAGGCTGTATTTGCCGGCGCGTGCGACGGTGATCGACGCCATGGTATCGCCGGTGCTCCAGCGATAGGCACGGATGCCCCCCGCGACGGAGATGTTGACGGAGTCGCCCTGGCACATGGCGTAAGTGCCGGAGGGCCTCAGCGGTCGGGTTGGCGTTGGGAAGACGACCACGCGGATGGTGTCGGTTGTGCTGGAGCACGCGCCGGCGTCGATGGTGGCGTAGTAGGTACCGCTTGCGCGGACGGTGATGCTCTGAGTGGTTGCGCCGGTGCTCCAGCGATAGCGATCCATGAACGGCGGCGCGGTCAGCACGATCGAATCGCCCGCGCAGAATCGGAGCGATGCATTGTGCGCATCAAGCCTGCGCGGCATGTCGCAATAGAACGCGGCGAATGCATCGTAGCGTGCATTTTTTGTAGCCTGAACCGGGTTGCGGGTGGGGAAGTCGGTGCTGAGTGTTGAGCCGGCCACAAACACGCCGCTATGTGTTGCGGCAACCGCGCCAACGTTATCGAAATCGCCACCTCCAAGCAGCCATGCATGCAAGCGCCGTCCGCTGGAATCGAACTTCAGCAGCAGACCATCGGCGTCCGGTTCGGTTACTCGCTTGGATGTGTCGGTCAGCGGCATGTCGGCCGACCAGCTCTGGCCCGCGATCCAGATGCTGCCGTTGTCATCAACATCGATTCTGCCACCTATCTCATGATTGTGACCGCCATAGAATGTGGACCACATGTGATGTCCGGCGCTGTCGAACATGCCGATGAACAGGTCGTGCCCTCCGCCGGGCTGCATGATCGGCTGGAATGCGTTGTTGCTGACCGGGAAATCGGTGGACTGCGTGGTTCCAGCGATGGCGATGTTCTCCTGCCGGTCCACTGCCACGCTGATGCCGAACTCGCGATCGATGCCGCCGAGATATGTGGACCAATGCACGCCGCCGGCCGAGTCCAACCGCGCCAGCCAACAGTCGGAGATGCCGCGAAGAGCAGGCTGGAATGCCGTGCCCGTGATCGGGAAATCCGTGGCTTCGGTGACGCCGCATGCATAGATGTTGCCGCTTGCCGCAACCGCGATCTCCGCGTAGAACTCGAATGTCGAGCTGTTCGCAACACCTGTGCCGCCGCAGAACGTAAGCCATCGTCGCGCGAACGTTGGCGTGAATGTGGCGATGAACGGGCGGATGTGGCCGGCGGTTGGGGGAGTGGTCTGGAATACCCCGGGTGTTGCCGCCACGCCGGGGCCGGCTGTGCCCGCCATCACTACATTTCCGGCGGGGTTCACCATTACCGATTGAACGCTGCCACCGTTCATGTAACCGCACGCGGATAGCCGGCCGGCGTTATCGAGATGCAACATGAAACCCACCCGGCCATCGGCCGCCGGCGCATACGTTGTGTTGAACGCGCCGGCCGTTGTGGGCAGGTTGGGGCTGCCCGTGCTGCCCACAACGTAGGTGTTGCCCGCGTGGTCCATGCACACGCCCGCGCCGCCGTCCTCGTTTGGTCCACCGAAGTATGTGCTCCAGCGCAGCGTGCCGCGATGCGTGAACTGAAACACCCCGACATCGAATTGTCCACCGCCGTACACACGCTGAAGCACGCCGGGGGTGGTGGGGAAATCGGTGCTGTAGGTATTGAAGCACATCGTGCCAAGGCTGTCGCCGTCGCTGGCGCATGGGCGGTCCAGAATGGAGCCGCCAGCGCCCCACGTGTTCAACTCCTCATCGCTCCCACCGTAATACGTGCTCCACAGCAGCGTTGGGTCGATCGTCAGCGTGCGCGATGTGTTGTACCGTTCGGCCACGAAGCGCACCGTTGTGTCGGCCAGGGAATACCGCACACGCACCCCCTGCCGCGTGCCGCCCTCGGTTGTTGTGTACGATTCCGGACGCCCGTCGCCCACCGTTCCCAGCGGCGTTGTTGCCTCCAGCGAACCATCGGCCCGAATGTGTACCTGCCCGGCGCCAACGTATCGCAGAACGATATCCGTTACCCGACCGCCCGGCCGCACGATGAAGTCGTACTTGATGCCGCCGCTCCCCGCGTGATACACCAGGTCGATGTTTGGATAGATCTCGTGATACACCATCCGCCGGAACGAGCGCACACCGGTAATGCCGCCAGGGCATTGGCTGAGATAGTAGTTGCTGATGGCGGCGGTTGTGTCCAGCATCTCCACGCGCGGGCTGGGGTTTGCGCCCACGAACTCCACATCGGCCCGCCACTGCGAGATGGTTGTGCCGGTGTCGGGTAGCCCGCCGCGCCAACGGTCAAGCATGGCGTTGGCCGTGGCGGTTGTCGTGGTCTCAACGCGGTGGATGACGTAGCTGACACCGGAGGCCCTGAGATACAGGATGCCGCCGCTCATGCGGGCGGTGGCCAGGATGTCGGGACGTTTGTTGCCGCGGTCGTCAACGATCTGCCCCTGGTTCGGTACAAAGACGGGAGTTGCGGCGAGGGTGATGGCAGCGGCGAGGATCAGCAAAGCGGCGGCAACGGCGGCGGGCGCGGCGAGGGTTCGAGCGTGGCGTGCGTGCAACAACATGGCCGATCAGGGTTGAGTACCACATCGAAGCATGCAGCAGTGCAAACAACGATGTGCGATCACAAATGGCCGGGGCGCCGCCGGGGTGGCCAATATAGTCCAGGGCGATGCGAGTTGCCAGCCTAAGGCGTTGGGCATAGGGTGGTTGCGTACGTACGGCCGTTATGAAAGCCCGCACTTCGCGCCCACCGCGATTGCACGGGCTGCGGTCGGCGTGCGACCGCGTGCGGTTGGCCGATACAGCCACGCGCGGAGCAACGCAGCCGTGACGGCCCCTGCTCCGCGCGTGACGTGATTGCACGATGTGATATCGTAGCCTGTTGGCCTGCCCGGCTTAGAACACCGTGATCGAGCACGTGGCCGGATCGGCGCAGACGTTGAACAGGCAGCCGGGGTTCAGTGGATCCAATGGCACGCCGGCAGCCCACCAGCCCGTTGGTCCGCAGCCCGCGAATGGCGCCGGCGGTGGGTTCAGCCGCACGGGCACGCCGGCGGGCGTAATCAACCCCAGCACCTGAACGCCGCCGATGGGAACCGGCAGGTTTACCGCGGCGCCGGGCGCCAGGAAAAATCCGGGCCACACGAAGGCCGGGACGGTGATAAGGTTGATCTGCGCATTGCAGAACGGATTGAGATTCGACACCGTCACAAACGCGCACGGTGGGTTATTGAAAAACGCCTGTGCCGATGCACGGCTCGATGCAGCGACCAGTATGATGGCCACAACCACGGCCATACATGTCATGAGCAGTCCGGTTCGAAATCGCATGACGATATCCCCTTATCCTGAATGAGTGCGCCGCAGAGGGAATACAGCGCGCCTGTAGTGTGGCAGCGTTGCCGCTGGCCTCACTAGTGGATAAGAGGATTTTGCGCGATGGATATGGACACTGTGGTGTGATCGTTCGATGATTCATCGATGCGCGGATCATGCATCGATATATGCGGGCAGGCGCGGAGCACCGCAACCATCCTGATGCCTGCTCCGCGCGTGATGCCAATGCGCAATATGTCAGGGCATGGTGCCCTTGCAATTCTGGCCGATAAATGTGCAGCCGGGGCCGTATAGTTCATCGTATTTGTTACACGTACCGGGTAGGTCCGCGCCTGAAGCAGGTGGATTATTAGCATCATACCGACTGAAACAGGCGCAACGGTAGTATCCGCCGGGTTCGGTTTCCTGCCAGCAGTTGCCGTGTGAGCCCTTGCGGTCCGGGGGCGGATCGAACGTATTGCCCAGCCCGCCGGTTCCCTGGCCGCCGCCGGGGCCGTAACCGTTTCCGCCGGCGCCGGAGCCCCATCCGCCCTGAGTGCCGCCGCCACCCCACCACCAGCCACCCCAGCCGCCGCCGGGGCCGCCGCCATCCTCGAAACCGAACACCGGGCCGCTGCCCAGCCAGTCGCCGGCGTTGCCGCCCGAAAACGGTGGCGGCGGTGGTGTCTGTCCGCGCCCGTATGCCACGTTGCCCATCATAAATGCCAGTATTCCGATCAACACTGCTCTGCTCATTGCTGCCATTATTGTTCTCCGTTGAATGCAGTTCGGCCTATCACAATTCATCACCCTGATATCCGGTATCCGTTTATTTGATCACCCGCGACGCCACCACGCGGTCGTTGCTCAGCAGCGTCACCACCACCGGCTGGCGGTACTCCAGCCGGAACCGCGCCGTGCCGGATTCGGTCACCGAGCTGTAGGGGCTGTACAGCAGATGGCCCGCCATGTCGTAGATCGCTACCTCCATGCGCGAACGCGGGCCGGCGAACGTGGCCGTGGCCTCGCGCCCGGCTACCCGCACATCCCAGGTGAACGCGGGGTCGGCGGCGGCGGTGCGGATATCCGTGCGGTGTTTGGCGTACATCCCACTGAACAGGCGCAGATAATCGATCCACCGCGCCTGTGTCACCTGCCGCGAAAGGCCTGCCGTGTAGGAATCAGTGCGGACGAAGTAATAATCGCCGCCGCCGTTGGCGCGCACCGTAACGCCGATAAAGGCGCTGTCGCCGGCGACGGCCGCCGGCACGATATACCGTGCCGTGCCCATCAACGGCAGCGAGGCATAGATACAGGGCGCGCCGGGCGTGGTGCGCGGCAGGATGCCGGTGCTGTCCAGCATGGCCAGGGGTGCGCCGTCGGACGCGCGCACCAGATGCACCACCCACTCCAGCGTGTCGGGCGAGAGATAGTTGCCCGTGTCCTGCCGGTGTGTGCCCGGATGGTACCACGAGAACTCGCGATACACCGAAATGGTATCGCCGGCGGCCACCGGGAACGTGGCGGTTCGGGAGTTGAACGTGAGATACCCCTGCTCGGCATGCACCGAACGGCCCTCCTTCCAGTGCAGCAGCCGCAGGATCCATCCGTTGCGCCGGAACTCCGTGATGGTATAATCCACAGCGCACGTGGGCGCGGCCGCCATGTGAAAGTTATAGCTCTCGGCCATCGGGCCGTGTACCTCGTACAGGCTGTCGTTGCTGATGATGCGGTAATTGTTCTCGAATCCAGCGGGCATGGCCCAGGGCGGTGAAGGTTGGGCATGGGCCGCCACGGCCGCAAGCAGGCCCACCGCGAACAATAGACATGGTTTCATGGAATACTCCAATTGATACCGGTTGAACGAATACATGTGGTCCACAACCCGCCATCACGGTCCTCGCCGTCGCGCGCTGGTATAACGTGGTATACATATGGAATTTGGGGGGATGACGATGACAATAACCGATGGCGAATATATCACAGGGCATATCGAATGTCAAGATCGTTCAATGCAGTGTCGAATTGTAGTGGTTGGCCTGGATGTGATGTAGGCGGTGTGCGTGCGTTTGTTGCTGGGGGCGCCATCATTCCACGTGCTGTGGCATGGCGCCGTCGTGCGCATACGTGTGTGCATGGCGTTCCCGCCACACACACACGTGCGCCACATCGCTGCCCGTGGGGTGTTCGGCTTGTTCGTCAGGCTTCCGCGCCTGTTACACCCGGCATGGGCCGGGGGGCAGGCATGCCGCCGGATTTATCGTGATCCTGCAGGCGGGGGCGGGGGCGAAGCAGACATCCACGCAGCAGCCCGGCGAAACCTCGACGCAGCAGGTGGACCAATCGGTGGCGAGGCAACTGCACGGTGCCACCGGTGGCGGCGCCAGTACCGGGAACGGATTGCCGGCCCAGGAATACACGAAGTCGATCGAGGTAACCCCTGCCGTGTTCACAAAGACAACCGCGCCCGGCCCGGCCGGCACCGGCACGCGCACAATCGCGGCGACAGGTCCAACCCTGAGCGAAAGAGTAAACGCGCACGTCGTGTTGTTTATCACCGTGGTGCCTCCCGGGCATGCCCACGGCACGCCGGCTGCGGCGCGTTGTGCGGTGGCAAACAGA
The DNA here is from genome assembly GCA_966128725.1 of uncultured bacterium. Lineage (GTDB taxonomy): Bacteria > Bacteroidota > Ignavibacteria > OLB7 > OLB7 > JAFDZV01. Next base: position 7,555 of record CBHYLN010000029.1, on the reverse strand, counting down.
GATACGAGGCCAATCACCGCCATCGCGGCATAAATGCGAAGTCGATTGTTCATGATACGGTTCTCCCTGAATGGAAAATGATAAGGACGGCGGGGGATGTTCCTTTGCTGTTGCGAAATGCTTCCGGGGGGCTTGCGGAGCCGGTATGTATGCGGGGTGTGGGGTGGGTACTGCGGCTGATGAAGCGCCGCAAACGTGGGGTTGGGCTGCCGCCGGATGCCGCCATGGTCCGCGGCGCAAGCGGGCGCATCATGCGCGGATCAATCGGGGGCCGGAGCCTGCCCCGGCCCCCTGATCAACCTGCGTGGTGTTGTCGGCATGTGCGGAATACACACGCCGGGCATTATTTAGAACACCGTGATTGAACACGTTGCCGGATCAACACAGATGTTCGCCAGGCATGCCGGGTTGGTTGGGTCCAACGGAACGCCCGCCAGCCACCACGAGCCCGGCCCACATATCGCGAACGGCGAGGGCGGCGGGTTCAGTGCAATTGCCGGCCCGGCCGGCGTTACAAGCCCGGCTACGCGGACACCCGGGCCTGGAACCGGCAGAAAGCGCGCCGTGCCGGGCGGCATCGTGAACGGTGGCCAGATGCCGGCAGGCACCGTGACGAAGTTCAGCAGCACCGTGCATGGGCTGTTGTTGGTAACCGTGACCGTTGCGCACGGCGGATTCAGGAATATCGCCTGCGCGAACAGCGCGCGTGATGCCGTAAACGATGCCGCGACGATCAACGCGGCTGCCAGGAAACGGAGACGTCGTGAGTTCATGATGCTCCAGTTTGTTGTTGTTGTTGATGTTGTTGTGCTGCACGTCGATAACCTGGCGTGCAGCGTTCAGCCATGTGCCACATGCCCTTCGGCATACGGCCTGTAGCCCCCATCCTGTAGCCTACAGCAGCCTGATCGTGCAGGTTGCCGGATCGGCGCAGACCTTGAACGAACACGTCACCGACGAGTTCAACGAAATGCCGTTGATCCACCAACCCGTTGGGCCGCACGCCGAAAACGGCGCCGGCGGTGGGTTGAACGGAACGAACGTTGCGAACACATCCGTGATGCCCGTTACCGTTACTCCCGGCGCCGGGTTGGGAAGGAACACGCTGCCGCCGGGCGCAAGCGTTATCGTTGCTGGCCAGACCGCCGCCGGTATCGTTGTGAACTGAATGATTGCGGGGCACGTTGGGTTATTGTTCACCACCTTTACCGCCGGGCACGGCGGGTTCGTGAAAAACGGCTGCGCCGCAACCGAGTTGCCCGCGATTACAAGAATCGCTACCGTCAGAACCGCCAACGCGATCCGATGAATGCCCTGATGAATGTCGAGGTGATACATCATTGCCTGTACTCCTGATTGGGAATGTGCGTGCAGCGGGTGGGGTGCCTGTATCGTGATGCTTGCTCCACCAAGCCCATCGTGTGCTGGTCATGGCCTGCGCGGGCATTGCCGCATGCACGGATTGTGAACTGCGCTATTATAGAGGCGCGGCGGTGCCCGGATTGGACATTGGGATGGGGTGAAACGATGATGCCGGTTGATGCCTGTGGTTATGCCGTGTGTAAAGCGAGGCGAACAGAACGTGTGGTGGGGTGGATGTGAATTGGCGCGAAGCACGGGCCGAGCTTAACGTGCTGCCGTTGGCCTCCCAGGTCTGGAAGCGATGATCGTGCATGCCATGCACGGCGCCGGCACGCCCGTTAGGCCCGGCCTGCCGTGCCGGGCGCACCAAGCAGCGAAGCGCTGCGTTCATCCGTGGTTGGGCCCTCCTGCGCGGGCCGCGCGAATTTCCCTGCCAGCCGTTTCGGCAGCAACGGCATCAGCATGTGGCCAACCCACGTGCGCGGCATCTGCTCGTTGATGCCGAACCGCTGGGGCTCGTGATCCGGGCAGTGATACGTGCCGAACAGGATGTCCATCAGCGGCGACAGATTGGCGTAGTTGCCGGAGTCGCGATCGCGGTTGTGGTGCCAGTGATGTGTCTGCGGTGAGCCCAGCACGTACGCCAGCGGCCCCAGCGGCAGGCGCACGTTGGAGTGGATGTAGATGGCCCAGATGCCCCTGAACGCGATGAAGCCGGCCAGGGTTTCCAGCGGAAAACCCAGGATGAATGCCGGCAGGTTGATCAGGCCGATGGTGTAGACCGAGTCCAGCGGATGCTCGCGGTGCGCGGCAAGCCAGTCCAGATGTTCGCTGCTGTGATGTACGGCGTGGAATCGCCACAGGAACCCGACGCGATGTTGCAACCGGTGTCCCCAGTAGATCACCAGGTCGCTCAGGATAATCACCTCGAACGCCTGCAGCAGCCAGGGCTGCGCGGCAACACCCTGGCGAAATCCGGCCGGCACGATACCCTCCAGCCAATAGCCGAACTCGGCCAACGCCCACAACACCAGCCCGCTCCAGATCAGATACTGTCCAAAAAAGAAACAGAGATCCAGCAGCCACGCGGGCCGGAAGAACCGTTGCCCGGGTTTTGCCGGGAACACCATCTCCAGCGGACGAAACACGGCAACCAGCAGCGCCAGGCTGATGCCGGTGGAGAGGAGCATTGCTTGGATGTTCATTGCACTGCCCTGATGTGATTATCGTGGAGCATTGATGTGCTGCTGTGTCCCCGTTGTGTCGGGCGTTGGCGCGATCAGCGGCGCCAGCGATTTCGAGCCGCCCATCATGCGCGGCCGGGTGCGCGCCGTGTCCGCACGCTGCGGCTGTATCACCGGCGCCGAACGCGTCATCATGATCCGCAGCCGCGCCAGGCTGTCCACGGGCTGCTTCGCCAGTTGCTGGATCAGGAACGAATCCGGCAGCGCATGCCTGGTTGCCGGGAACACCGGGCCGGACTTCGAACCCGAGAACATGATCATCTGCCGGACGACGCTGTCCGGCTGTTGGATCGTTTCATCCGGCGTGGTCTCCGAGGTGCTGGTTCCCGGCGTATCCGGTCTGCTGGCGGGGCGTGCCGCCCACGCACCGTGGTCGCGTGCGGTTGCCGCAACCGGTATGCCGGCCAGTGGCGCCGTGCTGGCCGTGGGGATCTCGATGGAAGCGGCGTTGCCCGTGCTGCCCGGCATTACGGCCGGCTGCGGAGTTGTGGCCGATTCCGTCCAGGCGGCAATGTCATCGCGGTAGTAAACCGCGCCGGCCGCCAGCAGGACCGATACGGCGATGGCAATTGTCTTGATCAGCAGAGTGGGTTCGTTCATCGGTCAATCTCCCGCCGAAATGCTCTGTGTGTGCCGGATCGCCGGGCGGCGGTGATGCCGTCCGTGCTCCAATCGATGACGCAGGCTTTGCGCGATGTATCAACCGGCCACACATGTGTTGCCGGGACGGGGATTGCCCGAGTGGGGATTGCCCGAGTGGGGATTGTCCGGGTGGGAATTGTCCGAGTGGGGATTGCCCGGGTGGTGTTAGCTTCCGGCATGCTGCCTCATGTTACCGCGGACGACACCTGGCTGTTTGGATGGGACCCCACCCCCGGCATCGTATCGGTGTGGGCCGACCGTACCGGCCGGGCCTGCGTGTGGCGGCGTTGTGCGGAGCGCACCGTGTTCACCGAGGAACGTTTCCGGCCGTGGGTGCTGGCCGCCACGCTGGACGATCTGGCCTATGTGCGCGAAGCCCTGGTGCCCGAAAGCGCAGCGGTTTCGGCGCGTGCCCAGTTTCGTTATCGCGAGCTGGACGGGCCGGCCAACAGCTTCCGATTTCTTATCACGGCGCACGACGGCCGCACGTTGGAAGGGGCCATCCGATCCGGCGCCGCCCGGCGCCTGGGGCGGCCGGTTGCCAGCCTGTACGATGTGGGGAACGATTACCACTGGGTTGGCCCGGTGGAGCAGTACCTGATGGCCACCGGGCGCGTCTACTTCCGCGATCTGGCGTACGCCGATCTCCGCCGCATGCAGTTCGATCTGGAAACCACATCGCTGCGACCCGATCACGGACGCATTTTCATGGTGGCCGTGCGCGATTCGCGGGGATTGGCAACGGTGCTGGAAGCGCCAAACCCGGCCGACGAGGCAACGCTTATCACCGATCTGTGCGCGTTGATCCGCGAGCGCGATCCCGACGTGATCGAAAACCACAACCTGTTCGGCTTCGATCTTCCGTTCCTGTACGAGCGTGCCGCCACACTTGGTGTGCCGCTGCGGATCGGGCGGGCCGAAGGGCCGCCCATACTACGCAGGTACGAGGAGCGCACACAGTCGCGCCGCCGCAGGCGCAGCCGTTTCAGTGTTGCCGGGCGCGAACTGATCGACACGTTGGATGCCGTGCGCCGCCACGACTTTGTTGCACGCGACATGCAGGGCCATGGTCTGAAGGCCGCCGCTCGATATTTCGGGGTGGCCTCCTCCGAGCGCACCTACGTCCCGGGCGCCGAGGTGTATTCCACGTATCAACGCGATCCCGACACGGTGCGGCGCTACGCGCTGGACGACGTGGCCGAGGTGGACGGGCTTTCGCGGCTGCTGCTGGGCGCGCCGTACGCGCTTGCGGCGATGGCGCCGCGCCGCTACGAAAGTGTTGCCTCGGCCGGGCCGGCAATGGGGATTCTGGAGCCCATGATCGTGCGGGCGTATGTGCACAACGGCGCCGCGCTTCCCCGCATGGCTTCCGACGCCGCCGCCGGGCTGGGCAGCCATTCCGGCGGCGCCACGCATCTGTTTGCCGGCGGCCTTGCCCGCCAGGTTGTCAAGGCCGATATCGCCTCGATGTATCCATCCATCATGCGAGCGTTCGGCATTGGCCCGGCCCCCGATCGCCTGGGCGTGCTGCTGTATCTGGTTGGGCGGCTTACCGACCTGCGCCTGCAACACAAGAACGCCGCCCGCGAGGCCCCGCACGACTCGCCGCAGGCGCACGGCCACCACGCCGTTCAGGCCGCCATGAAAATCCTGATCAACTCCGCCTACGGCTACATGGGGGCCGGCTCGATGGCGATGTTCGCCGATCGTCAGGCGGCCGACGATGTTACCCGTTGCGGGCGCGAGATCCTGTCGCGGGTGGTGGATGCGCTGCGCGATCGTGGCATGGCGTTGCTTGAGGCCGATACCGATGGTGTGTTCTTCAGCGCGCCGGCCGGATGGACCGAGCAACGCGAACGCGCCGTTGTTGCCGAGGTAGCGGCCATCCTGCCGGAGGGCATCCGCCTGGAATACGAGGGGCGGTATCAGGCGATGTTCGTGCACGAGGTGAAGAACTACGCGCTGCTTACGTACGACGGCGTGACCATCGTGCGCGGCGGCGCGTTGCGCTCCAGCCGATCCGAGCCGTTCGGCGAACGATTCCTGCATGCAGCGCTGGGGCATCTGATGCTCGGCGATATTTCCGGACTGCATCGCGTGTATCTGCAAACCGTTGATGCGCTTCGCGGCCGGCAACTGACGCTGGCCGACGTGGCCACGCCCGCCCGGCTATCGAAGGCGCCCGGCGAATACCTGGCCTCGCGCGGTCGCCTGCGCGAATCGCCCTACGAGGCGATGCTCGCGGCCGGCCGCAACAACTGGCGTGTTGGCAAACGCATCCGGTTCTACAAAACCGCCGAGGGCGGTGTGGCGCTGTTGCCCGATGCGCAGGACGAGTTATCCTCCGACGCCGAGGAGGACGAAGTCCGCGCCAAACCGCTGGAGCCGCGCGGCTACGATGTCGCGCATTATCTGCACATCTTCCACAACTCCTACGTTGGGCGTTTGCGCAAGGCATTTACCGCCGAGGATTTCGACCGGCTGTTCCGCCACGACGCGCAGATCGGATTGTTCGATGGGCCTGTGGATGCCGTTCAACCGCTGTGGATCAGGTGTGGGGAGGGGTAGGCGGCGATGGGATCGGCATATCGCAGTCCGCGCGCCATTGCATGAGATGGCGAAGAGATCCTTGTTGGACAGTGTTCCATGGAGTGTGCCATGACAGCCGATCATCGCCGGAACGCCGGTGTCATCGTGGGCATAGCGGTTCTGTGGCTGTGCGCCGCCATGATCCCGTGCAGCGCACAGGAAGCCAGGCTGGAGCCGATCTACGCGCCTGGGCAGGAGTGGCCGCATTCCGTGCATGGCCGGAACGCAGGCGTCTGGAACGCCGGTGGCCGGAGCGATACCCTCGTTGGCCTGCTGATGGAGCGGCTCTCGTATCGAATACGTTACCCACTGCAGCCATTTGTGTACTTCGATGCCGGGAGCGCAAACATCCCGGAGCGCTACGTCCGTTTCCCGAGCGCGGAGCTGACCGCGGAGTTTGCCGATACGGCGATACCCGGTGGGTTGTTTGAGCAGTATTACCATGTGCTTAACATCGTTGGTCGCAGGATGCGGGAAGCTCCCGGCGCAACCATCGAACTTGTCGGCGATTGCTCCGGCGAATCAGGGCTGGGAGAAACCCATCGGCTTGCCGTGGCGCGTGCCCACGCAGTGCGCCGGTACCTGGTGGATATCTGGCGGGTCGACAGCGCCCGCATCCGGTGTTCGGCCGCCAGGGAAGAGAGCAGGCGGCTTGCGAGCTGGCGTGATACGCTGCATGTGATCGAGCAACGCAACGTGGAGATCCGTTCGGAGGATTGGGCAATTGTTGCTCCGATCAGTCAACACGATGTCCGTGTTGGCTGCATATCCGGGCCGATGGCGTTTCGCATGCCGCCATGCCCGGGCGATATACCGGTTGTGCGGCGCGAGATAGAGATCCTCTGGCACGGGAAACCCTGGCACGTGCTTCGGAACATCAGCCCGACCGACACGATTTCACCGGTGTTTACGTGGAGGCGCGATGGTGCTCCGGCAGTCCTTCCCGATGATGATCCCGCCAACCTTCCCGATGATGAATCGCCCTACACTGCCCGTATGGTGCTTCATGTGGCCGATGGCAGCGTTCTCCGGTCGCCGGATATCGAGATACCCGTGACCATCACCGGGCTGGACGATCTTATGCGCAGGCGTGGAAGCCACGTTGTTACCGAGACCTTCTGGCTCCCGTTCTTCAGGATGCTCACGGTGAACCCGGGGCCGTTGAACGAGCGGATCATGAACGAGTTTGCATGCAGCGCCGTCCGTAGCGGGTCGCGCGTTGAAATAGTTGGCGGCACCGACCAGATCGGTCTGGAGGAGTATAACCTGAGGCTCTCGCGGCTTCGCGCCGGGATTGTTGAGGGATACATGCGGCACTGCGTGTCTGCCGAGCTGAACGCCACGTTCAGCAGTACGGGGCTGGGCGAACAAAGCCCCTTCTTTAACACCGATATGCCTGAAGGGCGCGCATACTGCCGAGCCGTGTGTATCCGAATCGTCCACCCTCTCTGAGCGCTCGGTTGTCATGGTGCTGCTGATGCCTGGGCGTTAACGCCTTCAGCCGTCCGGGCCACGTGTTACATGCCGGCGCGTGGCCGTCATCGTTGGGCGTGGTGCCAGCGTGTGGTTGTGGTCGCCGCGCGCATTCCCACAAAATATGTGTGCGATGAAATGGATTATCGTCCTCGCCGTTTTGGCCTGCATGCCCGCCAGGGGGCAATCGCTGGATTTGTGGCCCGATGTCCCGCCCTGCGCCGACACACTAACATGCCGTATGA
>CBHYLN010000028.1:0-44430 GCA_966128725.1 uncultured bacterium | reverse complement strand
CCCCACACCCCGTTCACACCCCCAAAAACGCCACCGGGGACCACGTGGCCCCCGGCAGTATTGCATTCTCGTCGATCGCGCCACGGCACGTACCGCGCCCGGCGCATGGTTACGGGTTGGAGAAGTTCTTGTCCACGATCGTGATGTCGCCGGGATATTCGATCGGCGCAAGCGGCGGCACTTCCACGGTAACGCGGGCGTTGAGCTTCAAACGCGAGCTGGAACCACTCTTGCCGCCGATCGCCAGCGCCAGATTGATCATGTTGTCCAGCCCACGATCGCCGAAGAACTTGTAGAGATCCAGCTCCATCGTCAAAGGAAGGATCACCGTCTGGCCGGTACCCGGGATCTGCAGGCGCTGATCGGTTACGCCCGTGATGGTGGTACGGTCATCGATGGAAAGCGTCCAGGCGATCTTGCGCAGGAACAGGCTGGTGGCGCCCCGGCCGCCGGAGCCATCGTTCGGATTGCGCACTGCAACGTTCAACGTAAAGCTCGCGGGCAACTTCTTCTGCAACACCGACGCGGTCAGGTTGGCGATGTCGCCAAAGCCGATGTCACCCTTCGATGCCGCGCGGCTTACATCTATGCCGCTCAGACGGAAGTTGGCAACGTTGTCCAGCTTGAACTGAAGGCGCTTGAGATCGGCGAGCGCGCCAAGCTGGGCGCAGCCGTTGATGAGCGTTGCCACCCCGATTGCCGCCACAGCTCCAAGAATCCACTGCTTCGAAAGTCTCATCGTTAGTCGCATGTATGTGAGATGTGCCATCGGTGCTGGCGCACCGTTGTAGGTATTTATTTACAATCTGCCTGCGAAGTTACTGAGATCTTGCAACGGCTCCGACATGCTTCCGAATCGAAGGTTTGCCTCACCCGACTCGGTTTGCACGGATTCCCCGCCCCCCGGCGGATGCAGCCCATATCTCACTTGATACCCCAGCCATGGAACACAGCAATCCATTTGAACTGTTTGCCGAGATCTTCCAGCAGGCCGCCAACGCGGGCATACCGGAATCCAACAGCGTCTCGCTGGCAACCGCCTCACCGGATGGGCGCCCGTCGGTTCGGATAGTACTGCTTAAAGGGTTCGACAACTCCGGCTTCGTGTTCTACACCAACCTTGAAAGCCGCAAGGGGCGCGAGCTGCTGGCCAACCCACACGCTGCCCTGTGTTTCTTCTGGCAGCCCCTTGGCCGCCAGATACGCGTCGAAGGCGCCGTGGAGCCCGTGACCCCGGCCGAGGCCGACGCATACTTCGCCTCGCGCGCACGGGGCAGCCAGATAGGCGCCTGGGCATCGGCGCAAAGCAGCGAGCTGGATTCGCGCCAGGAACTTCTGGACCGCGTAGCCGCCATCGAGGAACGGTTCAAGGATGCCGACATTCCCCGGCCCGGGCATTGGTCGGGGTTCCGGCTACGGCCTTTGCGCATCGAGTTCTGGACCGCCGGCGAGTTCCGCCTGCACGATCGCATCGTGTACGAGCGCGGTACGCCCGATACGCCCTGGCAGGTTCACCGCCTGTACCCGTAGCACCCAACGGTCCGCGGCGTCGGCGCGCATGGTGATTGACACGGCCCACGCCGGTGGTATCACTGGCGCGGGCCTGCACGCTGCGCGCTAACGGCCGGCCAGTATCATGCGCGCAACGATGCTGCCCGAGAGGATCACCAGCGGCACGCCGCCGCCCGGATGCGTGCTTCCGCCGGCGAAGTAGAAGTTGCGCAGATACGGCGCGCGGTTTTTGGGCCGGAGGAACGCGGCGAACGGCGAGTTCGAGGAGGCGCCGTAGATCGCGCCATCGGCGCTGTTGTATCGCGTTTCGATATCGGCCGGCCGCAGCCCGCCGCGCCACAGAATTTCCGGCGCCAGCCCAAACGACGCCAGCCGTGCAAGCACGGCGCGCTCGAAGCCGGCGGCCGCCTCGGGGTCACGGTGATCGATACCGGAGGCGGGCGCGTTCATCAGCACGTACCAGCACTCGCAGCCGTCGGGCGCCAGCGAGCTGTCGGCACGGGACGCTATCGACAGGTAGATGGTCATCGCGCCGGGCAATCGCCGGCGCTGGAAGATGTCGGTGAACTCATCGGGGTAATCGTCGCTGAAGAAGATGTTGTGATGCTCCAGTTGCGGGTGCGTGCCGCGCACGCCAAGGAGCATCAGGTACCCCGAGCACGAGCGCTCGGCGCGCGCCACCGACCGCGGCATCGGCACGCCGGCAGGCACCAGCAGATTGCGATACGTCCAGAGGGCGTCCACATTGGAGACCACGGCATCGAACGCGTACGCGGTGTTGTTGACCTCCAGTTCGGTAACGCTGCGCCCGGCACGATGCACGGCCCGCACCTGCGCGCCGGTGTGTATCTCAACGCCAAGTTCGCCCGCCAGGCGCGCCAGCGCGTCGACCACGGCCGCCATGCCACCGCGCGGATACCAGGCACGATAGGCCAGCTCGACATGCGGAATCACGTTCAACGTTGCCGGCGCCTGATACGGCGACGAGCCGTTGTACGTGGCGAACCGGGAAAAGAACTGCACCAGCCTTGCCGACTGGAAACGCCGGCTGAGACTGCGATGCACGGTGGTGCCAACACCCAGCCGCGGCAGCATCGGCAACAGGCGGGCATTGGCAGGGCGAAGGAATTCGCGGGCGCCGGCGAAGCTGTTGAACAGGAACACGTCGCGCGTGGCCTCGTACAGTTGTGCGATGTCATCCAGGAACCGCTCGGCGGCATCCGCATCCCCTGGGAAGGCGCGGCGAAGCTCGGCCGAAAGGCGCTCGCCACGGCTGAACGCATCGAAGGTGGCGCCATCGCTCCAGTGATAGCGGCAGGTTGGCTCCACCGGGTCGATCCGCAGATAATCCTCCATTCGCCGCCCGCAATGCTCGAACAGGGAACGAAGCACGAAGGGCATCGTCAACACGGTGGGACCAAGGTCGAACGTGAACCCATCGGCACGAAGGCGCGAAAGCTTCCCTCCCACGCCCTCGTTTTTCTCGAAGACGGTGACGTTGCAGCCGCCGGCGCGCAGGTATATCGCGGTGGCAAGGCCGCCAACGCCGGCGCCGATAATCCCGATCCGTTTCATGATGTTGATGCGTAGTTAACGGCCAAACCCGGCGCGTACTGGCACCGTGGCCGGCTGCCCTTCAACACGGTTCGCCCACGATTGGTTCGTGTATACGGTTGTTCACCGGCGCGCGGGCAACATGCGCTCCGGCTTGAAACGAGTATATTGATCCTTCTCCGATTTCTCTCACAGAATTCAGCCCCATGTGCGGCATCCTTGGCATCTTCAACTACGGCGGTACGGAATCACTGGTCACTCCGGAGCTCATGGAGCGGATGACCACCGCGATCACCCACCGGGGGCCGGACGACGCCGGCATCTATCTCACCCCTGATCGCCGTGTCGGGCTTGGATTCCGACGGCTTTCGATTGTGGATCTTTCCTCGGCCGGGCATCAGCCGATGTCGAACGCCGACGGCACGATCTGGATTGTGTTCAACGGCGAGATCTACAACCACATGGAGATCCGCCGCGATCTGGAATCGCGCGGTTACACATACCACTCCCGCACCGACACCGAGACCATCCTGTACGCCTATCAGGAGTACGGGCTGGAGTTCATCACCAAGCTGTACGGCATGTTCGGCATCGCCATCTGGGATGCCCGCAAACAGGAGCTGCTGCTGGTGCGCGACCGTATCGGCATCAAGCCGGTGTACTACACGATGCAGGCCGGCGCGGTGTTCTTCGGATCGGAGATCAAGAGCATTCTGGAACACCCGGCGATCGCGCGCGAGCTGAACGAACAGGGATTGTACGACTACCTGTCGCTGCTGATGACCCCGCCGAACGAAACATTGTTCAAGGGGATCCACAAGCTGGAGGCCGGCCACTACATGGTGATTGATCGCCACGGCACGGCAACGCGCCGGCAGTACTGGGACATGAACAACCGCACCGAGGAGCATTCCCCCGCCGACTGCGCGCGCGAGGACTACTGCGTGGAGAATATCCGCCGCCTGCTGCGCGACTCGATCAAGCTGCGCATGATGGCCGACGTGCCGTTCGGCGTGTTGCTTTCCGGCGGCATCGATTCCTCGTTGAACGTGGCCCTGATGTCGGAGCTGATGGATCGCCCGGTGGAGACGTTTTCGGTTGGCTACCGGGATCTGGAGAAATACAACGAGCTGGGATTTGCACGGCAGATCGCGGGCAAGTTCGGCACCAACCACCACGAGATCTTTCTGGAGGAGAAGGATCTTATCGACTTCCTCCCCTCGATGGTATGGCATCAGGACGAGCCGAATGCCGACCCGGTGTGCGTGCCGATGTACTTCGTTAGCAAGCTGGCGCGCGAGTCCGGAACGGTAGTGGTGCAGGTAGGCGAGGGTTCCGACGAGCAGTTCGCCGGCTACAAGCTGTACCAGCGCGAGCTACGGTTCCAGCGGTATTACCACAGCATGCTCCCCCGCTTCGCCAGCAAGATGGCCTACGCCGGCCTGAAGGCGTTCCGGCCGGATTGGATCATGACCGATTACGCGCGCCGTGCGGCCGAGGGTGATTCGTCGTTCTACGGCGGCGCGGTAAGCTTCACCGAACAACAGAAGGCTCGCCTGCTGTCGCCGGAGTTCCGGGCCGGGGTGCAGCGCTCCGGGCGGATTGCAACGCACTACATGAACCACGCGCGCCAGATGGCCAAGGGCGAACTGCCGGACGACTATCTGCGCGACATGATCTACTACGAGTTCAAGAGCCGCCTTGGCGAGCTGTTGCTGATGCGGGTGGACAAGATGTCGATGGCGGTGTCGATCGAGGCGCGCGTGCCGTTCCTGGATCATCGCCTGGTGGAGTTCTCGTACCGCATCCCCTCCGCATTGAAGCTGAAGAACAACGAGCCGAAGTACATCCTGAAGAAGGCGGCCGAGGGCATCCTGCCGAACGAGATCATCTATCGCCCGAAGCAGGGATTTGCAGCGCCGGTGCGCGAGTGGCTGCGCACAGGACGCCTGGCGTCGTTCGCGCGCGAGCATATCATGGGCTCGGAGATCATGAAGCACGGGATGTTCCAGAAGGATTTCATCGAGCACATGTTCGCACGGCATGCTTCGGGCCAGGTGAACTTCGATCGCGAGATCTGGAATCTGCTGACCGCATGCATGTGGTACGATCGGTATATGGGGAACAAAAGCACATAGGCGGCGATCCGTAAGATGCTCCGCACACCCGGGCCTGGAAGCACTGCTTGCCAGGCCTGTTCGTATCCAGGCGTTTGCTGTACACAGCGGTCGGCATCGATTACGGCAGCGGCACTGGCATACGCACCACAGCGCCTATGCCACAACGAAAACGCCGGCCTCTCGTGTATGAGAGACCGGCGTTCCGTGCGACTCCAATGTGGCAGTCGCCACTCCGCCCACGTAGGCAACGGCATCGGGTTGTACAAATCCCGGTTGGCAATCGGAACGATGCGTGGCACACAACGGCACCAGTAACGGGCGCACTATAAGAACCGACTGATAAGACGCCCGCGCCACGAGCCGATCCGATGTTCTCCGGGAGATGCCTTCGCGACCGCAATGGAATTACTTCCCTGACCTGCCGCGACCTACATAACCCGCCCTGCGGAATGCCATGGTGGAACCTCCATCGGTACCGCCAAAGCCGACATCCGCGCCGACGGCTTCCCGAACCGACGGGGACAGGGTCCTCACGCATAAGCCGTGCCGTTTGCAGGAGAACCCTGTCATGCGCATTCCGCAACCTTGCGTGTGATGGTGAACACAATTCCGTTGGATTGTGAATGTGCGCACCATCACGCCGGCATTCGCGGGACCCGGGGTGACGGCCTCCGCGTTTGGAACACCACGCACAACACCAACCAACAAGTGTCGTACACGGCGTGCTCGCGTGATGGTGAGGTTCAAGCGGGACATTTCCACAGTAAACGCCCGTTCTCGTGCACCATCACTTGATAGAACCAGTTGGTAGGAAATTCGTCGACATCGAACATCACAAGCGGGCTTTTTTTTATCACGGTCACATATCCGCCCATGTATTCGCACACGACGTGGCCCGCGAACCGGCCGGATTGCACGGCTACACAAGCGCGGCACGATGCCGGCGCATTGTTTTTCGTGCCCGGGTGATCCGCGCCTTCACCGATGCAACGCTTGTACGCTGCATGGCGGCAATGTCGCGCGGCGGGCATCCCTCGATCGAGTGCAGCCACATTGTTTCGGCAACGGAGTGGCCCAGATGCTGCACCAGCCATCCCCACAGCACACTCCGCATTGCGCCGTGGTCGGCGGTGTGGTATCCAGGTTCATCATCGAACGCGGTGGCGGGATGCTCGTGGCCAACGTAACGGCCGGCCAGCCGGAATTCGCGCAACAGCTCGCGCATGGTTGCGGTTCGCAGCCAACAGTACACTTCAGCGGGTGAACGATCGGATTGCAGGAAGGCCGATTGCATGGAACGCTCCACGGCCGCGCTTACGGCGTCCAGAAGCACTTCAAAGCGGACATTGGGAACACGGCGGCTCATGGCGCTGGTTACCAGCGGCACAAGCGCGCCAACGTGGCGTGAATTCTGCGGTGAACATTTCATGGATCAGAAGCCCTCGCGAATGGTGTTGGGGTAAATGCCATTCGTCCATCCCCTGCACGCGCACACCGTACTGGCGTAAACGCTTGAGGAGAAGGCTGTACCGATCTATCAATGTGCCATGCGGATCCGTGTGGTTATGTGTACGTGAATCGTCCGGAAGCCCATGCAGGGCCTGGCCGGACAACCGGGGTTGAGTCACGGCGCGAATGTATCGCGCCACGAAGTGAAAGTCAAGCGGTGGCGCGAAGCGCGCCGTTGGTTGTCCATCAAGCAGCACCCGACGCCATCCCCTCGGCCACCAGCTCCGGGATCCTTCGCAACACGTACCGCATGTAACGGCGCTGCTGGCGCGGGCCTACCAGTCGCGAGCCGATGCGCACAATCGGGTTGGTGATCGGCGCCATGCGATAATACCGTTCCACCCTGATGCGCAGGGTTCCGTCGGCATGGCGCTTGTGGACGCTGAAGCATATCTCCCCCTGCTCCAGATGCCCTTCCAGCGTACGATAGGCATACCCCCAGGCGCTTTCCTCGGCATTGCTGGTATCGATCACACGCACAACACGCGCGGCGAACTGAAGGCGAACAAATGGCGCGGGCTTCACCAGCAGCAGCAAGTCGCGGCCCAGCAATGGCGTTGCCGGATCGAAGATCGCACGGATCACCGCAGGATCAACAAACGTGCAGCTTTCCAGTACCTCGCGCGCCACGGCAAAGGCACCTCGCGCGGCCGGCGGCCCGGGCGGCTCGGCCGGAAGCACTGTTTCGGCGGTCTCAAAGGTCCAGCCATGCTCGGCGTTGATTTGGTCGGCACGCGCGGCATCGTAGTTGAACGATCGCCCGCGAAGTGAATCAAGCACCTCTCTCTGGCGACGAGTCATCGGCAGGGTCAGTTCCCGGTTGGGGTTGGATGCGTCCATGGGCGCAAGTTATCGTGGCGCACGGCAACACGGCGCAACACCGTGTACGAAATCGATGCACCCCGGCCGCACTGCGCGCCCAGCTACCACGCCATGATGGCGCTCCGCGCGCGCAACACAGCCCGATTGACCTGCGCCGTCAACACACGGGTTGCATCGCGCGCGCGCGCGTCGCTATCTTCGCCCGGCTTGTTCGGCGCAGGGCCTTTATCGTGGCACTGGCGGCGGCGGTTACTTTCCCGAGGCAATACTGGCGTATGGCGACGTACATTCTCCGGCAGTTGGTGAATTCGGTGCTGATCATCTTCGGCGTGATTGCCGTCACGTTCGTGCTGGTGCGCGTGCTTCCGGCCGGCGACCCGGCACGGCTTGTGGCCGGGCAGCGGACCGACTTGCAGACGCTGGCTTCGATCCGGAAGATGTGGAAGCTGGACGAGCCGATCTACATTCAGTTCGCGGACTTTCTTGGCAAGGCGGTAACCGGTGATCTTGGTCGCAGCTTTGCCTCGAACCTGGATGTGCGCGAAACGATTCTGGAGCGCTTCCCCGCCACAGCGATGCTGGCCGCGACGTCGTTGTTGATTGCCACGATCCTTGGCGTTGGCATCGGCGTAATCTCAGCCTGGAAGCCGAACACCTGGTTCGACTACACGGTGATGGTGATCGCGCTGCTGGGCATATCCGTTCCCGTGTTCGTGCTCGCCAACTTCATGCAGGTGTTGTTCAACCAGTGGCTGGGCTGGATCAAGAGCGCTTCGGGCTACGTATTCGAGGGCAACCGGATCAATCTCACGAAGCTGATCCTCCCGTTGATGGCGTTGGCCGCCCGCCCGCTTTCGATCATCGCCCGCATTACGCGCAGCTCGATGCTGGACGTAATGAGCCAGGATTATGTGCGCACGGCTCGCGCCAAGGGGCTTTCCACGAAGGTGACGGTACTGAAGCACGCGCTTCGCAACGCACTGAACCCGGTTGTGACCACGGTCTCCACGTGGCTTGCCGGCACGCTTGCCGGCACGTTCTTCGTGGAATCGATCTTCAACTGGCCCGGCATCGGCCGCCTGGCGTTCGACGCGGTTATCCAGTTGGATTTCCCGCTGATTCAGGGAACGGTGCTGTTCACGGCGATCATCTTCGTTGCGGTGAACTTCACGGTGGATATCATCTACTCGCTGCTCGATCCAAAGGTTCGCCTGTCCTAACAGGCTGCAAGCAGGCGCGCCGGGGCGCTTACAATGCGCGCCGTGCCGCCGATGGCTTTTCAAGGGTTGCCCTGTGGCGCGGCGTATCGTGCCCGGATTCATGCGTGTAATGAATCCGGGAAAACCCTTGACAATTACCCCATCCCCACAACCTCCGGCGCGTAAGGAATGTTCCGTATGGGCATGCCCGCTCTTCGTATTCTCGTCGGCATTGCAACCTTCGTGATGGCATTGGCCGCACGCGGCCCCCTGCTTCGTTCGCAGCCAGCATCGTGGGAATGGATGGATGGCCCCACCGCCACATATCACCATTACCGTACCGTTGGCACGCTGCTTCAGAACGGCTCGGTGCTGATCACGGGCGGATTGGATTTGCCGGAGAACCATACCACCGCGTGCGAGTTGTACGATCCGCTGCGCAACACGATTCGCCCTGCCGCATTGATGAATCTGCCCAGAGCACACCATTGCGTGGTGCTGTTGCGCGATGGCCAGGCGTTGGCAATAGGCGGCGTGGGCGATTCGGCAATGCGCACCTGCGAGCTGTATAACCCCGCCACCGATCGATGGACGATGACCGGCACGATGAACACGCCGCGCGGCCGCGCGTGCGCCGTGTTGCTGAACGACGGTCGCGTGCTTGTTGCCGGCGGCATTGGCGGCTCGGGCAGCCAGATACTGGCGTCGGCGGAAATCTACGACCCCGCCACCGGCCGATGGGCAGCAGCCGGCACGATGAGCGCCGGCCGCACAGCGCCCGCGATGGCCGTGCTGGCCGACGGCCGGGTGCTGGTTGTAAGCGGCTACTCGTACAGCACAACGTGCGACCTGTTCGACCCTGCAACCGGCCAGTGGCGGGCCACGGCATCACTGATTGGCGAACCCAGCGGCGAACATTCGCTGACACGGTTGCACAACGGCATGGTGTTGCTGGCAGGCGGTTGGGGCGGCACAAAGGGCATGCTGAAACAATGCGCGCTGTACGACCCCGCCACCGAGTCATGGCGGGCCACGGGCTCGCTTTCGCGCGGCCGATGCGATCACCAAGCGTTTCTGCTTCCCGACGGTCGGGTAATGATTGTGGGCGGGATCGACGCCCACGTGGCCGGGCAGGACAATACCTGTTATGCCCTTGCCACCAGCGAGATTTACGACCCGAACGCCGGCACATGGGCGGCCGGCCCAACGCTGCCGCTGGAGGAGTCGTACTTCGCCGGCACGATGCTCCCCACTGGTTTGCTGTGGTGTGGTGTTGGCGGCAAACGCAATGGCCCGGCCGACCCGGAACTGCAACATCTGGGCACCTTCCTGTTGGACTACTCGGTAAGCCGGATGTCGGCCGGCGACCAACTCCCATCACCAAGCATCTGGCCAACACTTACGATGACGCCCGCTGGATTCGGGGCGCTGCTTGGCGGAACCACCGACTGCGTTGGCTCGATACAGGCGCAATCCAAGCGTTATGCGTTCGAGGCATCGGCGTGGGAGACACCGGCGGGGATACCCACGCTCGCCATTGTGGGGCACACGGCCACGCTGCTTGCAACAAGCCCTCCGCGCATCATGGTGGTGGGTGGGCGCTCCACCTCGGCATTGGCCGCAACAACGCTGCTGATCAACGCGGGCGATGTTCATCCCGCAACGGCATCAGCCGGCCCCTCGCTGTTGCGCGCGCGATTTGAGCATACCGCAACGTTGCTGCAGGATGGTTCACTGCTGATTGTAGGCGGCACCGATGGCACAACGCCTGGTGGCATTGGGACCGTTGAGCGCTACAATCCCCAGAGCGGCATGGATACGGTGGCAACGCTGCCAGAACCGAGGTTCTTCCACACGGCTTCGTTGCTTCCAAGCGGCAACGTGCTTGTTGCAGGCGGCACATCGTCTGGAACGTTGGCATCGTGCTATGTGTACGATCCCGCCTGTGACGAGTGGCTGCAAACCGCGCCGATGAACGCACCCCGATGGGGCCACAACGCCACGGTGTTGCCCAGCGGCGCCGTGCTGGTCAGCGGCGGGTACGGCGCTTCGAACAAGCCGATTTCCTCGTGCGAGATCTACGACGAACGGACTCGCGGCTGGATCACGGTTGGCCCGCTTGCAACGGCCCGCGCGCGGCATACCGCAACGCTGCTGCCAACCGGGCAGGTACTGGTTAGCGGCGGTCTGGACGGCAGCAATACGTCGCTCCGCACAACGGAGATCTTCAGCCCTGTTTCCCGAACCTGGCGCGCCGGAAGCGATCTGCCGGAAGCGGTGTACGCTCACGCCGCGGCGGTGTTGCCGGATTCGCGCCTGCTGATATGTGGCGGCATAACGCAGAATGCCGGCGGATGCGATGCAGCACGTGGCACGGTAATCGCCGAACAGGACTTTGGCTACGTCGACTCCGTGCGGCCGGTAATAGTGCGCATGACGCCAACACGCACGCAGCACCCCGACGGCGAACGGCTTACGCTTGCCATCAGCGGAAATGGTTTCCGCGACAACGCAAACGGGGCCAGCAGTGCCAGCAACGGAAGCACATTCGACGCCCCGTTCAACTATCCCGTTGTTGAGCTTCGCAGGTTTGGCCAGGACCGTGTGGATGGTGATGTGCTGCGGTATGCAGAGTTCGATGCGGGTAATGCGCGGTGGACGGATTCCAGCACGCAGGTACGCGTGGCACTTGGGCGCCCGGGGCGCCGCCTGCTGCCGGCCGGGTGGTACGCCGTTACGGTGATCGCCAACGGCGTTCGATCGAGGTCGATGCCGTTGCTTGTCGCCTACAACGATCCCCGCCCGGAGCAAGGCATCGTTGTCGACTCGGTGCGCGGCAAGTGTCTGGAGCGCACATTCACGGCGTGGTCGGCCTGCGGCACGACAATCGTGCTGGACGCCGCGGGCTCGCACAACGTGGCGATGACGGTGGACAGCACCAACGCCGACTCCGTAAAGCGCGTAACCGTACGCCTGATAGCCACCGATTCAACCGGCTCGTACACGGTGTTGATCAACGGCAAGCGGGTTGTTGCCGGAACGCTGAACCCGCTGGCCGCAACCGTGGTTACCGACGAGCGAAGCGCGTGCCGCCAGTACGAGTTCACGATTTCAAGCCCATGCGATGTTACGTCGATCGCGATCGACCCGGCGTTCAGCACCAATGTGGAACTGGCCGCCGATCCGCCGCCGCCAGCACAGGCCGTGCGTGTCCGGATCAGACTGGTGGACTCCACGCGCGACGGACGCTTTCTTGCACGCGACGGCAGCGGTGCCGTGTACACGGGCTTCATCGAGCGCACCGGGCTGCCGTTTGTGGTGAACGCGCCAACCGGACCGTTGACGATCGGCCAGGCGACATGCGACACCATCGCGGTCACCAATCCGTATTCGTCCAGGACGATCACGCTGGCCAACGCGCATCTGCTGGGCAATCAGGACTTCTCGATTCCCCCCTCCCAATTGCCGATGACGCTGGCTCCGGGAGAAACCCGCCGCCTGCTTGTATGCTACAATCCAACGCCGAACGGCCGTACGGCGGACACGTTGATGATTGACGCCGAATGCGACGTGGCGCTGATCGCGCTTTCAGGCCCGGCTGTACCGGCGTTTTATGGCACGGGCACCAATTGCGGAGCAACCATCGGATTCCGCCCGGCAAGCGCAACCAAACGCATGGTTGTTGCTTCGGCGCCCACGCTGGACCCGGCTTCGATGCGCCTGCGGATCGAGGTGGCCGCCTATGGGCCTGCGGACGGGCTTGCGCCGTTGGATGCGCCTGTCGTGTACAACCTGGCCGGCCAACCGACGGTATCGATGCTGGCCACGGCCGAGCGCGCCAGCGCTTCGGGCACGCTTGCAAGCCGGCATCGCACCTTCCAGGCCAACCTGGCCGGCGTACCCTCGGGCTGGTACGTGGTGGTGGTAAGCACGCCGGAGGGGCCGATAAGCTTCCCGATAACGATCGCGCACTGAAGCGCCGCCGCGGTTACCGGCGCGAATCGCAGTCCTGCCAATCACGAAATCATTCGCCGAAAGACAATCTTGATGGTTGGTTTTTTCGGACGGAGGTTCTATTCTTGCGGGTCATCCGTAGCAGGGCCCGCACGCAGTGCGTGTTCCATCGTGCCAATCCCCGGACATCAGTTCCATGACCGATACCGTTCGCGATCTACCTCCAACCCCAGGGAGCGAAGCCAATGCCGCGCCCTCGCGGTCACTGTGGTGGTATTCGTGGCGAAGGCTGCGCAAGAACAAGCTTGCGATGGTCGGGCTCGTCATCATCACGCTTCTGGCTTTTACCGCGATGTTCGCGTCGATCATCGCTCCGATGGATCCCAATCGGCAGGTTCTGGAATTCGTGCGCAAGCCCTCCGGGTTTCGCGGCCAGGTGTTGCTGAAGAAATCCAACGGTGGCGCGTATCGTGAGGAATACCTTGCCGTAAAGAGCTATCGAGTGGTTGGTGACAGCGTGCAGTATGTGGATGTGCTGGATCGCGCTGCATCGCTCCCGCTTTCGGCCCTGGCCGGCAGCTCCGAGGCCGACTGGCATCAGGAGCTGGTGTACATGCTTGGCAGCGACGATCTTGGGCGCGACGTGCTGAGCCGGCTGATTCACGGCGCGCAGGTATCGTTGCTGGTTGGCCTTGGCGCGGAGCTGCTTTCGCTGTTCATCGGGATGGTGCTGGGCGCCCTGGCGGGCTATTTCCGCGGCTGGGTGGACGCCGTTATCATGTACGCCGCCAACGTTATCTGGAGCTTCCCGTTCATCCTGCTTGTTATCGCGCTTTCGATTGCATGGCAGAGCATCTGGGTGCAATACGTGGTGCCGTCGGTATCGGTGGTGTGGCCCGGCATCAAGCAGAGCAACGCGGGGTTCTGGCAGGCATTCATCGCAATCGGCGTCGCCAACTGGGTGGACACAGCCCGCATCGTGCGCGGGCAGTTCTTCTCCCTTCGCGAAACCGAGTATGTTGAGGCCACGCGCGCGCTGGGCTTCGGCTCGATGCGCACGATCTTCCGCCACATGCTCCCCAATGCGCTTGGCCCGATCACGGTAATCACAACCGCCGGATTTGCCAGCGCCATCATCGCCGAAGCTTCGCTTGCGTATGTTGGGCTTGGCGTTCAGGTGCCGATGTCGTCGTGGGGCCAGATGATCAAGGATGGCTACGGCAATATCATGGCGAACTCCAATTGGGGGCTGGCGATCTATCCCTCAATCGCAATCGCGCTGGCGGTGTTTGCCTTCAACATGCTGGGCGATGGGCTCCGCGACGCGCTCGATCCAAAGATGAAGCGCTGATCCCGGCGGCCGCGCGCATCCCGACAACGGCGGGCACCTTCCGCCTCCGCATCAGTGTCAGCCAAGTGTGGGCCAATCAGGCACACGGGCGCCAGGTACTTCCGGCCGGCGCACTCACGTAACCGGACATTCGCAACTCGTAACTCGCTTGTTCCATGGCAAAGCTCCTCGAGATAAAGAACCTGAAGACGTATTTCTTCACCGACGACGGCGAGGCTCGGTCGGTTGACGGTGTCAGCTATGAAGTTGACAGCGGCGAAACGCTCGGCGTGGTGGGCGAGTCAGGTTGCGGCAAGTCGGTGACGGCGCTTTCGGTGATGCGCCTGATTCCGGACCCGCCGGGCAAGATCGTGGGCGGCGAGATCCTGTATAAGGGGCGGAACATCGTGGACATCTCCGAGGACGAGATGCGAGCGATTCGCGGCAACGAGATCTCGATGATCTTTCAGGAGCCGATGACGTCGCTGAACCCGGTGTTCACGGTTGGCCATCAGATCGACGAAGCCGTTATCCTGCACCAGAAGGTTTCCAAGGCCGAGGCGCGCAACCGCGCCATCGAGATGCTGCGACTGGTGGGCATCCCGGCCCCCGAGCAGCGCTACACGGAGTACCCGCACCAGCTTTCCGGCGGCATGCGTCAGCGTGTGATGATCGCGATGGCGCTTTCGTGCAACCCCGGGCTGCTTATCGCCGACGAGCCGACCACCGCGCTGGACGTTACGGTGCAGGCGCAGATTCTGGAGCTTATCAACAGGCTGCAGGAGGAGTTCGCGATGGGCGTGATCATGATCACGCACGATCTGGGGGTAATCGCCGAGGTGTCGGACCGCGTGGCCGTGATGTACGCGGCCAAGATCGTTGAGTACGCGAATGTGGAGGATATCTTTTACAACCCGCGGCACCCGTACACGATCGGCCTGCTGAAATCGATTCCCCGACTCGGGCATCACAAGGAGCGCCTTGCCACGATCGACGGCACGGTGCCCGCGCCAACGAACTTCCCCAAGGGCTGCCACTTCTGCACGCGCTGCAAGTACGCCGACGCGCTGTGTATCAGCGACGAGCCACCGCTGGTGACGATTGAAACGGGCCACTCGGTAGCATGCTGGCACATCGATCGCGTGCAGGCAGCCGAGCAGTACACGCCCGTGCCGCTGGGCTGATCCGCATATCGGCATCCCGCCACCCACCTGTTCGGGGTGGCCGCCAAACGCGCAGCCACACGGCACCCGCGCACGGCAAGGCCGGGATACAACCGGCACTCGGGGCACGGCGCCGGGCCATGATTTGGCTGGCATCTTCGCCGAACAGCGCGTATACTTTTCCGCATCGCTCCACGTCGTGAGAATGTGGAGCATCCTTACCCTGCATTGCGGACCTGGTGGCAAGCATGATGTGCCGGCCTGTCATATCAAGGATTACGAACACGCCCCGGGGCGCTGCGGTGGCGGTTGCCCTGGCGGCGCTGGTGCTGCTTGCAGGCACGGCAACAATGCAGGCGCAGGTAACCGGGATTCCGCACGGCGGGCCGGCGAACCTCCCTGAAGAGCAGCCCCGCGTTTCGCCCGACACGCTTTTCCTGTTCACCCCCGCACGTTCACTGATCGACAGCCTTGGCATCACGGCCGACTATCGCGACGTGGCCGGCATCGATATCCTGTTCTCGAACAGCGGATTCGGGATAGGCGGGTTTTACCAGCACAACTACTCGCACACGCTTTCCGGCTTCATCAATCTTGGCATAACCGGCTCGCGCAACCGCGACGAGTTCGATCAGTACGATTACGATCGCCAGGATTGGCGGGTGCCGGGCAAGATCAACCGGCTGTACACATTGCCGCTTACGATCGGGTTGCGATATAGACTGTTGGAGCAGGTGTTGGTGGACAATTTCCGTCCGTATGCCAACGTGGGCATCGGGCCAAGTCTTATCGTGGCGCTCCCGTACGAATACGAGTTCTTCACCAGCATGGGGCATGCCAGCGCGCGCGTCACCGCCGGCGGGTTCGTGGGGATCGGCGCCGAGATCGGCGGCAGCCGGCCGCTGCTCGGGGTGAACATCCGCTACTTCTACATCCCGCTGCATCCCGGCATGGAAAGCCTCCGCAACGATCCGATCACCAACTTCGGCGGGCTTTTCCTGACGATGCACGTCGGGTTCATGTAGGCCTACGGCACGGTTATCATTGTCCGTCACACACTTGCTTTTTTCACATTGCGGTACATATTTTTGCGACGCCTGAGCTTGTATAGGCCATCCCCCCACACACGTCAAGAAATTGTGATGTAAGCACGCGAAGTCCGTTTGCGTTGAGCGCTACGCCGTGTTATTGGTATTGCCAGAGTTGTAGCGATTGTATACTTTCCAGTATACCCCCCCCCACTTCCACGTAAAATTTCAGGGGAGGGACTATCATGAGGTTTTCAGCAAGATTACTGATCATTTTGGGAGCCCTGCTTTCATTGCAAATGACGCCAGCCCAAACCATGGCTCAGGGGCTTACACCATGCGAGCCCGATTGCCACGACAAACCGTTTGAGGGGCCGTTTTATCTGGAGGCCCTTCTTCCCGCGCATCGTGCTGATGGTGGGTTATGCAATAACTGGTTCCAAATAGAGTATTACTACCGCCAGGGAGCCTGCGACCAATTCGATGATGTCCAGATCACAATGATTCGATTGACCGGCGTTCCGGATTCATCCTGCTCGACTGCGTATACCAACCTCCCCGACATCTTCAAAGCCGCCGTGGCCGCGCTGATTCGTGACAACCCCATGGGATTTGCTCCCCGCAAGGGCGCGGATGAACCAGCCCCGGGCGATCCCCCTGTTTGTTCAACCAAATGGCGCGTTAGTGCCGGCGTATGCTGGCGTATTGCAACCCCGCCAGAGTACGGCGTGCGCTCATGCGATCCCCTCTGCTGCCTACAGTCATTCCGTGTTTGTCTTGACCCAGGCGGAACAGTCTCGTGGTCACCGATTGGCATGCCGAACGGAGGCGGCATGTGTACATCAACATTTGGTGCTGCATGTACACCCGTGTGCGAGTACCTCAACGCAGTTGGGGAACTACCTGACGCAGGTAATTGAATGAGGGAATACACATGAATGTGAGCACACATCGATTGTCACGCCGATTTCATTCAGCATTTGTGGCTCGCACAATGCTGATCGCGTTTGTGGTGTTGGTCATATGCCCAGCAGTACCTGAATTATTGGCGCAGGAGTATCGCTGGGAAGTCCAGAGCCTAAGCCCGAATATCTCGTACAGCGATATAGCCTGCTCGGATTCCCTTCATGCCGTAGCTGTTGGCGGCAACGGCCAGTTCCGTCAGGTGGTGCAAATCTCGGAAGACAGCGGCAATACCTGGCGTCTGGTGTACAGTGATTCAGTCAGCACATCGGGCTCCAATGCCGGGAAACTTGCTCTGACGCTTCACCGCGTTGTTCATCCAACAAAGCAACTGATCGTCATCGCGTGTGATAGTGGCCGAATCCTGCGTTCGCCAGATGCAGGCTATTCATGGCAGATGGTACAGATCCCGACCAACGACTGGTTGATCTCCATATCGATGCCTGACTCGCTGTTCGGAATATGCACAACCATAACAGGCGAGGTTTTTCGTACGACCACTGGCGGGATGTTCTGGGATCGTCTCAGTGTCAGCGACAGCCTGCGCCTGTACGGCTGCAGGGATGTTTCGTGTTCGTCGGACCGTACGGCGCTTATCCTCAGCACGCGTGATCGCTGCGTATGGCGCACCGACGACGGCGGCACGCAGTGGCGGAAGCTGGGCGTGGCCGAACAATGCAATCGCATCATCAGCATCGGCACGGATACCGCGTGGGCGATTGGCAGCCCACTGACAGGCAACGGCGACCAACGGCGCAACATCATCCGGCGAACGATCGACGGTGGCAACACATGGCAATCGCAGATCGACTCGGTAGCGCCTACCACTCGCGGAGTATGGGCGGTTGCCTTTCGGAATACAATGCAGGGCCTGGCGGTGGGCAGTGCAGGGTTGATTTACCGCACTCGTGATGCGGGAACGACATGGACTGTTGAGTATGGCGGAACAGAGGATACGCACAGCCGGAACTACTCCGCGGTAGCCTATCCCGGGTTTTCAACCGCTCTCATTGCAACAATGCAGGGTGATATTCTGCGGCAAGGTTTCGTGCCGGGCACAGTGGCGGATGGCAGTAATAACCGTGACGGCGAACTGGAAATACAGGCAATGCCCAATCCAATTCAACCCGGCAGCGCCGGAGGGCACATCGAATACCGTATTGGCCGCGGCGAGCATGTACGCCTGAACCTGATCGACATTCGCGGGCGCCGTATCGCTACGTTGGATGAAGGGTGGCGGGAACCCGGCGAGCACGTTGTAACGCTCCCGGACAATCTTGCAGCCGGCACGTATTTCGCACGGATCCAGACGGCATCGTCAGCATGCTGTACCGTGCTGACGGTTGTTCCGTAACTGTCGTCGCGTAACCACAGGCGCCTACGGCACCTCGCCGGCCAGCACACGATCCTTGATCTCCAACAGGTACGCCTTGGCGGCCTCGTATTCGTTCGGGATGCGGCCGTCGAGGATTGCCTCCTCGATCGCTTCCTTCAGCACCCCCACCATGCGCGACGGGCCGATGCCGCATATCGCCATGATCTCCTCGCCCCGCACCGGCGATTGAAACGCACGCAGCGCATCCTTCTCGCGGACCTCCTGAATACGGTCGATCACGCGCTCGTAATTCTCCAGATATCGTTTCACGCGCCCAGAATCACGGCTGGTGATATCGGCACGGCATAACGTGAACAGATCGTCCAGATCATCGCCAGCGTCAACAACAAGCCGGCGAATCGCCGAGTCGGTAACGCCCTCCTCCACCAGCACCATTGGCCGGTGATGCAGGCGCACCAGCTTGGCCACGTATTCGGCCTCGCGCATCGGCAGCTTCATGCGGCGAAAAATCCTGTCCTGCCAGCGCGCGCCAACCTCCTCGTGCCCATGGAACGACCACCCGCTCCCCTCGATGAAACGCTTGGTACGCGGCTTGGCGATGTCGTGCATAAGCGCGGCAAACCGAAGCCAAACGTTCGTGGTCGCACGGGCGATATTATCCACCACCTTGAGCGTGTGCCAGAACACATCCTTGTGCGCGTACGCGGCCCCGTCGGTCTTCACCAGATCCACCCCTTCCAGCCGCCACACCTCCGGGAAAATCAGCTCCAGCAGCCCCGACTGGAACAGCAACGCCAGGCCGATGCTTGGCTTGGGCGCCGCAAGCGTCTTCAGGAACTCCTCGCTTACACGTTCCTGCGACACAATGCGGATCCGATCGCGAAGATCCTTGATGGCCTTGAACGCCGATAGATCGAGATCGAACTCCAACTGCGCCGCGAACCGCGCGGCGCGCATCATGCGAAGCGGGTCCTCGGAGAACGTTACGTGCGGATCAAGCGGCGTGCGCAGCAGCCTGCGCTCCAGATCACCGTGCCCGTCGAACAAGTCAACCAGTGTTCCGCTGTCGGGGCCGCCCACGCGCACGGCCATGGCGTTCACGGTGAAATCACGGCGCCGAAGATCGTCGGTAAGGGTGCCTTCGGTTACAATGGGCTTGCGCGAATCTTCCTGATACTCCTCGCGCCGCGTACCCACGAACTCCAGCTTGTACTGGCCCACCGGCACCATCGCGGTGCCGAAGCGTTCAAAGATTACGGCATGGGAGTTCAGCTCGCGCGCGACAATCCGCGCGAAGTCCACGCCGCTGCCCTCAACGGTAAAATCGATATCGCTGCCGGGCCTGCCCATCTGCAGGTCGCGCACGTAGCCGCCCACCAGGTATATGGCCTGGCCTTCGGCCTCGGCGATGTTGGCCACGGCGTGGATAACTGGATGAGGAAACGTTATGAATCGGGAGTCGGGTGCCACGATGGATATCAACCGGGATCGATGTTCAAAAAAATGGGACAGGCATGCAACCGCGCGATTCTACGCCAGCGGAAGCGAGGCAGTACGGCGATCGATCTCCTGCATGATCTCCTCGGCCACACGCAGGGCCTCGGCGCCGGAACGGCCGGTAACCCTTGGCGCCGTGCCCGTGGCAATCGCGGCAACGAACTGGGCAAGCTCCTCGGCAAGCGCATTGGTGCCGGGCGTCGGCAGCTTCTCGAAGGTGATCAGGCGGCGGCGCGTGCCCTGCTCGATGGCTCCCAGAAGCATCGTGGAGGCGCCAAGCTCGGCAGCGGTGGCTGCAACGTCGTCGCCGATGCGGAACATCTCGACCGACGGCTCGGCGAAATCGATGGAGATGTACGCATCGCGCTGGAACAGGCGCATCTTTCGCATCGGCCGCTGCGATATCCTGCTTGCGGTTACGTTGGCAACACAGCCGTTGGCGAACTCGATACGAGCGTTGGCGATATCGATCGTGTCGCTGACAACGGAGACGCCGCTGGCGCGGACTTCGGTCACCGGGCTGGCGGTAAGCGCCAGGATCAGATCGATGTCGTGGATCATCAGGTCAAGCACAACGGCTACATCGGTGGCACGTGGCTTGAACTGGGCAAGCCTGTGCGACTCGATGAACATCGGCTCCAGCCGGTGATCGGCCAGCGCCTCGAACGCCGGGTTGAACCGTTCGATGTGCCCCACCTGCAACACACGGCTTCGCTGGTCGGCCATGGTTATCAACTGCTGGGCCTCGGCATAGGTTGCCGTGATCGGCTTCTCGATAAACACATGGCATCCGGCAGCAAGCGCACGCGCGGCCACGTCGGCATGCGTGGATGTTGGCGTCACGATGCTCACCGCGTCCACATCGGCCAAAAGCTGGTCCACGTCGCCGTAGGCCGGCACGCCGTGCTCGGCGGCGGCCGAGGCCGCACGCGCGGTGTCGGCATCGAACAGCCCGACAAGCTGGGCGCCTTCAACGCCGCGCCACAGCTTTGCGTGGATGGCGCCAAGATGCCCAACACCGATTACACCAACACGGATCATGATCTTCGATTGATTGATGATTGATGTTACCGCAGCTGGCCGGAAAGCCCCAGCCCGATGCCAACGATCTTGTCCAACGCGCCGCCGCTGGTTTCATGGTAATACACCAGCGCGTAATACGGCTGCGTTGCCAGCTTGTTGTTGCCTTCCAGCAGCGTGGCATCGGCATTACGAAGAACTCCGGCATCGTCATCCCAGTTGCCGGCCACGTACTGGTACTCGTGATAGGCGCGGCGCATCAGCCCCTTGGCGATGTAGAACTTGGTTGTCGTGTCGAAGTGCATCTGCCATTCGCGTGTGGGCGTCCAGTTGTTGAACGTGCCAACAACAAACAGATCTTCCCTCACACGCTTGCCCTCCAGATCCAGCCGGAAGGCGAAGTACACGTAGTCGGCGTCGCTCCAGGGCACCAGGCGATCGGGCGTGGCGCCATCGTTATCGTACGCAAGGAATGAGTTGCGCGGGATATCGCTGAGCACTGTTGTAAGCGGCGCTCCGGTGGTTGGGTACAGCGTCAGGTCCGACAAATCCAGCAGCCGATGTTCGTTGCCGGCCGGAAGATTGGCATATGTGGCAACCGTTTTCCCCAGCAACGACGGCGCCCACGTTACCCACGGCTCACCCTGGGCGTACGACGGCTCGGACTCCTGATCGGCGACAATCGGGCTGGACCACTCACCGGCGCGGTACAGGTCAATGGCCGTGATGCGCCCGCCGAACAGGTCGTTGTTCGGAACGGCCTCCACGCGCACCTTCAAGCCGTTCTGCAGAACCTTGGTCTGCGCGCTCTCGTAAAAATCCGAGTACACTTCCACCCCGACACCCGCACGGGTCTCCACCGCGAAGAACCGCCCTTCGGCAAGCACCGTGCCCGTGTTGTAGTAATCGATGATGCGGACCAGATAATTGCCCGCGAACTGCACATGCGGGCCGCCCGCGGCGCCCGGGATCGTGCAGCGCACGATGTAGTCGTAATGCGTTGCGCTCACGGGCGCGCGTTCGATCTCGAAGTCGTTGCCGCGCAGGCGCATGGGATCCTGCACGAAGATATTCTCGGTTGGCACCCAGTTGCGGTCGCAATGCACAAGCTGCATCGAGATGGCGGGCAGGGCCTGGCTCTGCATCTCGAACTCAACGGTAAGCGCATCATTGCCGATGCCGGTAGCAGGCTTGCCGTCCACCGGGATGCGCAGGATTGGCGGGCTGGCCGGGTCGCCGGCGCCATGGATGCGCAGGTTGAATGCGCGCGTGATCTCCACGTGGCCGGAATCACCCCGGCCACGACGATCGCCCCCTGTGCGCGGCGGAACGCAACCGGCCGCGAGCATGCACAGCACGATGCAGGCCAGCATCACGGTTGCCGCCATCGCGGCCCGGGCGGCACCACGATTGTTGCTAGGGTCGCGCATTCACCCACTCCGAGCCGTCGGTGAACACTTCCTTCTTCCAGATCGGCACGCGCCGCTTCAGTTCCTCGATCACGTAGCGGCATCCCTCGAACGCCGGCGCGCGATGGGCCGAGGCAACAACAACCACAACGGCGGGCTGCCCCAACGGCACCACGCCCACACGATGATGCGCTATCACACGCTGCAGATCGAACCGTTCGCAGGCCTCGGCGGCAATCATCTTCATCTCCATCTCGGCCATCGGCACATAGGCCTCGTACTCCAGCAGGGTCACGGCCGTCCCGGGCCTGGCCGAACTGGTATCGCGCGAGGTGCCCACAAACGTGGCCACGGCGCCCGACGCCGGATTGCTGGCCTGCGCAATCAAGGCCCCGGCCTCGAGGCCCTCGGGTGTTACACGGCAATCGATCATGATCAGCCTCCTGCAACGGGTGGGATGATGGCAACCTCGGCATCGGACGGGATCGCCTCGTTATCCGAAACATAGCGCATCGCAACCGCCACCCTCGCCATCGGGCGGCATCGCCCAAGCGCCGGGTGCAATGCGATCAGCGTCTCCCACAGCTTCGCCACGGTAAGCCCCTCGTGCCAGTCGAGCGTTTCGCTCGAACACTCCGCGCAGTCGCGCGCTATGCCGAAATACAGAACGGTCATTGGTCAGCGATGATGAGCCGGAAGTTTCAATCGGCGCGCAAAATACACAAGAAGCGGCGAGCACATGGTACCATGGCCCGCCGCTTCGGCAACGAGTTGTGACGTATTGTTCCGGCGGTGAATGCCGGCAATTGCCGGCACGGCATGCCGCACGGGCCGGGGTGGTGGCCGGCCGGGAGCGGCAGCCTAGGTATTCTGGTGGCGACGCAGGAACGCGGCGGCCCCCTCAGGCCCCATGTATCGCGCAAGCATGGTGCGCTCGGTGTGGGCAAGATCAACGCAGATCAACGCATCGACCACGTTGCTGAACGAACGATCGACGCTGACGCTCAGCAGCTTGCCGCCGAGCTTCATATACTGGCGCAGCAGCACCGGCAGGCCACGATCGTTGGCTTCAACGTCGCGAACCTCGGCCACCAGATCGTCCACCGATGTTGCCTGCGTGCATGCAACGGCCCTGGCGCCGCGCCCGCGCAACGGATTGCCGGGCCGGACCAGCGGGGCAAGCCGCGCATCGAGCATGGTGCGCTCCAGAAACGTTGTCATCATCCGCTGAGATGCGGTGCTGTATTCGTCGCTGATGCTCACCGGCCCGAACAACACACGGTACTGCGGATGCATCAGCAGATACGCGCCGATGCCCTTCCACAACAACATCAACGGCGCGAACTCGCGTTGGTAACGAGGCTGCACAAACGAGCGACCCAGCTCCAACGCCGGCCCCATGGCATCCAGCAGGCGGGCATCGTAATGGAACAGCGTGGCCGTGTACAGGCCGTTCCTGCCGTGCCAGCGCACAATCTGATCGGACTGCCCGATACGGTACGCGCCGGCGATCTGGCGGTGCCCCCGGTGCCACAGCACCAGATGATGGTAATGATCGTCGAACCGGTCGGTATCGCATGCATTGCCGGTGCCCTCACCCGCCGCACGGAACGTAATCTCGCGCAGGCGGCCAATCTCACGAACCACGCCCGGCGCCTGCTCGGCGGTGGCATAGAACACAACGTAATCGCCCTGCCGGGTCAGTTGCTGGCATGCGGGAAGTTGCTCCAGCTCGGAGGCAATCAGCTCGCACGGCAATTCCTCCACGATTGGCTGGCAGGCCTTGGGGCGGGTGGTGCCCACGGGGGCAACGGCATCGCGCCGCACGCGGTGCCGCAGCAGGTACGTGCGATGGCGAAGATACTCCACCATCTCCTCGTCGCTGGCGCATTGTTCCAGGCGGCTGTACGCGATGGGCGATCCAACATCCAGGCGCAACACCATGCCCTGTTTGTTGGCCAGTTCGCGCGGCAACATCAGGGTACGCAAACGCGGATGCAGCACGCCGGCAGCCTGGAACACGGGGCCGTTGTGGCCGTTGACGAATACGGGCGTCACCACACAACGGGCATGGCGGATTACCCGGGCAATCGTGGGGCTCCAGGCCGGGTCGTGCACCTCGCGCGATCGAATATCGAAGTGCGATACTTCACCTGCCGGGAATACGATCAGCGCCCCACCCGCGGCAACCCAGCGCATCGCGGCAACAATGCCGCGCACGTTGGCTCGCGCAGAGCCCGACGTGCCGAACGGATCAACAAAGAACGAGACGTCGTGAAGCTCGGGCAAGGCGCCCAGCAGATGATTGGCAAGTACGCGGACATCCGGCCGTACCGAACGGATCAGCGACAGGATGGCAAGCCCCTCCACCGCGCCGTACGGGTGATTGGCCACCACCACCAACCCGCCGGTAGCAGGAACGCGATCGCGATCGGCGCCGGCGACATCCAGTTGTACGCCCAGCGCGGCAAGCGCGCGATCGCTGAAACAACGGGCCTGGTCGCTGGCCGAGGCGATGCCGTACACCCGGGACAGATGGTCGAGCTTCAGAAGGCGCCCGGCCGCCGCACGAATTGCCGGCGCAAATACGCGAGCCAGCGGCGCACCACTGGCTGGCAACGGAATGTTGAGAGAAACGGGTTGTGCTGTGTGGATCATCGTTGTCGCGAGGGTTGATCGAGATGTTCGATTCGCTCGCGGGACAACCTAGCTGGCCGAGATTGCCACAATGTTACCGGTTGATTGCCGGTGGGTTATCAGCACGTGGTGATTTGTTAATGATGGATGTGGGGTTCAACAACATCGGATTGCAAGGCGCGGACAGCAGCGAATACAGCGTTCTTGTGACCGTCGCAGCAAGCTACCGTGCGGGCCAACGCAGCGGATGGCATTGGTCAACAGCCTGCTGAATCGCGAAGGCCCCCGCATGACGACATGCGAGGGCCTGTGAATTGCCGACTGGCACGGATCCGAATTGCCGACCGTGTTAATGCGTAAGCCGCTGGTTGAACGAACCGGTGAGGTGTTGCATGGTTGTGTCCGCGCCGGCCCGCAACGCCAGGTTTACATCGAATGTGCCGGCGCACCGTTCGGCGTTGACGGCCGTGAGCTTCACCTGGCCGCTGGCACGTCCCAGAGAGACGAACATGCGCCCGGCCGCTTCCCATCGCGCATCCAGCTTGCGCTCGGCATCACCGCCGGCTGCCGGGATGCTGTAGGTGCCCGGCTCCATCTCGCCGCCATCACGGATCAATCTCAACCGGAAATGGCGACCGCTGAGCCCGTCGTGCGCCTGCACGGTAAGCACCGAACTGGTGACGCCGCCGGCTGGAACTTCATCAACCATCGCCGAAACATCGTTCAGGGTCCACTGACCTGCTTCGGCGCCCGAACCGGTAACCGCAAGGGTGCCGTCGGTAGTGTCGATCGTGCCGCTTGATGCGGGGGTATGTTTTGAGTCGGGCGCCGCCGTGTTCTGTTGCACGCCCGGCTGCTGGGGCTTGTTGTCGCCGCATGCGGCAAACACCACGGCAACGGCGGCAAGCGCCAGCCCCGCGATTGCAAACGAACGGATGGATGTGCTGATCGTATTCATTGCTGAACGGGATAATGATCGAGTTGATACACGCCGGCTTACAGTTGGGATGGCAGGCCTTGCGCCAGCGGCGCGCGGTGCCCGGTAACGTGACGGATAAAATCAACCATGGCCGTGCACGTGGCATCATCGCTGGGGCCAAATCGGCGCACGATGGAAAAATGGTCGCGCCCCTTCACGCTCATGAAATGCACCTGGCCCCCGGCCTCACGCAACGCATCGGCGAATCGCTTGCCCTGCAATCGCAGGCCGGGCGGGTCGCCTTCGGCCACAATCACCAGAAAGGGCGGCAGCCCGCCGCGCACATAGGCAATCGGCGAACCGGCTCGCAGTTCCTCCTCGGTGTCGCCAAAGGCGTCCTCGATGTGTTCGCGGCGTGTAAACACCGTGGTCTCGGTATGCAGGCGCAAATCGGTGGCCGCGCTGATGGGCACGGTACCCGCGATCACGGAGTCGGCCAGACCGAACTCCGCCAGATACCGCTGATCGACTGTTATCAGCGACGCCAGATGACCGCCGGCCGAATGTCCGCTCAGCACGATACTGCCCGGCGCGCCGCCGTGGCTCGCGATGTTGTCGTACACCCAGCGGAGGGCCGCAGCACAGTCACGCGCATGCTCCGGGCTGCGCACCGCCGGCGTAAGGCGATAGTTCACCGTAACGGCGATGATGCCGCGCGCAACAAACGCCCGGCCAAGATGCTCGAACAAACGCTTGTCGCCGCTGCGCCAACCACCACCATAGAAGTACAGAACAACGGGGGCGCCGGATGCGCCCGGCGGCGCATACACGTCGAGCATGTGTCGTGGGTCATCGCCCACGCGATATCGGATATCGCGCTCGATGCGCACGTCGAGATTGAACAGATCGTGGAATGTCAAACGAGGATTGAGCTGAGAACTGACGTTGAAATAAATATCGGGCTATATCGCGGCAGCGGCTCGCCCGGCCACATAACCGGTGGCGAAGGCCGCCTGCAGATTGTATCCGCCCACCGAACCGGAAACATCGAGCACTTCACCGGCAAAGAACAGCCCCGGCACGTGCTGCGACATCATCGTCCGCGGCGATACTTCGGATAATGCAACGCCGCCGGCGGTTACTTCGCCGCGATCGACCGGAACCTCGCCCACGGCGCCAACCACCCAATGCTTGAGCACGCCCAGGATTGCCGTTCGCTGCGCACGCGTTGCCTCGCCGAGCTTCACACCGGCAGGAACACCGGAATCGCTCAGGAGATACGGAACCAGCGCGCGTGGCACGAATTGTTCCACAAAGGTCTGCACCTCGCTCCGGCCGGCGGTGTTGGCCCGCTCGGCCCATCGATCGCGCAGTTGCTCATCACCAACGGTGGGCACGGTGTCGACCACCATCCGAACGGTTGCGCCCTGCCCGGCCAGCAGCGCGGCGGCGCGGCTTACTTCGAGCACCGCAGGCCCGCTGACGCCACGATGCGTGAGCAGCAGATCGCCCTCCCACTCCCACGGGCATTCCTGGTCCGGCGTAAATGCCGGCTCCGATGCGTCGCCGCACTGCAACCAGAAGCGGACATCGCGCAACGCCACGCCCTGCCAGCCGGGCGGGGGCGGGCTTGGGAAGTAGATGGGCGCCAGCGCGGCCCGTACCGGCACCATCCGGTGCCCACCGGCCTCGGCCCAGCGAATACCGTCGCCGGTGGTACCAACTTTCCGATACGACATCCCGCCCGTGGTCACGATCACCGCATCAAACGGCTCGGCATGGTCACCGGCCAGCACGCGGTGATGCCCACCTGTGCCGGCAAGCTCGATCCCCTGCACCGTCACGCCTGTGCGCACCTCCACTTCGGCTTGCGCAAGCATGCGCTCGAACACAGCCAGGACGTCCTCGGCACGGCCGCTGGCCGGGAACACACGGCCATTGGGGCGGGTGACTGTTTCCAGCCCCTCGGCATGCAGCGCATCCAGCAACCGCGACGGAGGAAACTCGTGAAACGCATATCGAAGGAAACGCGCCTCGCGCCTGACAAACCCCTTCTCAAGCTCACGTGGGCCGGCATCGTGCGTGATGTTGCATTTGCCGCCGCCGGAGATCAGGATCTTGATGCCCGGGCGCCTGTTCCGCTCGAACAGCACAACATCGGCCCCCTCGGCACGCGCCGACAGTGCCGCGACGATACCGGCGGCACCGCCGCCAACAACCGCGATTCGAGCAGCCACGCGTTACTCCAACCCGGCCATCGACCGCAGCAACGACACTTCGCGCCGCTCCAGCCGTCGCCATTCGCCCCGCGAAAGTCCCCGGGTGCTGAGCCCAGCGTATTGCTTTCGATCGAGCCGCTCCACCTCGTACCCAAAGTGCTCAAACAATCGGCGCACCTCGCGGTTCTTGCCTTCGTGCAACAGGATGGAAACGCGACGGTGGTCGGTGCTGCTTACTTCCAGCTCGCACTGCTGGGTTTGATCGCCGTTTTCCAGCTCGACGCCGGCGGCAATGCGGCGCGCATCGGCAAAGGCAAGCGGCTTGTCGAGGGTAACGTCGTACAGGCGAGGAACGCCAAACCGCGGATGCATCAATCGGTGGGCCAGCTCGCCATCGTTGGTCAGCAACAGCGCGCCGGTGGTGTTGCGATCCAACCGGCCAACCGGATACACACGTTCGCGGCCGTTAATCAGGTCCATCACGGTGCGGCGCCCACGCTCGTCGTTGGTTGTCGTGATGGTATCCTTCGGCTTGTTCAACAGGATGTACACATGCCGTTCGGGGTCGCCGATGATCTTTCCATCAACCATCACACGATCGGACGGACCAACCCGCACGCCAAGATCGGTGGCCAATCGGCCGTTGATCTTCACACGGCCGGCGGCGATCATTTCGTCGGCCGCGCGTCGCGAGGCGATACCGGCATCGGCAATCACCTTGTTCAATCGAACGCCCTGCGCGGTTGTTGTTTTCTGCTTTCGCTCGCCTGCCATCGCTGCTCCTGATGATTACTCGCTTTGGTCTAACGCCGTCGAGTGATATACTGCCAAAGAATGCTGCCAACACACGATATCGGCACGTGCCCACCGGGCGGCCCACACACCGCACGCCGCCACATGCTGTTTGCAGCCGCCAGGTTGCTGGCCATGCTGACGGTTGCCACCGTTACGGTACAGGCCCAGCCGAAGCGCCTTCGCGATATCGAGCGGCAAACCGACGCGGTTGTGTTGATCGCCGAAACCCGTACCGGCCGCATTGTAGCCGCGGCGCGCATCGGTGAATCACACGACGTTCGCTACCGCCCGGGTTCGCTGTTCAAGCTGGCGATCGCGGTGGCCGCATTGCGCAGCGGCCATTTTGATGCGTCGTATACGTACACGTGTAGCGGCAAAGATACGATTGCCGGTTCACCCCAGCGGTGCTGGAATCATCACGGCCATGCAACGATAGGTTTCAGCCAGGCGTTGGCGATGTCGTGCAATCTGTACTTCCGAAGCGCTGCCGAGCGTCTCACGATCGACGAAATCGTACAGGCGGCCCGCCTGATCGGCATGGTCCCCTCCGGCACGCAGGACCCCACACCATTCGCGAACCTTACCGACGAGACCATACTTGGCAACGCGTTCTCGGTGTCGCCAGCGCAGATGTTGACGCTTGCGTTGCGCATTGGCACGCGCGGCCGCCTGGGCCAATCGCCGATCAACCTGTTCGGCTCGGCGTATCGGCCGCTGTACACAGGGCTGCGCGAATGCGTTCGTATCGGCACGGGACAGGGCGCCTGGACCCCCAGATTCTCCGTCGGCGGAAAAACCGGGACGTCGGAGGTGCCGGGCCGGCCGGACTTGACGGTCGGTTGGTTTGTCGGGTTTGCCCCGTTCGCCGATCCCCGATACGCAATTGTGGTCCTGCAGCGGCATGCCCGCGGCGCCGATGCCGCACGGACAGCCCGCACCGCGCTTCGGGAGGTGATGTGAACCGCCAAGCCACGGCAATCGCCTGTCTGCTGGCCGGTATGGCAGCAGTTGCCGTGCTGGGCAGCAGGGCAGCCGTATCGCAGCACCGTACCGGTCAACATCGCGCAGCATCCCTCCAACAGGAACAGATGCAGGGCATGCCCCTGCCGGATACGGTTCGGGTTCGGTTGCTGGCGTCGTTCAGGGTGGAACATCTTGAACTTGTGGCGCCAGCCGGCTGGGCCACCCCGGAGTTCCGACACACACGGTCCATTATGCTTCACGCAAGCGATGCAGGCATTACCGTGGGCAACCGCCGGGTACCAACGCTCGCGCTGGCTGCGCAGCCGCCGGGAGCAATCCAACTGCGGATGAACGGGAAGCGCCGGACGTTCAACGGCAGGCTTGTGATTACCGCCACATCGGGCGAGCTGGTGGTGATCGGCCACTGCGGCGTACGGAACTATCTGGCCTCGGCGCTGGCAGCCGAAGCCGCGCCGAACGATCCGCTGGAATACCTGACGGCACTGGCAGTGCTGCAACGCAACTACCTGCTGTTTCATCGCGGGCGCCATGGCACCGCCGTTGACCTGTGCGACAACACCCATTGCCAGCGGGCGGATCCAACCGGGGCAAACGCCCGTACGTACGAGGCTGTTGACCGCGCGAGCGGGATTGAACTGAGCGCAGGCGACGGCCTGCCCTGTTATTACTCGGTGTGCTGCGGCGGCGGCACGCTTACACCCGCGCAGGCCTGGAACCACGCCGAACCCGGGTACAGCAATGTCCGTTGCGGATACTGCCGGAACTCCTCACGATACCGCTGGCAGCGTTCGTTTGCGGCCACCCCCACGGCCGAGGCCATCGTGCGGACCGCGCCGCGCCCACCGTTCGTGGACGACGACTTCAAGATCCGGCTGGGCCGTGTTGTGGGGTTCAACGTGCTGTTATCGAACTCGATCGACCGGTTGGAACGGCATGGACGGGAGTACGTGATTGCAGGGCGCGGCTTTGGCCACCGGATTGGGATGTGCCAGGAGGGCGCACGCACAATGGCAACACGAGGCCGAACGGCCCGGCAGATTCTGCACTACTATTTCCCGGATGCCGTGGTAAGTTTGCGGCCTGCCGAACGATAGGCCCGGCAACGGTTCTCCCGGTCACTCCCTCTCTCTCTCTCTTGCGAAGCAATGGTATCATCGTCCAGAGTTCCCGCGCCCGGCCCCAGAATCATGGGGATTCTCAACACCACTCCCGACAGTTTTTCCGACGGCGGCCACTACTCCGCGCCCGAAGCCGCGCTGCTGCACGCGCTGGAGATGGTGGACGCCGGCGCAGATATTATCGACGTTGGCGGCGAATCCACACGCCCACCGGGCCGCGACTACGGAGCCGGGGCACAGCCGGTTGCCGCCGAGGAGGAGATGCGACGCACGGTACCGGTGATCGAGCAGTTGCATCGGGCGCGCCCGGACATAATGATCTCGATCGACACGATGAAGGCCGATGTTGCCCGCGCCGCGCTGGCCGCCGGCGCAACAATGGTGAACGATGTCAGCGCCGGGCGATTCGATCCGGCGATGCTGCACGCGGTAGCCGAACATGGGGCGGCATATGTGGTAATGCACGGCCATAATCCGGCGTCGCCTGGAACGGAGCCCGGCACGGCGCACGGCGACATCGTGGCCGAGGTATTCGCGTTCCTGCGTGAGCGAATCGCAGCGGCACGCCAGGCGGGTATCCAGCATGTGTTCGCCGATGTGGGCATTGGATTCGCGAAGCAGCCCGCCGAAAGCGAGCGGTTGATACGCGAGTTGGAACGATTCGCCGATCTTGGCGTGCCGCTGGTGATCGGCGCCTCGCGCAAGGCATTTATCGGGCACGCGTTGGGTGGGCTGGCGCAGGCCGAACGGTTGTACGGTACGTTGGCGGCGCATGCGGTTGCAGTGATCAACGGCGCCAGCGTGGTGCGTGTCCACGATGTTCGCCCGGCGCGGGAGTTCTTCACGATGTTGGCACGGCTGCGATTCCCCGGCCTGCCGGGAATCGCGGGCTGACACGGCCGAGCAGCTTCCGGGGCTGTAACGCGTAGTAGCACCGATGACGGCGCACGTGCCGTATGTTTGTTGGTCAAACTATCGTTCCTGTACACGATCCGGCCGAATCCGGTGCAACGCCGTGGGCCGCGTTCACTTCACTTGATCGACCAGATGAGATCCGTAGCACTGTATGAGATGTTGTTCGGCCTGCTCACGATAGCGGGCGGCATTGTGGGTTTTGCCGTGGCCGGAAGCGCGATTTCGCTGGCCGCGGGCATCGTGGCCGGGCTTCTGCTGCTTGGTGCGGGCCTGACGATGCAAAAGGGATCGCGGCGCGGGATGGCCGTTGCATTGGTGGTCACCGTCGCATTGCTGGGGTATTTCGGGTATGCCCTGCTGGCCACCGGCGCGGCGTTCATGCCGGCCGGCTTGATGACAATCCTGAGCGCCGTCTCGCTTGTGTTGCTGGGCATCGTGCTGGTACAGCCAACCGAACGTAAGCGCATCTTCTGATATCGTTTCCGATCTCGGTGCCGCGCGCGGCCACACCCGGTTGGCCACAGCGCAACCGACACCGGCATCGAATACTTCCCCACGGAAAACGTGCATCCGATCGAGATATACCAACCTACCGCCGACTCGCTTGCAATCACCTGGCAGGGTGGCAGCGAGTCGCGCCTGTCGACGGGCCAATTACGCGCCGCATGCCCGTGCAGCGAGTGCCGCTGGCGCGCCGATGCCGCCAGCGCTACGTTCCAGCCCCTTCTTGGAAGCAATGCTGCCACCATCCGCGAGATAAACCTTGTTGGAAGCTCCGCCTTACACGTGACCTGGGCCGACGGGCACAGCGCGGGCATCTACCCTTACACGCTGATCCGCCAGATCGCTCCGCCCAAGGAGCCCACAACGTGACATTGCGACCCACACATGCCCTGATCAGCCGATCGGCGCTGCGCCACAACATCGCGGCGCTTCGGAAACGGCTGGGCCCGAACACGCGCATCATGGGAATCGCCAAGGCCGATTGCTACGGCCATTCGGCACGGATCTGCGTGCCAACGATGCTGGAGTGCGGTGTTGATATCTTCGGTGTTGCCACGGCGCAGGAAGCCGCGGGCCTTCGTGAGCTGGGGGTAAATGGCTCGGTGGTGGTTCTGCCGCCGCCGCTGCCCGGCGAATACGGGATGTTCGCCGAACACGACCTTGAGGCCACGATATCGAACGAGCGGATGGCCGAGGAGCTTGCCGCGGCAGCTTCGGCAACCGGCCGAAGGTTGCGCGTACATCTGTTCGTGAACACGGGAATGGGCCGTAATGGTGTCGAGCCATCGCAGGCATTGAACCTGCTTCGGCGCGTCGACACGCTGGAATCGCTTGAGATGGTGGGCTTTGCCTCGCACTTCGCCACCAGCGACGAGCCCGGCAATCCGTTTACAGCGGCACAGCTTGAGATATTTGAAACCACATTGCGCGAGGCCCTGGCCGAGGGGTTCACGTTCCGCGATATCCATATAGCCAATAGCGGTGGCATCCTTAACTTTGGCGCCTCACGGTACACGATGGTGCGCCCGGGGTTGGCCCTGTATGGGTTCCACCCCACACCGGAGCTGCAGACCGAATCGGATCTGCGGCCGGTGATGACGCTCCGGACGATTGTTGGGAATGTTACCCGGACGCCGGCGGGCGTATCGATTAGCTACGGGCGGCGATATCACACAACAGCGGAAACGCTGATCGGCACGTTGCCGATTGGATACGCCGATGGCTTTATGCGCATCCTGACCAACAATGCCGAGGTTGTGATTGGCGGGCGCCGTTATCCGGTGGTTGGTACCGTCTGCATGGACGAGGTGATGGTGGATCTTGGGCCGGGCTCCAACGTTCGCCCAGGTGACGAAGCCATTGTGATGGGCACCCAGGGGACCGAGACGATAAGCGGTTGGGAGCTGGCCCGGCGCGCCCAGACAATCCCCTACGAAATCTGCTCCAATGTCTCGAAACGTGTGCCGCGGGTTGCGCACGAATAACCCGAAGCAGGCGCAAGCCCGAATACCGTTGCCCTGTGGTACA
Organism: uncultured bacterium; assembly: GCA_966128725.1. GTDB lineage: Bacteria > Bacteroidota > Ignavibacteria > OLB7 > OLB7 > JAFDZV01. The sequence continues at coordinate 10,396 of CBHYLN010000028.1, read as the reverse complement.
CATACGCTTCCGGACCCACGACACCCCGCGTAGTCAACGTTGTGGGCCTGAGGCATCAGTACGGAACTCGAACGATGTCGTCAATGAATATCTACGCCGTCATCATGGCCGGCGGTGTTGGTTCGCGATTGTGGCCCAAGAGCCGCGAACGTTCGCCGAAGCAGCTGCTGCACATTCTGGGCGAAGGCACGATGATCCAGAATACGATCGCACGCCTGCAGCCGATGATCCCCTACGAGAACATCTTCGTCGTGACAAACAAGGCGCAGGTGGATGGGGTACGCGAACAATCGCCGCAGATTCCAACAGGCAATGTGGTGGCCGAACCATTTGGCCGCAACACGGCCCCATGTATCGCGTTGGCGGCATCACGCCTGCGCGATCTGGATCCCGATGGCGTTATGGTTGTGCTGCCGGCCGACCACTTTATCCAGAATGTTGGGGAGTTTCAGCAGAAGCTGAAGCTGGCCTGTGACGCCGCGTACGAGATGCGCTGCCTGGTAACGATGGGGATTACCCCCACCCGACCGGAAACCGGATTTGGCTATATCCAGCAGAGCGATGGCACCGAACCCGAGAACATGTTCCGCGATCAGGGATTGCGCCGTGTACTGACGTTCGCCGAGAAGCCGGACCTGCCCACGGCCGAACGATTCCTGGCCAGCGGCGACTTCCTGTGGAACAGCGGGATGTTCGTGTGGCGCCTGGACGTAATCGAGCAGGCGTTCGAACAGTACCTGCCGGAACTTCAGGAGCAGATCAACGCAATTCACGCGGCCGAGGGCTCCGACGACTATCAGGACCAACTGGAGAGCATCTACAGCCAGATCCACCCGATTTCGATCGACTACGGCGTCATGGAAAAGGCAGCAAACGTGTACGTGACGCAGTGTGAGTTCGGCTGGAGCGATGTTGGCAGCTGGGATGAAACGTATCGCCTTTCGCGCAAGGATGAGAACGCGAACTCGATTGTTGGCGACGTGGTCACCATCGACACCCACCGCAGCTTCATCAGAACGGCCGGCAAGATGGTGGCAACCGTCGGAGTGGAGGATCTGATCGTCGTGGATACGGCCGATGCGTTACTGATCTGCAAACGGGGTGATTCACAACGGGTACAGGCCGTGGTGGACTATCTGCGACGCAAGAAGATCAATGGACTGTTGTAGATTGCGCAGTGAAAGCCAGGGGGCACCGCGCCCCCATCCAGTCAACGTGCCAAACGGCAGGCAGCCGAGCGGCACATCGTTGCCAAACACGATGGTTCCTTTACTGGTACTGCTGACCGTGATGAATGCGGCCTGCCTTCCCTCCACCCGGGCAACGTCGCCGGCCAGCGGCGGGCGAATGGTTGAGGATGGATTGGCCTCCTATTACGCCGATTCATTCGAAGGACGGGCCACCGCCAGCGGCGAGACGTTTTTGCAGGCAAACCGTACCGCAGCCCATAGGCTTTACCCGTTTGGCACCATGCTGCGGGTCACGAATCTCCGAAACGGGCTGCAGACAGTGGTTCGGGTGAACGACCGCGGCCCCTTCAAGGAAGATCGGATCGTGGATCTTTCGCGGGCAGCCGCGCAGGAGATCGACATGGTGAACGAAGGTATTGCCCGGATTCGTGTGGAAGTTCTCGAATGGGGATCCGCTCGATAATCCCGACATTTTTTGTATCATTTCGCCCACGATCGCGAACGCCATTCCCCTTCAACCTCCCGGCGATCGCCATTTCCAGCCTACCGGCGCACAGTATGGCGCAGCGGATACCAGGTTACACGGCTGTATCAACCGTGTCACGGTGTTATGCCCAGCGCCGATACCCAACTTTGAGTATCACTTGAAGCCCTGCCGCAGCGGCACCGTACCTTTCGTCAGGTTCTCGCACAATTTCCCGTCGCATAGTGCGACATTCTACTGTATTGCGGGTCATTCATTAAGATAGCACCGCATGTAACAGTGTTTGTGCTCCGTGCTGGTAACTTGACATCAAGTTGTGCCGATTACGAGCGAATTTGGTCGTTTTTAAGATCCTCGCGATCTGGCACGATCGAAGCAGGGCTAGTACCTACTTAACCTCATACAGGGTTTTTTCCGAATGGCTATGAACTCTCCAAAGTACTTGCGGCACTTCTGCTACGCCGCAGCCGCATTCTGCCTGGTCTCCGTTTGGGGCTGCAAGGACGACCAACCGACGGTTGATCCCCCCAAGCCCGCCCCCTGGGATCAGGGCACGGCGGACGTCCTGAAGGATCTCACACAGAACGTGATGCTCCCGATCGTGCGCGATTTCGACCAAAGCGCGGCCGATCTGCTCACGGCAATTACCGCATTGCGCACGCAGAAGTCCGAACAGGCACTCTCCGAGGCCCGCACCGCGTGGGTAAAGAGCCGCGGTCCGTGGGAAGTGTGCGAAGCCTTCCTGTTTGGGCCTGCGAAGAATCAGCAGATCGATCCGGCCGTGGATGCCTGGCCGCTTGATGAAATCACGTTGGACTCGATGCTTCGTTCGAACGATCAGCTCACCAAGGAGTATTTCGACCAGAGCGAAGGCACCGTAAAGGGGTCACACGCGCTTGAGTACCTCCTCTGGGGGCAGAATGGCAACAAGACCATCAACGACTTCACCGATCGTGAGTTCGACTTCCTGGTGGCATGCTGCTCCAGCTTCCGTGAGGAAACCGCTCGCCTGAAGAAGGCGTGGGTGCCGAGCACCGAGGGCGGCGACAACTACGCCGAACAGCTGTACAATGCCGGCAAGGCTGGCAGCCTGTACTCCACACAGGCCGCAGGCGTGCGCGAGGTGATCGGCGGCCTGGTGATGATCATGACCGAGCTGGACGCCTCCAAGATGGGTATCCCGTTCACGCAGCGTAGCACGGACTTCGAGGAAGCACGTTTCAGCGGGAACTCCAAGGCCGACTTCCTCGCCAACGTCGCCGGCGTTCAGTACATCTACGAAGGCAACTACGGCACGAACTCGGGCAAGGGCCTTTCCGATCTTGTACGCGCCAAGAGCACGCAGCTTGACGACTCGATCAAGGCGCAGCTCCAGATCGCCGTGCAGCGCATCAACGAGATCACGCCGACGTTCGGCGATGCCGTATTCAACAATCGCAACAGCATCCAAACCGCCCGCTTCGCGGTGTCGGTTATCGCGACGCTGTTTGACAAGGATGTCCGTGAGAAGCTGGGGCTGACGCAGTAACGCGTTACCATCCTGGCTTTGCCGCAACCTTACCCGTAATCTGGTACGGGTGCCCACGGAAAACGTGGGCACCCGTTAAGTCTTCGGATTCGTACCGCAGCCCACAAAAACCGAAACTGTACGAACGTTCAAACGAGAACATCCTGGAGCATCAATGAATACAGTCGTTTCACGGATACAGTACGGCCTCTTTCTCCCGCTTGTCGCGCTTGCACTGGGTGCGTGCAGCGACAACACTGTGACCACCACCGACAACTCCGAGCAGATGTCCGGTGGTGAAACAACCATCATTGAGGCCACCAGCGCGGCATTTTCGTTGCCGGCACCAAATCTGACGGCCGAACATCTGGATATCCATAACGACGGCGACGCCGCCTTTGAAGCAACCTTTGTTGCCGGTGGAACAGTCAACCCGGGCCTTGGCCCGATTTTCAACAATACGAGCTGCATCGGCTGCCACATTCAGGATGGGCGAGGCACCCCTCCAGGGCCGAACGAGCAGATGTCATCGATGCTTCTGCGCCTCAGCCTCCCCGGCGGTGAGCCCAATGGCGCGCCGGTGGCAGTGCCCGGCTTCGGAGGCCAGCTTCAACCGCGTGGCCTTCGCTGGGTTTCCCCGGAAGGCACGGTGGAAATCAGCTATACCGAGGAAGTAGGCAAGTTTGCCGACAACACGGAATACAGCCTGCGCAAGCCCCGCTATACCATTCTCAACCCGTATATCCCGCTGCCGGCCAATGTGCTGATTTCGCCGCGTGTTGCCCCGATCGTCTTCGGTCTTGGCCTGCTCGAAGCGGTTCCGGAAGCCACCGTTCTTGGCTTTGCCGACGAAAGTGACGCCAATAAGGACGGCATCAGCGGCCGCCCGAACTACACGACCGACGTTGTCAAGGGTGGCAAGTCGCTGGGACGATTCGGCCTGAAGGCCAACACACCGTCGCTGCTGCAGCAAGCCGCCGGCGCCTACAATCAGGACATGGGCATCACCAGCTATCTGTTCCCGGTGGAATCCTCACACGGTCAGGAGCAGTGGAACGGAAGCGACGCCTTGGATGTTGATTCTGCAACGGTATTCGCCGCGGCATTCTACACGCAGTCGCTTGGTGTACCGGCCCGCCGGAATGTAAACGATCCCACGGTACGTCGCGGCCAGCAGATTTTCGCTGATGCACGCTGTGCCTCGTGCCATATCCCAACGATGAAGACCGGCTCGCATCCAATCGCCGAGCTCTCCAATCAGACGATTCATCCGTATACGGACCTTCTGGTGCACGACATGGGTGAAGGGCTTGCCGACGGTCGCCCGGACTTTGTAGCCAACGGCAACGAGTGGCGCACCGCCCCATTGTGGGGAATCGGCCTGACCAGCCTGACAAGCGGCCACACGAACTTTCTGCACGATGGCCGCGCCCGCAACCTGATCGAGGCGATCATGTGGCACGGAGGTGAGGGTGAGTTCTCACGCGAGTACGTGCGCACGCTGAGCACCTCGGATCGCAATGCCTTGCTTGCATTCCTGCAGTCGTTGTAACGGCGTTCGCCAGGCGAGCATTTGATTCACATCGGGGAGTCGGGGGCCGCACGCTGTGTTGGCCCCCAATACCCCAAATCGGCGCGAAGAATCAAGTTTTTTTCGCTCCAGGTGGAACAAGAAGCACACTAATGTGTTTCTAAGTAGATGGTACGGTTGCCAACATTGGGCCCGCGCCATCCTCCGGCACAGATAAAGAACAAAGTGTACAATACAACGTCCCAACTCTACAATCACCAAGAGGTTGTCTCTATGCAAAGGGCATCTGCGTACCTCAGGAGATGGCTCGGGCTGCTCCCAGTCCTCCTCGCAGCCGTGGTGTTTGCAATAGCGTGGTCCCCGACCGCACGAGCGCAAACCCCCACGCCGACGCTGGATGAAAACGCGTCCGGCACTTATTACATTGTTGGTTTCCCGGATACCACAAGCAATCAGCTCGATAGCCGGTATCCCAACAACCGTGTGCGTGGCGAGGCCACTCTCTGGATCTTCTCGGCCGTTACAAACAAGGTCAAGGTCACCGGTTATGGTGGCGCGAGCACCGTGCTCAACCTTGAGGCCGGTAAGTTCAAGACCTTCACACTTACGGCGAGCCCGGTGATCGACGTCATCAACGCCGTCTCACGCAAAACGTTCAAGGTCGAATCGGATTTCCCGATCGTCCTTTATTGCTATTTCGCCAATATCCAGTCGCTCGAAGCCTGGACCCCTGCTCCGGTTGAAACCTGGGGCACGGAATATTATGCGGCGTGTGTGCCGGGCGAAATTGTCAACGAGATCGGCATCGCCGGTGAAACCGAAATCCCGAGCACTCCCAAGCCCGGTTCGGCCAACATTCTGGTGATCGCCGCTTACGACAACACCAAGGTTTCCATTACGCCTGCTGGCGGCAACCGCTTCGTGGGCGGCCCGCAGACCTCGGTAACCCTGAACGAAGGCGAAGCCTACCAGGTTCAGAGCATGGTGGATACCTCGGCCGACGCCGACCGCCAGCCAGATCTGGCCGGTTCGTCGATCCTGGCCGACAAGCCGGTTGCCGTTATCAGCGGTAACACCCGCGTGCAGGTGGTTGTGGACGAAGTAGGATTGAAGAACAATGCCTACAAGAACATGATCACCGAATGGATGTCGCCAACCGAGCAGCACGGCAAGAAGTTCGTGTACCTGCCTACCTGGGACAACCATCGTCCGGGAATTGGTTCCAGTGCCGAGCGCAAGCGCGAGTTTGCGCGTATCTACAACACCAGCGGCAAGCCGGCCCCGATGAAGGGCTATTACTTGTCGCCGGGCGGCACCAGCAAGGTGAACTTCACGGCCCCGGGTATCAAGCGCGACACTATCGGAGAGTTCGCATTCGGCCAGCCTTCGGCGGTTTACTTCGAGACTGAAACGCCGGCGATGGCGATGATGCACTCCTCGGGCATCGTGAAGTTCAACGGCTCCACCCCCTGCTTCCGTGGCATTCCCTGCCTCAGCTACAGCTCGTGGGCGCCGTACATGGTTGAAATGGTTCCACGCGAGCAGTGGGTGAAGTTTGCGCCGTATTACGCGCCAACCAATCCTGGCAGCATGCTGCACTTTATCAGTGCCGTTACCGACACTGTCAGCATGCGCAGCATCGTCATGCAGGATGGCTCGCCCTTCCCCTTCACGCGCCGCATCCCCGGCACCGACCTGATCTGGGGTAGCCGTAGCGTAACCGCCGGCAACGATAACTGGCTGATGTCGAAGGACACCGGAACGTTCACGGGTGTGGCGTTCGGTTTGCAGGAAGGTGGTGAGGAGTACCGCCCAGGCGCCACCAAGAAGAAGGATGGCAGCAAGGGTGTGATCGCCGGCGGCGGCGGCAACGGTGCCCCGGATGCAGCCCACCCATGCGAATACGAGGAGTACAACGCCGTATCCTACGGTTACCCGTTGGCCCCCTCGCGCAAGGTGTTGAAGCCGGCCGATACGCTGCGTATCGATACGGTCATGGATTGCTCGGAGCTGACCATCACCATCCGCGCAATCAACTCCAATCCGGTTGGCCTGCGTTCGATCACGCTGGACCCGACATCGGTTGATAATGCGAAGCTTGTTGCGGTTAATCCGCTTCGCCTTTCGGACATCATCGGCAAGTCGCAGTGCACCGTCAAGGTTGTTGCGATCGATCCGTTGAAGAATGCCTCGGCCACGATCATCATCAAGGATCGTACCGGCAAGATCACAAAGGTGTACTTCAAGTATGAGGCCGAATACGTTACCACCAATCCGGCGGATTCCATTTCGTTCGGTTCGGTGAACGTAGGCACTTCCTCGGACAAGGATCTGACGTTCACCAACCCGCTTACCCGCGATATCAAGCTGGAGGACATCCTCCTGGCAATTGGTCGCGAGTATTCGATCAAGGACGTTCAGCCACGCAAGCCGAAGACCACCATCGCGCCGGGCGAGACCTTCACGATCACCGTTTCGGTGAAGCCGTCGGAGGACAACCAGCGTTATGTGGATACGTTGAAGATCAAGCTCGGCTGCGTTACCGTGCCGATCGTGCTGATTACCGAAACCAGCCGCCCATGTATCTACGTTGGCGACCTGAACTTCGGTCAGTTCCTGGTGGGTGATGGCCCCAAGACGCTCGATCTGGAAGTCACCAACCGTGGCACCGGCCCATTGGTATTCGTTGATCCCGTGGTCACGTTCCCAAGCGCGGATTACTCGGTACCACAATCGGAGAAGGATCAGCTGAAGGCACAGGGCCTGAAGCCGAACGAGTCGTTCACATTGCACGTGACGTTCACGCCGCCGGGCGTTGTAGGTGTCTACAATATCACGGCGCACTTCTTCACGAACAGCACCTGTATCCGTGACTCCTCGATCTGGCGTGCAATCGTCTCCAAGCCTGGCCCACGGATCACTGATTACGACTGGAAGGAGCAGTGGCTGGTAACAACCAACACCTGCACCAAGAACCCGCTGGGCCAGTACGAGTCGTTGATCTACGTGTACAACCGTGGCGATTTCGATGTCACAATCAAGTCGCTCACGCTGGTCGATCAGGATGCAACCGACGGCTACTTCAAGCTCGACAACAGCGTCCGTGCAACCTCCATCCAGCCGGGTGACGGTGTCCGCAAGGACAGCACGCAGACGCTCCTGCAGAAGGTTCTCTTCCTTCCGAAGGACGAGCGTCCGTACTCGTGCCGCGCGATGTTGATCACGACGGCCGATGGTGTCAAGGAAGACACGATTTACTCGGTCCTCTCGGGTGTCGGCATCGAGTCGCATGGCTCGATCGGCGGCACACGATTCGACACCGCACAGTTCATTCCGCCGATGGCTCCGGTCACCAAGCGGGTTGTTCTGCGCGCCAAGCAGACCCGTCCGCTGACGATCACGGGCCTGCAGGTGAGCGATCCGGTCAGCTTCTCGATTTCGCCGGCCACCCTGGCCAAGATTCCGACGACGCTGCAGCCGGGCGACAGCCTTGATGTTGACATCCAGTTCCACCCGGATCGCGCAGGCGAGAAGAGTGCAACGGTGTACTTCATCGGCGATCACGCCCGTTGTGATGACTCCACTGCCCCGATCAGCGGCTACACGTTTACGCGTGGCGTGGTGATCACGAATATCGACTACGGCAGCAAGCTCACCTGCGGCATCGATACGCAGGCGGTAACCCTTACCAACACGGGCAGCGAGCCCCTGATTGTGAAGGGCTGGACACTGAACGATCCCGAGCGCCCACCGGTGTTCACGGAAGTTCAGGACGGACGCAACAACGCGGCACTGGATACCATCCAGCCGAACGAGACCAAGCGCGTTTGGGTGGTGTTCGAGCCACGTCGCGTGGGAACGTTCAACGCCACGATGAACTTCGACATCAAGACGTTGAAGGACACGGCCGTGATCGGACCGCCGGCGCTTATCACCGGTTCCGGTTACATCGTGACCGTGCATGCACGGATTGACACGAACCATAGTGGTGCGCCGGGCGCTATCGTCGAGACCCCCGTCATTCTCGAGGAATCACTTGACGAAGCCAAGCTCGACCGCTTCTTCATCGGTGTGTTGTACAACAACAAGATGATGCGGATGCACAACGGCACGCTTGCTCAGGAGGACATCGACGCGATGACCAAGGGCACGCTGGTCGAGGGCTGGACGTTGCAGATCGTGGAAGCCGACCATCCTGAGGGTGAATACCTCGCAGTGCTCACCGCACCGCCGGGCCGCTACCTCCAGGGTACCGGAAAGCTCCTCAACCCTGTGTTCCAGCTCTTCCTTGGAACGATCGACAAGGGCAAGATCAGCTTCTACATCCTGCCGGTCGGCAAGCAGTGCGCACGTGTGATTCCGTCGCCGGGCCTGGCACGTCTTGATTCGGTTTGCGGTCTCAACCTCCGCCTCATCGAATCCAGCGGCTTCGCCTACTCGCTGAATCAGAACAAGCCGAATCCGTTCAACCCATCCACGGATATCACCTTCTCGCTTGGCCTCGACGGCCCGACGAAGCTGGTGGTGTACGACGCAAGCGGCAAGAAGGTCGCGACGCTGGTGGATGGCATGATGAAGCCAGGCACGTATCAGGTCACCTGGGATGCATCGAGCTTCCCGTCGGGCCTGTACTACTATCGCCTGGAATCAGGTGTCTGGACTCGGACAAATTCGATGATCCTCCGGAAGTAATTCCGGTAGACCGATAATACCGGAGATGTCTCCGGTGGATGAATCTCGAAGCGGGTGCCTTACTGATGTGAGGCACCCGCTTCTTATTTGATACCCGGCCTGTTGTGATACCCGGCACGTTTGTGATTCGCGATTCCTCGGAAGCACGCAGCCTTTGAGGTTTGATGAAGCGTAGTGCTCCCCACCCACCGTGCACAGACATCAGCACACGAGCAGGCGAAACGAACGTGAGGACACTCCCGAGGAATTATCGAAGAACGTGTGATGCAGCGGCAACAATCGATTCGCAAGGCACACTCAGGGTCCCGTTCGCGGATCGCGAGGGACGTCACCACAGTGGCAGCAAATCTCCATCGGCTCCGCGGGCATGACGCTGAAGACGTGAACGGTACGGCGTTGATCAGGCCGACGCAGGCATACGACCAGCACCGCGATATCGAGCCATTGGATGATGCACGGTGATCTCAGCCAAAACGCACGCCGACGTGCGGCACCGGTTCACAGCCTGCGTGATTGAACCGCCAGACGAACAAGAACCCCGAACCGTTTGAAGGATTCACACAGAGGTGCCCTGGGCACAACCTTCCCTCCCGTGAAATGATGCATGCTGCAAGGCAGCAAGGACCTCGCTTGGTAATCATCAGCACAGTTCCCTTACTCTGTAAACGCGTCAATCCTTGACGGCGCACTGCCGCACGCTTCGCTGGCTGCTGCAGGCGCGAGTCGTCGTGCCTCGGCGGATACATTGCCTGCCAGATCATGCGTCAGGGTCATCTGATTAAGTGATGAAAGCCGATGCAGCGGTGATTACTTGCCTACGCGGCGACATGCAGCCCTGGTCGTGTGGACGTCGAGCCTCGGCAACCTTGGCAGCACGCGCCGCACACGATTCGCGGGCTATGGTTCGTGGATCGCGCGGTGCCCTGGGAGCACGAACCCTCTCTCTGCCTGTGAACACCGCTATCAGCGGCAAACCGCGCCCACTGCGTGGG
>CBHYLN010000027.1:0-44468 GCA_966128725.1 uncultured bacterium | reverse complement strand
TATCCGGAATTATGCAGGTGATGATTTGGTGTTGCGAGCATTTTTCAATGATGGCTGCTGGGGCATCGGCATTGCCATGCAGTGTTGAAGCAGGAGGAAGTCGATAGTGAATTTGCTGGAAATTTTCGTAAAAAGCCGCGTCTCGACAGTAATGTGTGCATTTGCTGAGTGGGCATGTTCAGATTGGATATGATGATGCAATAACGTGAAGAAGGTTGCATTCCTCGCTAAACGATACGTATATTGTTGCCGGCTTTGCGAATGGTCCCCGCCTGCATCGCCACCAGTCCCCGTACCCCCTTCCTTCCATAACGATATTCCGACGATTTCTCGCGCAGAAATCGCCGAGGAGGAGTTTTCCATGTCCGAGGTATTCGACCTGACCACCGCGTCGGTGGCCGACAATCCGCTGCAGTTCACGTTCCCGCTTTCGCCGTCGGTATCAGTCGTCACCAATGTGTTCGGCACTGCCCGCAACATGGCGTCGGTTGCCATCCTGAGCGGCACGATCACCGTATGGACGGGAACCATGATTCAGACCGCCCCGGTTGCCACGATCCCGTACGAGTTGCGCCTCGGTTCCATGAATATCAAGGCGGGCACCACGTTCACGCTCACGATTCCCACGACCATGCAGAACGGCAATGTGTTCATGCAGGGCGAGCTTCAGTCGCCGCCAAACCCGTGGCAGCCGATCGCGGCCATCGTGGCGATGTGGCCCCTGACGAGCTGATAACCGGCGCCGGCGCGTAAGCGTTGCCGAACGAAACCACACGGGGATATAACACCCGTTGATTTCCTCCATTACCGGAGCATTTGCAACCGATGACCAGCACACGGATTATCGTAACGGTTGCGCTCGCCCTTTTTTGTCTGATACTACCGGAGCTCGCCGGTGCCGAAACCGGCGCCGGCGGTTTCCAGTTTCACAGGAATTTTGGTGCGCTGGCTGTTGACGGATTTGTTGACGGCACACGTGCCAGGGTAACGGTGAAATTGACGATCAAAGGTGAGTTTGTTGGTGAGTCGGTGTTGATGCCGAGCTCGCCGGAATATCGTTTTGCCGTAAATGCCGGGCAGGATTCTGCCTGCGGTGTCATACAATTACGTATGGCCGCGCCACCACGAAATTCCACGGTTGACGCCTCCATTTCCTGCATGCCGCAAGCGTTCACCGGGAGCCTGGTTTCATGGATTGCCCCGGATGATCTTGTTTATTACGAGCAGCAGTATTCCCTGACGCCCGATCTGTCGGCCCTCACAACCGTGCGAGGTACGGCGCGCAATAACGTAACCGTTACGCTGATGGCCGGCAGCGTTGCCATCTATTCGGTGACAATGATGCAGGCCAGTCCCAACGCGATCATCCAGGATTCGCTTGTGTTGGGCGATGTGCGGGTTGCGCCGGGCGCGTCGTTTGCCCTCACGATTCCAACGTCACTGCAAAGCGGCCAGATGTTCATGAAGGCGACGTTCCAATCGCGGAACATCCCGCCAACGAAGTTTGCCGCGGCAATTGCCGTGTGGCCCTATCAGCCTGTTGAAATGCTTTCGGCCCCGCCTGCTGTTCAGCGGCAGCCTGGGGCAGGGCAGCCCAGCGGACGCGAATAATGCGTTCCCCCGCTCACGTTGTCGCGAGCGGCCGCGAAGGCCAATGCCGTGGATGGCGTTGTTCAACAGTTGGCGGTCGGCCGATCGCGGCCGTTCGCAATTACCCTAGGAGGATCCGGGTTTATGAGCAGCGCAGCACCCAGCGTTCAGCAACTGTTCACCACGGCGTTGTTCGTGATGCCGCGCGGCGCCGACGATCGCGGCTGGTCGGCATTCCTTCTCAGTCGCAACAGTACGCCACCGCCGCCACCTGATAATTCGATCTCCATCGAGAAGTCGTTCCTTTCCTATACCGGGCAGTACCTGTTCGCCCTGGCGGCGCCGGTGTTTGCCGATGAGGTACAGGCCAATCAGTTCATCGCGAAGGTTCGTTCCTACATCGACGGCTGCTTCGGTTCGTTCGGTGGCCAGTATAACGGCCGGGCCTGTGTGTGGATACCGGATGTCTCCAATCCGGCGGCGCCGGGGTTTGGCCAGTGCGGCGGCTACGGGTTCCCCTTCGCGGCGGATATCGGCGGCCCGGTGCTGCAATCGAACTTCAACAACCCGATGGCCACGCAGATGACGATGGCCATGGGGCAGGGCACGCCGGTATCGTACAACGAATCCGGGCTTGTGTTCAACAGGAGCGGTGGCGTAACGGGCCTTTCGTTCCTGAGCTCTCCGGTGAGCAATCGCGCGCCGCAGGTGGCAGGCAACCAGGGAACGTTGCCGTTTGTGGGGCAGTACAGCGGCTGTTTCCTGATGAGCGGCACGCTGGACACGGCCGTCACGCTGGACTATTATTCGGCGGGTCTGCGGTACACACATGGCGGCAGCCAGGATGTGTCGCAGCGATACCCGGTGGTGGACACGGCGCAGCCGAACACGAGGCTGAACTACGTGGGCGCGGTTGATCCGCTCGACCCATTGAACGCGAGCACCACGGGCACCGTGGATATCAACAACGGCCTGTACCGTACGCTGTTCTCGCTGGCGCAATCGGGCGTAACGGCGCCGCAGCTCAGAAGCTGGCTGCGCACTACCGACAACAAGGCCATCCTGATGATGCCCGTCGGCATCGGAACCGTGGCCGACGGCCCGGGCCGGAATGCCGGGGCCATCGTGCTGGAGGCATCGGCGCGGCAGCAGCCAATCGGCACGATCGGTCCGGTGTACATGACATTCGCCGGCGACTACGCCCTTGCGGTGCCGGACACCTCGCCGCGCGCTGCCGCGGGCAACACGGTGTACAATCTCCTGTGCGGGCTGTTCGGCTCGGAGACGATGGCCTTCATGGCGTACACGCCCAACGGGCCAATCAGCGTGATGCGGTTCCTGGCCCGCCGCGATGCCTACGCGTCGATATTCCCGTTCGCGGCTGCTTCGATCGACAACCCCACCAGCGGCGCGGTTGGCAAGCGGCTTACCGGCGAATATCGTACCTCGTGGATGACCATCGTGGGCGGCGGCACCTACGACGCCCAGCCGGAGGATAGTCCCCTGTTCGAGCCGAAGTGCCCGCCGGCGACGGCCGAGGGCGGCGCCCAGGAGGCCGCAAGCCCGGTGCTTACGCCGTTTGCAGCCGGCACCAAGCTGCTCAACAAGCCCGGCTTTGCCGTTCCGTTCGTGCCGTATGCCGGGTTGGGCGCGGCGTCGCGCGCATTCTCGCCGACCGAGATATCCACCTTCGAAAGTCAGATCATCTCGCCCACGCGCAAGGCGCTGGTATCCGAATCGGTAAACGCCGTAATGGTTTCCGAGAAGCTGGCCAGGCGCGAACGCGTTCGCCAGGGTGTGCTGTTCGCCGCCGACACCGCCACCAGCACCACGACGCCGCAGGGTTTGCTTGCCAGCGTGGCAAGTGGATCGGTTGGCGCCGACTATCGCCAGGTAACGCTGGCGCAATCGGAGAAGGCCGCGGGCCGGCCGCCGTTCATGCGATTCTGGAATCTGGAGATGCCGCTTCAGAATCTGCTCCAGTCCAACCAGTTGTTTTCGGTAATCGTCAACCCGGAGTTCCTTGGCGAGTTGGTCAGCACCGAACGCTTTGTTGACCCGGTGGAGCCCACGTTCGACAACACCATCACCATTGCCGACTGGACCATGAGCGCCAACGTTGGCAACGGCGTGATGGCCACGGATTATCGCAATGTGATGATCATGAAGTTCGGCGAGGGGACGGTTGTTGATCGCGTGAGGAATCCGAACAAGTGGGTTGGCACGGCGGAGTTCTCGCTGCCGGCCAATGCCGGCGACCCCGGCGTTTCGCTTACCGGCCTTTCGCAGTGGTTGCAGGATTTCATCGCGGCGGCGGCCGATCAGGCGCTGGTGAAGAAGAACCCGCTGTACGCCAATTTCGTTCGCATCGTGAACGACCCTTCCTGGAACGGCATCCTGGTTCTGCGCGCCGACGTGAACTCGCTGCCCGATCAGATCCGTGGGCTTTCGGCTGGCATCGATTTCACCGCCTTCGAGGCGCATCACTTCGGCATCACCGTAAGCCGCGTTCGCGTGGATGGATGCCAGGTGACGCTGGACGGCGCCAGCAGCATGTTCGGGTTGATCGACTATCAGTACCCGCTGTTCCGGCAGAACGTGGCCACCGGCGGCAATCCCGACGTTGCGCTGGGCATACCCGTTGCCGGCCCCTATGGCTTTACCGTGTTGCAGTTGCAGGCGTTGTTTGTCAACAGCGCCCTGGCGGATTTCCAAAGTCGCGTACAGCTTACCACCAACAGCCTGTTCGATTCGCGCGTGCTCAGTACCTACACCGCATCGGGCAGAAGCGCTTCCAACGCCGTTGTGCTGAAAGGCAGCTACCAGGCGCAGGGAACAACCGCCACGTATGTGTTCGAGCAAAGCGGCCGTACCGTGTTCCTGGTGGACAGCAATGTGTTCAACGCCATTGCCTTCACACGCGTGCAGTTCAACACGCTGAGCGGTGGCGACGCCCAGAGCACGATCACCAGCCGGTTCCTGATATGGGGAACGTTCGATTTCGCCCGGCTTGCCGACGGCAACAAGGAGCCGTACGACATTCTCTCGTTCGGCACGCCGAACGGTACCGCGCCGGTTGATCGCGGCAGCGGGCTTGCGTATTCCAATCTCCAGATCAGCCTCAGCTCGCCGGCCGATGCGCCCAATGCGGTAACCTTCGTGTTCGGCGGGGGCGGCATCGCGTTCGACCTTGCCAGCAGCACCTCGCGCGCCGGCAGCATGTTCCCGACATTCGCGTTGCAGATCGACAGCTTCATCGCGGCATCACCCGGCAAACGTCCCGTGGATTTCGGATTCCTGCCGGTGCGTGCAAGCGTGCCAACGCGCGAGATTTCCGGCCCGTGGTACGGCGTTGTGTACAAGATCACCATGGGCACGCCCGGCGCGCTTGTCTCCGGGGCCGGATTCGAATCGCGCATGCTGGTGGCCTGGAGCCCGCAGACGCTTGGCAACGACATCACCACCTCGGTGTTCGTGGGCCTGCAACTGCCCGGCGCGAATCCCGGCGCCAAGCTGATCAGCCTGCAAGGGGTGCTGAAGGTGTCGGTTGCCAGCATCGTGCTCACGTACGACCAGGTGCAGGGCTCGGCGTCGAAGGCGTTCAATCTGCGGCTGAACGATATCGGGCTGAAGTTCTTCGGCATCGTGAAGCTTCCGCCCGGCGCCACGATCAACTTCTTCCTTTTCGGCAATCCCACCGGGAGCGGCAGCCTTGGCTGGTACGCGGCGTACAAGAAGGACAACATACCGGGCATTGCGCCGCTGGGCGCCGACGGCACGCTGGCACTGCCGGAGCCGGGTACGCCGGGGATTGCCGACGCAGCCAACAACGAGGGCGTGATCGCGGCCGAGGAAGCGGAGGTTGCCGAAGCGATTGTCACGCGGCCAACCCTGCGCAAGCGCTCAACGAAGCCGGCAGGCGCATCCTCGAAAGGAGGCAACTGATGCCGGTTCGTGTGCTGTACTGGAACGTCGAGAAGTTCGCGATCAACAAGATCGCCAACCCAACGGCGAACAAGCGACAGAAGGGATCGTCGATCACGCCGGCGCAAGCCGCCGTTGACCGGCTGGACTACATCACCGATCATGTCTGGGAAATACAGCCTGATATCATCGTGGTGATCGAGGTAACCACGGCCTTCGCGGGGGCAGGGCAGCTTGTTTCCGGCGCTGGCGCCAACGGCTCCAACCAGTTGCTTACCGAGATCCGCAATGTGATGGGCAACAACAACTGGATGTTGGTGCCGCCGCTGCAGACCGGCCCCAACGAAGGTGTGGCGGTGTACTACGATTCCACGAACCTGGTGTTCACCGGCCCGTGGGCGTGGCCCGGCGGTGGCGCAGGCGCGGTAACGCAGAACGGCGGCATGAGCGCCAACTACGGCGCGCCGTTCAACAACGCGATTACCACGGGCCGCAATGTGCCCGCCAACTCGTTGCACAACGTTGGCCGCGCCGAGAATCAATGCGCCGCCAGCGTGACCTATACCTACAACAACACGGTGGCGCCGTTTCTTCAAGGGCAGCAGGTGATCATGTTCACCCGCGCGCCGTACCACGTCACCTTCGCCGAAGTCAACGGAGGCGGTGTTGTGCAGCGCAACCTGAGCCTGTTCGCCGTGCATTCGCCGGCCAACAACTTCGGCGCCAACCTGGCGCTGACCGACCTTGCCGAATTCGAGGAGATCACCTCGGCGCCCGCCAATACCGAGGTGAAGATGGTGGTGGGCGATTTCAACGTGAACCTGATGAGCGCGCCGCCCAACTTCGTGGAACGTGCCCAATACAACCCGCTGCAGTTGGCCGGATACACGCTTGGCCTGGTGCCGTTGATGGCGGCGCCCGTGCCCGCCAACGGCTACGCCGGGTATTATGCCACGCACGTAAAGCGGCCGAACAACGCGGTGTACTGGAGCACGCAGAACGATACCACCTACTATCCGGGCTACGGAATGATCGGTGCCGATCTGGTGCAGAACCTGTACGCCATCGACAACGTGTTCACCTGGCACGGCGCCGGCGCCAACCCGCCCATGAACAACAACCTGACCATTGTCAACGGCATCGTCGGCTCGCCATATACGGCTCATGTCGCACCCAATGGCGAGCCACAGGGTTCGCTGGCGTTTGGCATCAAGCTGGCCGGCGGAGCGTTCGCGGTCCCGCCGGCGCAGGGTCCGTTATTCACGGTGGGGCGGTGGTCGTCGTTCAAGGGCTGGGCCAACTACGGCTTCATCCGCAGCACTAGCGATCACCTGGCCCTGGCGGTCGATGTGTGACAAGGGCGCCCGATGATTGGCGCTGCGCGCGCGATCCCGGCCCCATGAACCAAGTACTACAAACCAACGTTTTCCTCTCATGCCCGTTCGCATCCTGTACTGGAACATCGAGAAGTTCGCAATCAACAAGATCGCGAACCCGACCGCGAACAGGCGGCAGAAGGGGTCGTCGATAACGCCGGCGCAGGCTGCGAGTGACCGTCTGGATTATATCACGGCGAACATCTGGGCCGCGCTGCCGCAGATCATTGTGGTGGTCGAGGTATCCACGGCGTACTCCGGGCCGGGGGAAATCGTGTCCGGCGCTGGCGCCACGGGTTCAACACGGTTGCTGACGGAGATCCGGAACATTACTGGCAACAATGCCTGGATGCTGGTGCCTCCGCTGCAGACCGGCCCGCGCGAGGCCGTGGCGGTGTACTACGATTCCACGAGCCTGGTGTTCTCCGGCCCATGGGCGTGGCCCGGCGGCGGCTGGGGCTCGGTGACGCAGAATGGTGGCACCAGCGGCAACTACGCGACACCGTTCAATAACGTGATCACGACCAATCGGAATGTGCCGGCTAACGCCCTTTACAACGTTGGCCGTGCCGAAAGCCAATGCGCGGCCAACGTGACGTATACGTACAACAACACGGTGGCGACGTTTCTTCAAGGGCAGCAGGTGACCATGTTCACCCGCGCCCCGTATCACGTCACCTTCGCGGAGATCAATACCAACGGCATCGTACAGCGCAACATCAGCCTGTTCGCCGTGCACTCTCCGGCCAACCATGTTGGCGCAACAAATGCGCTTAACGAGCTGACCGAGTTGGACGAGATTACTTCCGCCCCGGCCAACACTGAGGTGAAGGTGGTGGTTGGCGACTTCAACGTGAACCTGATGTCGACGTTGTACGCGCAGACCGCGGCGTACAACGGGCTTGTCAACGCCGGGTACACGCTGGGGCTGGTACCGCTGAACAACGTGCCGAACCCGCTGTTCGGTTATCCCGGTTATTACGCCACACACGTAAAGCGGCCGAACAACGCGGTGTACTGGAGCACGCAGAACACGACGACGTATTACCCCGGGTATGGGATGATCGGCGCGGACCTGGTGCAGAACCTGTACGCCATCGACAATGTCTATACCTGGCACGGCAACGGCGCCAACCCGCCGAACAACAACAACCTGACGATCCTCAACGGCATCGTCGGTTCGCCGTACAACCTGCACAACGCGCCCGGTGGTGCGCCGCAGGGCTCGGTGGCGCTGGCGATCGCGATGGCGAATACCGCCTTCGCCAATCCGCCCGCGCAGGGGCCACAGTTCTCAACGGGGCGGTGGTCGTCGTTCAGGGGGTGGGATAATTACGGGTGCATCCGCAGCACCAGCGATCACCTGGCGTTGTCGATCGATGTGTGACGCACGGGTGATTGTCAACGTGGCGTTTTGCTGGGCCAATAACTAACGAACGAAAACGCATGCCGATCCGCATTCTGTACTGGAACATCGAGAAGTTCGCGCAGAACAAGATTGCCAATCCGAACATGCGTAAGCGGAAGAAGGGCGCGAGCATCAAGGAGGCACAGGCCGCGGTTGATCGTCTGGAGTATATCCAGGATACGATCGGCGCCGCATCGCCGGATATCATCGTGGTGGTGGAGGTGCAAACCGGTTATGATGGCCGAGGCAGGCTGGTGCGAAGCAGCGGAGCCAACGGTGTGATGACGTTGCTTGAGGACCTGCGCTTGAACAACCGCCGGGATGACTGGATGCTGGTTCCGCCGCTGCAGACCGGGCCGAACGAGGGCGTGGGAGTGTTCTACAACGCCGATCGCCTGGTGTTCACAGGACCGAACCTATGGCCCGGTGGCACCGGCGGCGTGTCGTCGCCGGACGCCATCCCGAACACGTACGGTGGAACGCTTCGCGGCGCGATCGACACGGACCGCACTGTACCGGATGGCGCGGCATACAACGTAGGTGAGGACGAGGATACCTGCGCGGCCTGCGTGGACTTCACACACGCTGTCTGGGCGGGCTTCCTGCAGGCCGGGCAGCCCATCGATTACGGGGTTGCCCGTGCGCCGCACATGACAACGTTCGCACAGATCGATGATGACGGGGCCGTTACCCGGAACATCACGCTGTTCGCGGTGCATTCACCGGCCAACGGAGCGTACGCCCCCGCGTACCTGAGTGATCTGGCGAGCGTGGCCGAGATCGCCGCCCCGAACGGCCGCGACGACGTGGTGGTGGTGGTGGGTGACTTCAACGTGAATCTTATGTCCGCGCCGCCGGACTATTTGGAGCGGCAATACTATCGGCCGTTGCAGCAGCGCGGGTTTCGTCTGGGGCTGAAGCCGGCGATGATTCCGCCGAATCCCGCCGGCGGCTACAGCGGGTACTTCACAACCCATATACGGCGGGGCAACAAGGCGGTGTACTGGAGCACGAACGCGCGCACAACGTATTACCCGGCCTACGGGTACGATGGCTCCGACAGGGTTGCAAACCTGTACGCGATCGACAACGTGTTCACGCGGTACGACAACGGCAGCCAGCCACCCGTGCGGAACAACATGACCGTGATGAACGGTATCGTGGGATCGCCGTATACGCTGCATGCCGCGCCAGCCGGCGCACCAACCGGTACGGTACAGAAGAACATCGCGATGGCGGCCGATCAGTTCCAGGATCCTCCGGCCATTGCGCCACGGTATTCGATCGGTCGTAAACGTTCCTTCAACGGCTGGGCCAACTATGGCCGCATCCGTTCCACCAGCGACCACCTGGCGCTGGTGATCGATGTGTGAGGGGTGGGCAATGGTCCGCAGTGGTCAACAGTCAGGGGTCGGTAGTTGGTGGTTTGTTATTCAACTGACAACCAACCACTAGCGACGAGCAATTTCATACAGGCAGGAAGCCGTCATGGCAAACGATCCTCTACAACAATTCGCCGACGCGCTGCGTGCAGCCGCCGCAAACGGTCCGGTAACGTTGAACGCATTGTTCATACAGAACAACGGCCCAACGCCTCCGCCGGGGTTCGATGCGATGCTGAAAGCCGCGTTCCGCCTGCCTGACAGCGCCGCGGGCCTGCAGGTCGCCTTCCAACCCGCGAACGTTGGCCCGATCAGCGCCGGGCGTTTCACGGTGACCAGCGCAACGCTTGTGCAGGACTTCGTGGGGACCACGAACGGGCAGACCTCGGTGAAGATGACATTCTCGCTGCCGGCGCAGGTGTTGCAGGTGCAGATCGAAGCCGGCATGCCGTCGGCCTGGACCTTCCAATCGTTCTTCACATGGATGGCGGGCTGGCCGTTCACCATCATCAACTACACGCAGCCGACGTTTGTATTCTCGACGGTGAAGACGGCATATGGATGGAACGGCACCACGATTACGTTGGAGCCGGGACAGAACTTTACCTCGTCGTTCAGTGTGCCGGCGCAGTTCCAGCCGATCTTCAAGCTGGTTCAGGGGCTTGGCGTGGTGTCCTCGCCGTTGCCGTTGTTCGGGCCGGTTGCGCTCAACAAGGCCAACAACGAGACCGTCCTGTATCCCGACATGGACCTTCGCGCGCCGATCAGCAATTCGGCGATCGAGGTGTACTTCCTGAAGGCGTACGCGCCCTACATCGGGGTGCGTGTCCAGACCGTGGTTGATACGCCGGAGTTCGCCGAGGTTGGCGATGAGGCGGAGACATTCCAGACCCCGGAGCTGTACTTCGGCGCCAAGTTCGACATCGCGCTCGACGTGCCCGCCGATTCGCTGGACGCGCAGAAGACCCTGACGCTTCAACTGCAATCCACGCTGCTGCAAAGCGGCCGGCAGTATGGCTTCACCATCAACGTCGACCCCGAAAGCGAGGTGCGCCTTACGCCGATGACCGTGGCAAGCGCGTTGATGAACGGCAACTCGTACTTCCGATATGTGCCGCCGGTGCTTCAGGAGTTCCTGACGACGATCGGGCTGGAGGGGCTTTCGATGAGCGGCCCGCTGCTGCCCCAGCCGGGCCTGAGTTCGGTGGGCGTGTCGCTTGCCAGCGCGGCCGGCCAGCCGATTACGTTGATCGGCGACCCGACCAACGGGGCCGTGTTCCAGTTGACGTCGATTGCGATGTCGTGGACGTTGCTGAACCCGCTGGACCGTGCGGCGATGAAGAATCTGGTGACGTTCACCTCCACGTTCATCCTGTTCCCGGATGTGTTCAAGCAACCGGACTGCAAGACGCCCGGCGGCGAGTTCCTGGTGTCCATCGATCAGGACTTCAACATCGAGGCCGGCTTCACCGGCTGTGTGTCGATGGACGATCTGCTTCGCAAGCTGACGATGGGCGCGATCGGCATGCCGGACGGCGTATCGATAACGTTCTCCGATGTGCTGCTTTCGTTGAACCCCAGCGCCAAGACGTATTCGTTCGGGTTCACGTTCGACGCCACGCTCGACTTCATCACGTTCGGCGGCCAGCCATTGATCCAGTTCCAGGGCATGACGTTCAAGCTGACGGCCACAACGCCAACGCAGCCAAAGCCGGGCACGAAGGGCACCACCGCCTACGCGGGCAGCATCCAGGGCGTGATCGGCGTTGGGCCGGTTATGGTGAACACGCTTGTGAACTACGATGGTACCGGCGCCACCAAGATCTGGCGCCTGCAGACATCGCTTGCGCAACCGCTGAACCTGAACGACCTGGTTGCGCAGTTCTTCAAGATGCTCGGCGGCGCGTACGAGTTCCCCAGCTTCCTGCCCGGCACGCTGACGGTTGAGACGTTCAGCGTGGACGCCACGATTCCCGTTGTGGGCACGCAGGCCCCGGCGCAGGTAACCGCCGACGGCCTGGTGCTGGCCGGCGGGCCGATGAAGCCCACGTACAAGGTGGCCGGCTCGGTGGCGTGGGAATACAACGGCATCCCGGGCTTCCCGATTCGCACCAAGGCGGAGATCGGGCTTGCCTACGACGGCAACAAGCCGGGCCAGGAGTTCTCCGGCTCGGTGATCGGCACGGTGATTACGGTGTTCACCTACGGCAGCATCAACGTGACGCTGGAGCTGAAGGTTGGCTATCGTTTCGGTCCGGCCGAGCAGGACGCGCGCGACCTGGGCACCACGCCGGCTCAGCTTGGCGCGGCGGGCCCGCTTGCGGCGAGCTCGGTGTTGTGGATCGAATGGGAGGGCATCCGCTCCACGTTCGATCTTACCAAGCAGACCGTGACGTTCTCGCTGAACGGTTGGACCGTTGGCGGATTGATCCAATCGTTGATGCGCCTGGTTGGCGATCCGTACTTCGTGCTGCCCTCGCCGTGGGATCTGCTGAACAGGATCTCGCTGGATGGCCTGAAGGTCACCTACGACATGAAGCCCAACGTCGCCAACCGCGTAACGGCCAGCTACTCGTTGCCGGCGCCGATCGATTTCGGCTTCATGAAGATCAACGGGCTGAAGTTCCAGTTGGTTGAGGGCAAGGTCACCATCGCGATCGACGGCAGCACCGTGATACCGGGATTGCAGGACACGCCGCTGTTCAACCCGAAGAGCGGCGGGCAGGACGTGCAGGACATGCCGCCGGTGCCGGGCCAGGGCACGCAGTTGTTCGAGCTGAACCTGCTTGCGTTGGGGCAGCGTGTGGGCATCGTGGGCTCGCCCACGTTCGACAGCACCCAGGCGGTGATCAAGGCGATGGAGGGCGTGCCCGCGACGAGCGGCAAAACCAACCCGGTGAATCCCACCAGCACCGAGAACGGCCAGCCCTACTACAACCCGGCGGTCAACTGGCTGGTGGCGGCGGATTTCGGTCTGCTGAAGGTTGGGCCGGTGTACACCTTCCGCGCGATGGTGGTGTTCAACGATCCCAACCTGTACGGCCTGCGCCTGATGTTCAACGGTGAGAAGGCGAAGGTGCTGGCGGGGCTGGTGATCGACATTCTGTACAAGAAGATCACCGACGACATCGGGCTCTATCAGCTCGATTTCTCGTTCCCCAGCATACTGCGCAATCTGAACTTCGGCGCCGTGACGGTGATCCTGCCCAGCTTCCGGATCCAGATATACACCAACGGCGATTTCTTCTTCGACTTCGGGTTCCCCTACAACCTGGATTTCACGCGGTCGTTCACGGTGATCGCCATCGTGTACGGCGTGCCGGTGCTGGGCTCGGCCGGCTTCTACTTCGGCAAGCTCAGCAACGCCACCGCAACGGGGTTGCCGGCGACCACCAAGGGCACGTTCGATCCGGTTATCGTCTTTGGCCTGGGCATCCAGGTGGGCGTGGGTTATTACTTCGAGAAGGGGCCGTTGAAGGCGGGCTTCAGCATCACGTTCTTCGGCATCATCGAGGGCACCATCGCCGCATGGCATCCGTACCAGATCGCCAACGCGCCGAAGAACACAACCGAGGTGCAGGGCAACTACTACTTCAAGCTGAAGGGGTCGTTCGGCATCATCGGCAAGCTGTACGGTTCGGTCGACTTCGCCATCATCAAGGCCGATGTTGAGCTGCTGGTGCAGATCGTGGCGCAGGTGATGTACGAATCGTTCCGGAAGATCCCGCTGTCGCTGTCGGCGCACGTGTCGGTAAAGGTGTCGCTGAAGATCAATCTGGGTCTGTTCTCCATTTCGATCAGCTTCTCGTTCGCGATCACGCTCACCGCGCAGTTGGATATCGGCCGCAACGAGATCGCGCCGTGGGATTCCACATCGGGCCTTACGCTGCGCGATCGGCGCACCCGGGCATTGCCGCCGGCATCGGTGCGCAGGCGCATGGGCCTGATGGCCGCGCAACGCCTGCGTTTCAAGCCCATGGCCATGCCCGGCGCGAACGCGGTGGCGGCCGCCGATGTTCTGCCGAAGCTGACGCTTTCCCCGGCGGCGCAGTTCACGGTGCTTACGCCCGATGTGAACAGCACGCAGCTTGCAAGCCAGCAGGGCGCCTTTGTGTTCCTGCTGGCGATGGACGCGCCAACGGCCGGCGGCACGGGCAACGTGGCGGAGTCGTCGTTCCAGACCATGTGCAAGGCGCTGCTGCCGTGGGTTATCGATGCGCTGTTGAACCCCGATGCCGACACGATGGCCGCCGGCGCGCTTGACTCCACGCCCGTCACCAAGATTCAGTTGCAGGAGATCCTGGACGCGCTTGCGAACACTTCGACGCCGCCGATCAGCTACGAGGACATCATGAAGTTCCTGGAGACCAACTTCACGATCGACGTTGTTCCGAACGCCGAGGCGTTGAAGGGTGGCGCCACGATTTTCCCTGCGTTCACGGGCTTCTCGTTGGTGGTGCCCGATCCCAAGGGCGGAAGCGGCGACCCGGTGACCATCGAGCTGGGGCAGTACACCACGATCACCGATTCCTATCGCGCCGCGATCAGCGTCATTTTCGCCGAGCTGGCCGCGCGTGTTAATGAGGAGCAGGGCGGCCGGCGGGCTCCGGAGGCCTCGATCGACGCGCCGATCGCGATGGCGCGGTTCATGTTCGAGGATTACTTCCTGCTGGTGGCGCGCCAGCTTGTGCAGGCCTCGATCGACGCGCTCGACGATTACGCCTATCGCCTGCAGCCGGGCGACTCGTTGCAGTCCATCCTGGCATGGCTGCGGCAGCGCGGCAACGAGGACGTTGACGGCAACGAGCACATGATTGTGCAGGATATCGCAACGCCGAACCTTGCCACGCCGCTCAGTCCGAAGAAGGCGCTGAGCCTTCAGGGGCTTTCCTACACCATCCAGCGCGGCGATACGCTGCAGAAGATCGCCGATCGGTTCAGCGATCCCGCGGCCGAGAACAAGCGCTGGGTTACCACGCCGGCCAACGTGATTATCGCCAACGGCGTGTTCAGCACGATGGTGGCCGTGGATGTGAAATTGGTGCTGGATATCAACGGCCGTACCGATACGTACACCACCGTGCCGGGCGACTCGTTCTCCTCGATCGCGGCCGCGGTTGGCCTTACGCTGGACGAGCTTGCCAAGCAGAAGAGTCTGTACACGATGCCGGAGCTGATTGTCCCCTCGGTGACGATCACGATCCCCGCCATCGCGTACACAACGGCCGCCGGCGACACGCTGCAATCGATCACCACGGCGTTTGCCATGACGCTTGATGCGCTTGTTGATGTGCCGGCCAACCAGACGGTGACGGACCTGTTCGACGCGACGGCCTCGCCCACGATTCCGGTTGCGGATCTCACGTCGCTCTACGTTTCGGATCGGTGGGATGTGATCGTGCGCACCGACCAGATTGCGCAGACCGCCGGCATGGCGGCACGTTACCCGCTGCACGGCGTACGGCTTCCGAACGTGCAGGGCCTGGGTCTGTCGAGCGCGTTCCTGTATCCGGCCGGCCAGCCGGATTACGGCCTGTACCAGTTGACGGGGCAGCAGTTCCCGACGCCGGAGTTCACCGCAACGCCGACGTATGCCATATCGCTGCTGAAGGATTCCTCGTTGTCGTGGGTGCGGTTTGATGGCTCGGCTGGCACCACGAAGCTTCCGGTTGATCTCTCCAAGCAGGCTGGCGAACTGAAGGTGGTGCTTGACTACGCGCGCACGGTGGGCTACAACCCGAAGCCGGGCCTGGAGATTCAGCCCGACGTAAGCGTGCAGCCGAAGCGCACGGCGGTGCGCAATGCGTCGCTGTGGTCCACCTCGGGCCAGTCGGAGCTGGCGGCGATCACGGCGCCGATAGCGCTTGCCGAGGTTGCTGCCACGGAGGCGTCGCAGGGCGCGCAGCCGCAGCCGGTGCTGTGGGGGCTGCCGGAGTCGCTGTTGCGCGAGGCCGAGGTACGGCAGGCCGCGCTTACCGCGGGCGGGTTCGATGTAAAGGCATCCCGGCAGTATCTGCCGGTGCTTCAGCCGCAGGTTGGGACAACGGACCCCGCCGCGCGCGAGACAACGTTTGCGCCGATCGAGCGCTTTGCGTTCTCCACGCGGGTGGACTTCCAGGTGAAGCGTCTTGCGCAGACGGCCGACACCGCGCCGCAGAATCCGTTCGCCAACAACGTTGTGCCGCCGGACTCCGGCAACGCCGGCACGCCGGCACGGCCGCTGGCACCGTACAACTACGAGCTGATCGGCCCCGGTCCGCAGGACGCCATCCTTCTGCAGCGCATGCTGACGGCGATGGACACGCTTGGCGAAGGAATCGTCTCCGGGCTGTTCATCCTGTATCCGGATAACCCTGCCGCGCCCACGGGCCTGGTAGGCCGTGCGGCGCCGGAGTTCCTGAGCTTTATCACGCAGACGAATCTTTCCACCGAGACCAATCCGCCGCAGTTGCTGCTGGCCAACGCCGTGATGGCGGGCACGCCGCCGCGAGGTATCGCCAACACGCCCGGCGAGTTCATCAAGTTGATGTGGGAGCTGAGCACGGTTCGGTCAGGCGGATATTATCTGTACTACGAAACCGTTGGCGCCGATGCGGGCCTGCCGGATGATCTGTTCGATACCAGCGGTGTTGCCACGCTTACGCTGGTGATCGCGCATGCGCGCGCGATGGAGCCGGCCGACGGCGGGCTGCTGACGAACTATACGAACTCGTTCTTCTCAACCGATGCGATCGACCTGAACCGCTCGGTGATCTCGCTGGAATCGCGTAGCCTGCCGGCGACGACCACGCAACTGAAGGGCAACGAGACGCTTGGCGGGCTCTCCGCCCTGTATGGCGCAAGCGTGGGCTCGCTGGCCGCGCTGAACAGCACCAGAGCGCTTGCGCCAACCGTGCGCGTGCCGATCAGCGGGGCGTTGCGCCAGGTGACGCCGGCGGATATCACGGGCGGCAATGTGCTTGCCAAGTACGCGGCGGCGTTCTCGGTTGGCGCGGTAACGCCTATCACCGCCGCCGATATCCAGGCATACAATCCCGGTGTGCCGGTGGCGCTGTATTCGGTGTTCCGCATTCCGCCGGTGACGTATGCCGTAAGCGCCGCGGCCGGTGGGCCGGGGGCCACGTTCGCGTCGATGGCGGCGTACTACGGGCTTGCGATGGACGCGCTGGCCGACCTGGCGCGCAACGTTGTTGGAATCTTCCCGGCCACCACGGTGCTCGCAACCGATTCGTTGCAGTACGACGTGTTGCCAACGCTGGGTACGGGCAACATCGGCGTGAACCTGACCCGCGCGGATCTTGGAAACCCCGCCGACCTTCCGGCAAATCCGACGCCGGAGCAGAAGCGCGCGTTCGCCGAGGCCTATCTGTACTCGCTGTATCAGTTGCTGACCGCGGGCATCTACGGCAACGCGTTCTTCAACGCCAGCAGGCCGGGCCTGTCGTTCGGGCCGCGCAAGCAGTTGGCGCCATCGGAGGCCCGCGCGCTCAGGCAGCCGGCCCAGCGGCGCGCGCTGCTTGCGGCGCAGGCGAACGAACCGTTCCAATACGGGCAGGCGCTGGGTTTCGGGGTGTTCTCCACGAAGAACCCCGCGCCCGTGGCTGCCGAGGGCAATGTGCCGCCACAGGCCGCCAATCCATACAAGGGCATCGGCACGTTCGCGCAGTTCAACCTGAACTGGGTGGACGTGTTCGGCAACCGCACGGTGACGCCGTTCACCGCGCCGCAGCCAGCGTACGCGGGTCCGCTGAACAATCCGCCGTCGATGATCGACTACACCGATGCGCTTGTTGGCCCGGACAAGTGGCCCAATGTGCGGATGTACTACACGTACGCCGGGCAGGCCGGCGCGCCGCAGTTCCAGCTTGTGATGACGTTGAACACGGGGGCCTACGAGCCGCAGGCCGGCGACAAGCCGTGTGTGGCGAACCCCGGCCCCGGCGACGAGGTGCCCGCATGGCAGCGGCAGGCGCTGGACGACCTGGAGACGTTCCGGAGGATCTATTATCAGTTGCACCAGAACTACGACACGCTGGGCATCCCGGGCCTTTCGGGCAATGCGGTGAGCATGGCGCTGCGCAACAGTATCCTCGCGGCCGGCGAGCAGGCGCTTTCCGCTGCCGACGAGGCCAGCGTTCGGGCATTTGTGCAGGCCTGCGCGCAGTACGTATACAACCGTGCCAATTGCAAGCCGGGCGGAACGCCGCCAGCGCTGACGCTTTCCACGGCGATCGCGATGGGCTCGTTGACGGACGCGAACATCATCAAGCTGGAGGTTGCCCTTACGCTGCGGCGGCAGGCGCTGCTGGCCGATCCGGCGTTGCGCGCGCTTACCGATGCAATCACGGCCACCGCGGCGGTGCCGCCGCTGATGGACGATCCTGCCCAGGAAGGGACGCTTCCGCCGGTGACCGATGCCGGTGAGCCGGCCCCGCCACCGCAGGATCTATCGGCGTTCGCGGCTGCCGCCGAGAAGGTGTTCGTCACGCCGGACTGGCAGATGCGTATCGGCGCCGGCGCCGGCGCGCCAGACCAGCCGCGCACCGAGTCGAGCGTGTCGGTATGGGCCGTGCGCATGGGCCTGAAGCCCGGCAAGGGGATCACGTACACGATCGGCAACACGCCCAGCTACTACGCGCCGATGCCGGTTGCCACCGAGATGCGAACCGACACCGCCGTGCTGAACAAGTACGCAACCGGCAAACCGTACCCCGACGGGCAGACCGGCCCGATGACGTTCAGCGGTGTGGACATGAACGTATGGGCCAACAGCGCTCTGGCCGCCGTGGATACGTTCCTGACGCCAACGTTTGCGTCGCCGGCGTTCATCATGGACAATCTCCTGTTCGATGATCCGCAGGAGGATGGTTATGTGGCGCAGATCCTTGAACACAAGGCCGTGCTGGCCGACGCCATCTCCAGCACGGTGCGGCCGATCCTTGCCACCAGCGCCACGGACAGGAACTCGATGCAGTCGGCATCGGAGAAGATGCGGCAGGCGTTGCTGGATCGTTTGAGCAATGCGTTCATCGTAACGGCGGTGACGGTGGTGCCCGTGAGCGGCGCGCAAACCAACCAGCCGGACGAGCCCGGCGTTGCGGCCTCGCCACGGTTGTTCGGGCAGCCGCAGGCCGTGGCCGCCGGTGTCGATCTCGCCACCGGGATCGCTGCCGAACGGAATTACTCGCTTACCAGCGGCAAGGTGCCGCTTACCCCAAGCGGCGGCGATGGCGATACCAGGCTGGCGTTCCTGTTCTCCTCGAAGAACGTGACCAGCCAGACGTTCGTGTCGCTGGACCTTGCGTACGAGATGACGCATCTGGAGTTCAACATCCGCAACGTGCCCGGCATTACCGGATACGAGCAGAGCTCCTGGATCACGTTTGTCACCGGTCCGTTTACCTCGCCGATCGCCAGGGCCGCCAACGTGCCTGTGGTGTTGCGCGCGTTGCCCACGCCGCCCACGGTGACGGCACAGACGGCTACCGCCGTTAACGTTGGCGAGGATGGCGCGCCCGTGCTGGCTTCGGCCGCGGCGTCGCCGGTGGACCTTGCGAAGTGGAACTACGGGTTCAACTACGTGTATCTGGGCAGTGCCCAGGATGCGGTGCGCGCAAGGATGCAATTCAACCTTGCGCCGGGTTCGCTGAAGGCGTCGGCGGCCGATCCAACAAAGCAGTTGTTCGATGCGCTGGCGCAGTTCATGTTCTCGTATCCGCAGATCGCGACCGACCTGGAGACCGCGCTGCGCACGGTTAACGCGTCGAGCACGAAGGGCAGCATCACCGTGGCGCAGTACGCGGTGCAGGCCTTCGCGGATATCATCGGCAACGTAGCATCGGCGTACAAGGCCTGGGCCAACGCGCAGATCGCCCCGGCGCTGGCCGCCGCGCCGCCCTCGCTGGTGGAAACGGTGTTCGATATCGTGCTGACCAACGATGCCGGCGTTGCGCGCGTGGATGTGTTCCGGGTGTCGCTGACACCGCCAGGCACCGTGCTGCCGGCGCCCATCATTCTGGTGGAGCCCGAAACCTATCAATGGGAGGTTGCCACCAACCCGCCGCCGGGCGCATGGGTTTCGTACAAGTACGCGGTGAGAACGCCGGTATCCGGGCAGGATCCATACCTGATGTACGATGAGGCGCTTTCGATACCCGATCGCGCGGTGGCAATGGAGCAGTTGAATCTCTTCGGGTTCCAGAATGCGTGGTCGGCCGTACGGGTAACGCGGAATCAGTTCCTGGTGCCGGGTGTGCCCACAACCGATACGTTCCGGTTTGCCACGCCCGAGGTTGGGTTTGCCGAGCCGATTGTGCCGCTGTTGCAGTACGACGCGTACAATCTGCGGACGGTGGTGCCCGGCCCGGCGCGTTTCGAGGAGTATCTCAACGCCTTCTTCATCTCGCTGCTCTCCGGCGCGGTGGGGCAGGAAATACTGGGCAAGCTGGGCGGATCGTTCTCGTACAGGTTGATGCCGGAACTGCAGGACTCGCCGCGCACAACGCTGCCGATCGCGTTGTTGCCGCCTACACCGTCGGTAGCGGTGGCCGGCGCGCCGCCGGCATTCGTGAAGCCGTTCGCGGCGGTGGTTGCCGATTGGCTTGCGCTGAATGCGCCGGTGTTGAACGCCTCGTCGCAGGTCAACACGGACGTTGCCATCTTCGCGGGCCTTTCGGCCAGCGCCAGCTCGCAACTGCCGTTGCTGACGATTCGCAATCTGTATGTGGACGCCAACGCCATCCAGCCCTGACAGCGTTGAGCCTTCAGGCCACCGCGCCGGCCGGTGCTGCGTGGTTGCGCCGTAATCCCTATGCAGGCATATCGCGCCCGCTTGCCGAATGGCGGGCGGGCGCGATGCTGTTGGGCCAGGGCGTTCCGCGCCGGTCCCTGCGGGCGTGTGCCGCGGCCGGCACTGCGTGCAGAAACACGCTGGCGGTAGTTTCCGGCCTGCGTAGATTCGGCCCCTATGGGCAAACGTCTTTCCGCGATCGGTCGGAAGTTGAAAGGGATTGAACGCGCCAACAAGGTGTTGTGGCGTGCGCTGCATCGCCTGATGTGGCGGAACCGCAGGTTGGCATCGCGGCTGAACCCGGCAACCGCGCGGCGCGTGCTGTTTTTGCGGTACGATGCGATCGGCGACATGCTGACCACGTTGCCCGCGTTTGCGTTGCTGAAGCAGCATGCCCCACAGGCAGCGATCGACGTTGTTGCCTCACCCAGGAACCGGGCGGTGATCGAGGACGATCCGAACGTGGACACCATCATCGAAATGCCAGGCGGATTTGGCGGGATGGTGCGCGCGATACGGGCCGCGCGGCGGCATCGTTACGACGCGATCATCTGCTGCATCTTCGGGCGCGGAACCAAGGTTGGCATCATCGCGAACCTGATCGGCGGCGGCCGCACGGTGAAATCCACCATCTGGCGCGAGGACGCCTACTACACCTACTTCAACGTGCAATCGCGCGCGGCCTCGGAACCGCGTTCCATGTGGGAGCGCACCGTGCTGGTGCTTGCCGACACATTCGCCATCCCGTACGATGACTCCGCCATCCAGCCCTACGTGGCGATTACCCCGGAGCGCGCCACGGCCGCTTGCGAACGCCTTGCACGTGTTGGGCTGGTGCCCGGCGGGTTCCTGTTGCTGAACCTGTCGGTAAGCCACGACAGGAACCGATGGGGGCAGGAGAATTTTGTTGAGCTTGCTCGCGCCGTGGCCGCGCAACACCCCGGGCTGGCCATTGCGCTGATGGCGATGCCCGCCGAGCACGGCATGGCCGGGCATATCGCGCGTGTTGTGCCGGGCGCGGTTGTGCTGCCACCGTTGGATGACGTGCGCGACGCCATCGCCACGGTTGCCGCCGCGCGCATCGTGTTTACCCCGGATACCGGCGTGGTGCACATGGCCTCGGCAACCGGGCGCCCCGTGGTTGCGCTGTACGCCGGCGGTGTGGCCTCGGTGGATTGGGCGCCATGCCGTGTGCCGCATCTCGCGCTTGTGGGCGATGGCCATACGGTTGCCGCCATCGGCGCCCCGGAAGCGTACGCGGCGTTGGCCGGCCTGCTGCTGGAAACCGAAGCGGCACCGCCGCCGGATGCCGGAAGCGATGCCGCATGTTCAAATCAGATCGAGACGTGACGCCGGTGTGCCTGCCCGCCCGCCGTTACGCCCCGCAGGTCAGCGCGCCAACGTTACACGGCAGCACGCAGCCACCAGCCCATCAACCACCACATTCGTGAAGTACGTGCCCGAAGCCAGGCCCGTGGCGTTGAACGTCGCCTCGTTATCGACCAGCTCCTGCTGGCCCACAAGCAGGCCGCCGGCCGTGTACAGGAAAGCGTGGGCACGATTGCCATATCGCGCATCGGGCGCGATTGCGCATCGTATCGTGTTGGCGGCCGCGTCCCAACGTGCATTGGCGCCAATCGTATTGCGCTCCGGTTCGCGAACCGACGCAATCCGCGAGAGGTTGGATGCTGCCGGCACCCACTGCCCGCGCAGCTCGCCATCCTGATGTGTGCCGGTATGCACGTTGATGTACGAGTTCCCGGCGCGGATCGCCGCGGTGGCCGCCGTGTCGTAGGTGCCGGCCGGCTCGTTGCGTTCCAGCGTCAGCTCGAACGGGCGCTGCTTCACCAACGGCACAATCACCGGGCCGTTGGCGCCAACGCTTCCACGGTGAACGTGCGCTGCCTGGATCGTATCGTCCAGATCGCCGACCACCGCGTATACCTTCGTGTACATGCCCACGCCGGGCGCCTCGCTGAGCAGCATGATGCCCGTGCCGCTGGCGAACGATGAAACCACCACCGGGCTTTCGTTGAACGGGTCGAGCGCCGCGGTGAATACATCGGTGGGCACAAGCTGCCCGCGTATCTCGCCATCCGGATGCAACGCGGTTCCCACCGTGAGATACATCCCGCCCGTGCGCAGCGCGGCAATGTCCTCGGCGGTAAGCCCAACCCACGATCCCACCACAAACGACGCTCCGTCCGACGGCGCCGCCAGTGCCAGCCGCGGGCCGTTGGCGCCGGCTGGGCCAAGGTGCAGTTGCACATCGGCCGGTGGGCCGGAAAGGCCGGTCCATGAGACATAATACCGCAGGGCATGCGCTTCGGCATCGAGCACCACATATCCATTGCCATGGCCGCCGGCTCCGTCAACCCTGGGCACCACCTTGGCGCCGTTGAACTCGAACGTAGTTGCGCTGGGCACCGTCTCCACATGGCCGGTCATATAGCCGTCGGGGTGCCCGGTGCTGCGGATGTCCACGTACAACTGGTTGGAATCGGCCGCGGAATACACCCCCTGCTGGAACACCGTAAGGATGGTTGTCACCGTGGTGGTGGCCTCGGGATACGGGATGCTGTAGAGGATCGAATCCCGTCCGTCGGGATACCGGCGGCGCAGGTGAACAAGGTTCACCGTATCGCCTGGGGTCACCATCGTAATGCGCAGCGAAAGCTGTTCGGCCAGCGGGTCGATCTCCACGAACACCGCGCCGGCGCCGGCGCGCTTCTACGGGATTGATGGTATCGTGGTAAGCGTTGCCAGATGCGTTGGCGGGAACGCTTCCTGCGCGCGCAGCGCGGCGGCGCACAGCAACATGATGCCTGCGATGGCGATAAGCAGGGTACGTTG
Source organism: uncultured bacterium (assembly GCA_966128725.1). GTDB lineage: Bacteria > Bacteroidota > Ignavibacteria > OLB7 > OLB7 > JAFDZV01. The sequence continues at coordinate 21,146 of CBHYLN010000027.1, read as the reverse complement.
TTGGTGTTGGTTCATCATGCTTCCTGATTTCGTGCGGGTTGTCCGGGGTCTGCCCTTTCCGGATTGATGTACTGCCGGCCGTGGATGCCGCATCGCGGTACGGAATCTATCGCTATCGAGAGTTTTGCGCACGGTTGTAAACCTCGGCCGTTCGCTGGGCGCATGCCCGCCAACTGAATTCGCCGGCGCGCTGCCGCCCCGCATCAACAAGCCGTTGCCGCTGGTCCGTATCGGTCGCCAGGAGTGTGATGCTCCGGGCCAGGGCCTCGGCGTTTCGGGGATCAACCGTGATACATGCGTTTCCGCCCACCTCGGCCATCGCCCCGATGTTGCTTGTGATCACCGGGCAGCCCGCGGCCATCGCCTCCAGAATCGGCAGGCCGAACCCTTCGTACAGCGAGGGGAACACAAAACATATCGCCTCGCGATACAGCGCGGCAAGCGTGGTGTCGTCCACGAAACCCAGCCGGTGAATGGCGTCGCGGCGGGGCGATTCGGCGATCATCCTGTCGATCGCCTCGGCACCGTGGCCGCTGCCGCCGGCGATAACCAGTTCCAGATCGGGCGCAAGATCGTGCAGCAGCGCAAACGCGTGCAGCGTGGTTGCAAGGTTCTTGCGCTTCTCCACCGAACCCACCGACAACACGAACGGCGGCCGCTGCGGCGCCTGGCCCTGGCCGGCGAACCGTTCGATCTCGACACCCGGATGCACCACATCCACGATGGGGGCCAGTTCCGGATACCGCGCCACGATGCAATCGCGTGTGAACTTGGAGATGGCGATGATCCGGTCGGGCCGGTGCTCCAGCAACGTGCGGCGCAGTTTTGCCGCGCCCTGCTCGGCGAACAGTGGGTCCACCAGGTCGGGCTCGTGCACCACCATGTCGTGTATCGTCACCACGCGCGGGTAACGGCCCCAACGGGGTATCCGGAAGTCGGGGCCGTGGAACACGTGAAAGCCCCTGAGGTTCACGTCGGAGAGCAGCGGGATACGCGGGCCGGTTGGCCCGGAGATATGCCGCGCGATAAGCCCTCGCTTGGCGAACCGTGCCAGCCGCCAGCGGCCTTGCACGTTGATGTCCGGCAGAGCATTCAACGCCAGCCACAGGTTCCGGGTGTACACACCAATCCCCGTGAGGTTATGGCGCATCAGGGCTGTGACATCCAGCAGAACGTTCATGCGGAGCGTTGTTGGCACGGCCGTTTACCGGGCATCGGCCGTGGGAACTACAGTTGCCCGGCAAGATACGGCGGCCCGTAATGCGCATCGTCCGGAAACATCCGGCTGCGTTCGGGGTCGTATCAGAAGCACAGAGCCCGGCACACGACGATTACGCCGCCGGTGGTGGCGGCGTGCGCCCCCGCCGTGCCGCGCTGCCGTTGCCGGCGATGTGCGCCAACACGGTTCAATCAACTCCCGAGAAATCATGAAAGCGTCGGATGACTTGTTTCGGCTGGTGAAATCGCTCACGAAATCGGAGAAGCGGTACTTCAAGCTCAGCGCCTCGCTGTACGGCGGCGACAAGCGCTACCTGGCATTGTTCGATGCGATCGACGCGATGGATGCCTACGACGAGCCAGCCCTGAAGGCGCGGTTTGCCGGTGAACCCATGGTGCGGCAGTTCAATGTTGCCAAGCGGTATCTGTACGATCTGGTCCTGCGCGTGCTTCGTGCGGTGCATGCCGGCACCACGGTACATGCGGAGATCCGGGCGATGATCCAGAACATCGAGATCCTGATGGATCGCGGATTGGCGGATCAGGCGCGCAAGGCGTACCGCGCGGCCATCGAACGCGCGCAGCAACACGAGGATCATCTTGCGCTGCTGGAACTGTACGCCTGGCACGAGTCGATCGAGCCGGAAAGCACCATGTCCGATGAGGGCATCGAGAAGCTCTACGGCACGATCACCGGCACCATCGGCGCCTATCAGGAGCTGATGGATCAACTGGCGGCGCTCCGCAGGATTACCGTGCCGTTCCTTCCCGGCCCGGTACGATCGCAGAGCGAGGCGAATGCCCTGCATCGATTGATGGAACGGCACCCCGGCAACGGCGGCACGTTTGCCTCGGTGAAGGCCGAGATCCTTGACTGCTGGAGCCGTTCCACCTACCACCATGCCCTGGGGAACGATGCCGAGGCGCTTCGCTACACCGAGCGGCAGGTAACGCTGTTTGAACAACATCCTCAGCTTCTGCGCTCGCGCGTGTTATGGTATGTGGGCGTGGTGGCAAACTATCTGATGCTGCTCAAGCGTAACGGCCATGTGCAGCGGTTCTGGGAGCAGATCGAAACCATGCGCGTCAACGTACAGAGCGTTCTGCAGGCCAAGCGGTTGTCAAGCCCCAGCGTCCAGGCAAACCTGTTCCGCACGGTGTATCTGAACATGCTGACAATGGCGCTGGGCCTCGACGATCGTGAGCGTTTTGCCGCGCTGGCGCGCGAGGTGGAGGAAGGGCTGCGCAGGCACGGCGCGCATCTTGTGCCCGACGAACGCCTCAGCTTCTGGCATAATCTCTCGTTGGTGTACATCGAACTCGGCGATTTCGCCAACGCGCTTCGATTCAACAACCTTGTCATCGACCACGGCGAGCCCAAAAGCCGGATGCAGTTGTATGCGCATGCCAGGCTTCTGAACGTGGTGATCCACTACGAGCTTGGCAACACCGACCTGATGGAGTATCTGATACGATCGCACTACCGCTACCTGCGATCGCGCAACCTTGTGTACCGCTTCGAGGCCATTGTGCTGGATCTGTTCCGCGCGTTGATCCGCGTGCCCAACACCGCGGCGTTGTACGACGTGTTCGTGGATGTGCGCGCACGCTTGGCACCGTTGGAGCACGACCCGATGGAGGCCAACTCGTTCCGCAACTTTCAATACCTGCAATGGCTCGACCGCAAGATCGAGATCCTTGCGGCGGCCCTTCCCGCCAAGCACCGGCGGCGCGTGGCCGCCTGATTCGCGTGCGGCGACGTGGCCGTGCGCGGCGCCGCATTCCCGCGTGGTGAACTGCTACGAATGCGCGGAAGTTGGTTTGTTGCCCCCATTGCAACCACGATAAGTTGATCACCGACCCAGGCGTGCAGCCCGGGTACAGCCGGCGCCTGGTGGATGGCGCTATCGTGATCAACAATCGAGAACCAACGATGATACACACGCGGATACTGTATGCGGTTGCGGCACTGCTGCTGCTGGCCCCGACCCTGGCAATGGCGCAGGGCAAGTGGGTGAAGATTTCGGCCCCTTCCACCGACAACTACAAGGGCGTATGCGCCGCAAGCGAAGCGCGGTGGTATGCCGTGGGCGATGGCGGCCTGGTCCGCAAGTCGGTGGACAGCGGCAAAACCTGGACCACCGTGGCCGTGCCCACCACCAACGGTCTGTGGGGCGTATATGCCACGCCCGGGGCGTCGGGCGATATCGTGTACGTGGCCGGCGATGCCGGCACCCTGCTGAAATCGACCAACGGCGGCGGCACCTGGACCCCGCAGGAGATCGGCTACCACGATGGCTTTACGTTCGGCATTCACGGCTACGATGCCAACAACTGCTGGGTGACCGGCGGCGAAGGCAGCGGCGGCTCCACCACCGGCGTGATCGTGGCCACGCATGATGGCGGCGCCACCTGGACAAAGGTGAGCATCCCGGGCACGTATTCGTTCGACAAGTGCTGGTTTGTCAGCCCCATGATCGGGTACGCGGCCGGCTCGGCCGATGCGTCGTTTGGCGGCGGGGTGATCTACAAGACAACCAACGGCGGCACCACGTGGAGCAAGGTGAAGACCACGACCGGCGGGGCCAACTGCATCGCCTGTCCCGATTCGCAGACGTGTTTTGCCGTTGGGTTCAACGGCGTTGCCGTGAAGTCAACCGACGCGGGCGCCAACTGGAGCAACCTTACGCTGCCGGCCGCAAACACAACCTCCATCTTCACGCATGTCTCCTTTCTCGACGGCGCGAACGGCTTCATGGCCGGGCCGCTTTCGGTGATGCTGAAAACGGTGGACGGCGGCACCACGTGGGCCCGGGATGTATCGTTTACGCAGACATCCCCAACGATCTGGACGATGGCCACCGCGGGCGGACAGTTGATTGTGGCCGTTGGTGATGCAGGCGCCATGTACCGGCTTCGCGCCAAGAAGGCGCTGCCAACGGCCGCGATCGATGTTGATCCGCTGAACTTCGATTCGGTGACGGTGGGCCAGTCGGCGGAACGATTGCGCGAGCTTCGGGCGGCCAACTCGGCGGGGCTGCGGGTGGATTCGGTGTATATCGAATCCGGCGACGGCTTCTCGATCGGCGGAACGGTGGGGCCGTTTCCGGTTACCCTGGCTTTTGGCGATGCGATGCCGCTGGTGGTGCGGTTCAACGCCACGGCCATCAACAAGCCGGACAGCGCAACGCTCGTGATCCAGACGAACGACGCGCAGGCCGCCGACATCCGCATTCCGCTGCTGGCGTTCAGCAGCCTTAGCCCGCGCGCGGCCTATGCAAAGGATCTGATGGATTTCGATACGGTTGCCGTTGGCGCCTCGGTGCAACGGTCGCTGGTGGTACGCGCCGGGAATGCCGCGGGGCTGCTGCTGGAATCCCTTCGCCTGGAAGGCGCCGGCGCCGGCAGCTTCTCCGTGGTGGCGCCGATTGGTGGTTTCCCGAGGGCGATCGCGACCCCGGGTGACAGCGTTGTTGTCACGGTGCGGTTTGCGCCGTCGGTGCCGAACGTGGGCAGCCAGGCACGGCTTGTCGTGGTGACGAACGATCCGGCCGAGCGCGAGGGAGAAGTAGCATTGGCCGGCTTCGCGGCGCCGCGTGGGGCCGGTGTTGCAGGCAGCGCGGGCGAGCACCGCATCGAGGCCAGCATCCACCCGCAACCGCTGTGCGCCGATGGATACGTTGATGTACGGACATCGGGGCGCGGCCATCTGGCGGTGGAGCTGTGCGACATGCGCGGCGCGGTGATGGCGGTGCTGTGCGATCGCGTGGTGGAAGGTGGCCATATCCGTCTGCCCGTTCAGGCGCGCGCGCTGGCGGCGGGAACGTATTACTGCGTGGTGCGGAGTAATGGCCAGACCGCCGTGCGAGAGATTGTTGTGGTGAAGTAACCAACCCCACGCCTGCTGGCTGCCACCGGCCCCATTGTTGTATGGGACGCGATCGGGGCAACATCGGGGCGGTTCGGTAACGTGGTGGATGGTGACACAGGCGTCGATCGGTTTCAATCCGGTCGGCGCCTGGTTCGTTCCTACGGTCTGGTTGCACCCACGCGCGCCAGGTATTGCCGGTTCCAGGCGCGCAGCATCATGCCGGGCAGCGCGTTCGGATGTGTGATCAGCAGTTGGGCGAACAGTTGCCCAAGGCGATTTGCGCGCACATCGCGGGGGTCATCGGCCCCGCCAACCACGAAGAGATCCTCGCCGGCTTCCACCGCCAACCCGATTGCGTCGGCGGCGGCCGGGTTGTCCAGCCGCCAGGCCAGCCACGCCGAGGCAAAGAAGTGCTGCAGCTTGTCGCGATCGTCGCCGGTTGGCCGGTCGGCGAACAGCCGGCTCGGCAGGCGTGCCACGCGGCGATTGAACGCGCTGTCGGGTTCGAACGTAAGCGGGATGTGTACCCCGAAGCTGAGCGGAATGTCGCGGTGTTCGAAGCAGGCGATCAGGCAGCCGAACAGGGCGTTGCCGATGTCGCCTTCGGATTCCACCAACGCCTGCAGATAGATCCTGTCCATCCGTGCCAGATCGTCCAACGAATCCGATGCCGCCGGAAGCGAATCGCGCAGCCACGCGCGCGTGGCGTACCCGATGCGAAGGCCGGCCGGCAACAGCAGATCGAACGGAGACGCCGCCGAGGGTGTTATCACCGGTGCCGGCACATCCGGGGGCGGCCCGGGGTGTGTGGTGCCAGGGGATTGCGCGGCCGCCGGCGCGCCGCACAATGCGGCGAAGCATCCGGCGACGATCACCCCGACAAGCGCGCGGGCCCCTGCGTTCGCCAGCCCACCACGGCATGCGCGACGCCGGCGAAGGGCAACCATTGTACGCTGGGATTTGGCGATCATTGTTCAAGGCCCGTGATATTCATCGGCCATCACCATGCCCGCCCATAACGTGCGCGGCGCTCAGATCTTCACATTCATCCGCTTCCATAATCTGATGATCCACGGCGTAAGCGCGAACAACACCAGCGCAAGCCCGGCGCCGGCCATGAGATCCACCAGGTAGTGATACCGGAGGTACACCGTTGAGATGATCACGCTGATGCCGCCAACCGTGATGAACCACCGATAGCGCGAGCGATACCGCCATGCAAGCAGGATGCCGAGCACCGAGAGCATCGTATGCCCGCTTGGCATGCAGTCCAGATTCACCATCTCGTACGGATTGGTCATGCCGGGCACGATCCCGTTGCCGGCGTTGATAAGCTGGCGAAACGGCTCGGTGAGAAGCAGGCCGGGCAGCTCGGCGCTGGTGGCCGCGAAATCATGTATCTGGAACCGCGGTCCGATGGCGGGCATCACGAAGTACAGCAGATAGCTTACATAGAAGCCCAGCAACAGCATCATCGCGTAGATGCGGAACTGGCGATGGCGATTGCGCACGTAGAACCCGACCGCGGGCACCACAAGCATCAACTGGAACAGGTTGTACCAGATCTGGAAGTATTCGGTAAGCACGGGGTGGGCGAATCGGTAAATCCATACCGTGGGATACACGCCGAAGATGGAGTGATCCCACGAGGCCAGTACCGAATCGAAGTAGCCCGGATCGTGTTGAAATACCGGGTTGACAAACCGGATATAGCTGTGCACCTGGGCATACATCATGTACCCGACCGGCAGGATGTAGAACGACCGGAAGACATGCGCCACGCGGTGGCCTGTCTGGTCGTACCACATCGCCACGGCCACGATGCCCACCATCGTGGTGATGTTCATCTGCAGGATGCCGAACGATCCGTTGACATGCCTGATGAAGATGATGTCGAGCGCCGTGTACAGCAGTAGCATCCCGAGCGCCAGGTAGTCCGTGCTCCACAGCGCCGCACGCAACAACTGCCAGCCGTTCTCACGACTCCGGTTGCCGCTCGCGACTCGCAACCGCATCCTTGAATACGCGGGCGAGACGTGCGAAATCCTGCGGCGCCAGCTCTTCCGCTCGCGCACCTCCCTCGACGGATGCTTCCGTGAAAACTCGGTCACGTTCCTCTTGAGTTGGTAGCTGTTGTGCCAGCGCGTTGCGCAATGTCTTGCGCCGCTGGTTGAACGCTGCCCGCACCAGGATGCGATGTTCGCGTTCCAGGCCGGCGATGCCCTCCATGTCCACGAACGGCAATCGCACAATCGACGATGTTACCTTCGGCGGGGGGAAGAAGCAACGTGCCCCTACATCGAACAGCCGTCGTGGCGACGCATACGTTTGCGCCACAACGGCCAGTATTCCGTATTCCTTTGTTCGAGGCTTCGCCACCAGGCGATCGGCCACCTCGCGCTGCATCATCAACATTGCGTCGGCAATGCACTCGCGATGATCGAACAGATGAAACAGGATAGGACTTGTGATATAATACGGGATATTCCCGATCACGCGCAGCCGCGAGACTCCGAATCGGCGAGCAATATCGGCCGGGTCGATCGTCAGCACATCGGCCTCGATCACCTCCACGCGGCCCCCGTACTGCGTGGCAATGCGCTCGGCGGCGCGGTGGTCCAGCTCGATCGCCACAATGCGTGCCGGGCTTTCGGCCAGCAGACGCGTCAGCGCCCCCTCGCCCGGCCCGATCTCCAGCACCACGTCGCCCTCGGCCGGCGCGAACTCGCGCACGATCTTCGCGGCGATGTTTGCATCCACCAGAAAGTTCTGGCCCAGCGATTTCTTGGGTGTTATGTGCTCCATCGGGGAAGTTTGGTCGGGGGCCGGATGCAGGCCGTGCAGGATCATGCGCCGCGGGCCAACCGCCCGTTACGCCCGCGAAGATACCGATGTTGCGTTATCCGGGCAGCGAGGCCTTGTAACTGTTCGAGCGTTTGCCAATGTTGTTTGCCCGGCGCCGGTTCCTGCCCGGCGCGTGTCGCGATGCCGGGCTGGGGCATGGTTATTCACATCCGAAGGATCCAGACGTCATGACCGGAGCCAATACTCTGCCGCGACTCAGTATCGGTGCCTGCCGGCCCGCGCGGCACGCCGGCTCGTCCTGGTTGGCGCCCTGCATCGCGCTGGCGGCGCTTGTTATGCTTACGCACGATGCGCGCGCGCAACAGGCCGATTTCCGGATCCGGCCCGACGGTGCTCGCCATACCTGGCCGGCCCTTACCGAACGGAACGGTGTGATATTGGCGGCCTGGCTTGCCTACGGTGCCGATACCGTGGCGATGATGGGGCGTATCGAACACGATGCGGATCTCCGGTTTGTGCCTGTGGATTCGCTGCTCATTCAGCAATGGCGGCACGGGGTGGGCGGCACGCTGCGGGGGACGCTGCTGAAGATCCGTGCGGCCGGCGGCGAGTGCGCCGTGCGCGACGTTTCCGATTGGATGTTCCCGGGCGATTCCGGTTATCAACGGCGGCAATATCTCCGTTGTGCGTTCCCAACGCAGGGCGGATGGCGCGACGCACATCTCGTTGACTCCTCGGCCGAGCAATCGTATACGCTGGATCTCATCAGCTCGCAGCGCGATGCGGCATCGGGGATTTCGTTGCACACCGCCGGTTATCACGCCGGCGCCGGCGCTACGCGTCTCTCGTTGGTGGCCGTCGACGCCGCCGGCGCGGATGTGTGGCGCGGAACGATCGCTGTGGACCCAACGCCGGAGCTGGTGCTGATCCCCATCGCGGGCGATCGCGTGATAGCGGCCTCGGCCGTTGGCGCCGAAGTCTATTGTGCCGGCATACGCGAGCGCTCGGTTTCCTGGGATGGCGCCTACATTGCCGGCGCACGGTATTTGCGCCTGCGTGGTGCAGGGCTGTTGCGGTGGCATTCCAGCAACGGCAGCGCAATCCAACTCACATTGCTGGATACGGCGTTGGCGGTGAAGGGTACCGGCACGGTGACCGTCCCCGGCTTCGGTTCGGCCGAGGATGTCACCTTCGTGGAGGATCCGCGGGGCGATGCCCTGGTCTGTGTGGTGGCAACATTGTCCGGTGTGGTCGCCAGGTCCGTTTCGATGGATCTGCAGCCGGTTGGGCCTGTACGCACGGTCAGCAAGGGCATGGCCGCCTGCAACCGGCCGTCGGCCGTGATACGGAACGACTCGTTGTACGTCATGTGGGAGGACACCCGCTCCGGCAACGATGACGTGTACATGAATGTGATAGAACTTCGTCTTCCATCGGGTGTTGCACGAACGGGTGCCGCGCCCCAATCGGCCAGGCTGCTGCCGTCGCCGGCAAACGAGCGGTGTATCGTGCGCTTCCCAGGACCGCTTGCCAACGGCTGCGCCGTTACGGTGGTGGACTGCCTGGCGCGTCCGGTGTTGCACGCGCGGGCCGATCGTGGTGCGGGCCATGTTGAACTTGATACGCGCGTGTTGCCGGCCGGCTACTATCAACTGATTATTTCCGGCATCACAGGCCCGGCATCGTTCCCGCTGGTGGTGGCCCATTAACCAGCCGTTGAACAGCGCTGTCTCGGGCCAACGCCGAAGATGGCGTTGTTCAACAGCCTGCTAACATTCGTTCCATCGGGGGGTTAGGCTCCCATCCCGGCCATTGCGCCATCGGGCCGGCCGTTACGGGCCGGTAACACCACGGGGCGGCGAGCATCGCCGCGTTCGTGGGCAATCGCACGTCATGTGCATCGAATCATTCAACAATGCAGTCATTGCGTCTTCCTCTGCTGTCCGCTCTCCTGCTGGCCTTATCCACCGCGGTGATGTGTGCCAACACCCCGTATTATCAGTTCGTCGATGCGTCGGATTCGGTGGCCGTGCGCCAGCTTGTGGCCCGATATCTCGCCTACACGGTATCCGAGCCAATCCCTATCGACTCGATCAGCAACGTCGCGGCCGACGAACTGCGCGGCAAGCTGGAGAAGAGCTTCGGTGTGCCGTTACGATTCCCGTCGGCAATGCCCAGCACCGTTGGCCAGGCCCGCTCGCTGCGTCCCGATGGTTCGGTTGCCATCGTGCTGGTCGCCGTGGATGCCGGCGCCGTGCCGGGCTTCGGCCGGCTTGTGGTGGACTGGGTGTTCTTCGCGCGCCGCGTTGATTCGCTGGGATGGCGGCTTACCGCCATTCGTCGGCAGAATGGCGTGGAGGATGCTCTGGAGCAATTGAAGTATCTGGATACAACGGCGCTGTACCCGGCGCGGCTGAAACCCACCGTTGCGCGCGAGGTATCCGGTGTGTTGCGCAGCAACGAGCAACTGCGCACCACGTTCGCCGAGCATCGCGAACGTTTCTCCGCGCTGGCGTCGCATTTCAACGGGCGTGATTCGTTGCAGATGATGGCGCGGGTGGATCGTGTTCCGGCGCAGATCAACAACGTGGCCATTCTGTGGGGCGATGGCGGGTATGAAATCCCCGCCGACATTGCCGAGGAGTTCGCCGCCACGCTTACGGCCGAGCAGCGCGCCGGTTTTCAGGCCCAGATGCGTGCCGCGGCGGCACAGCGGCGCGCCGGTCGTGACAGTGTGAAGGCGATTGCCCGCCGCCTGCGCCTGCGCCTTGCCAACATCGATTCCACCATCGAGCTCATGCGCGAGCTTGGCATCAACTTCGCCAATGGGCGCCTTCCATGGAAAGGCGCGGTGCAGTTCTCGGCCGGCGGGTTGCGCGACGACGTGGTGGGGTATCTGTATTCCCCGCACGGCGAGGTGCCGTACGTGTCGGAGCAGGAGTACTTCTATCTGGAGGATCTGGGCGGCGGTTGGTGGCTGTTTCGCGCCACGTAGCTGATGGTGTTGTTCAACAGCCTGTCAGAGGATGGGCTGTCGCCATCGTTGCGCCGCGCGGTGAAGCTTCGTTATTGGCCGGGCATCATTCCCTGGGGGTGATGCCCGTTTCATTTCCTGCCGGGCCACGCTGCTCGGCGTATATGCTGCGGATCACCTCCTCCAGTGGCGGCTCGGTGATGGTAATGTCCTCCATGGTGCAGCGGTCGGTAAGGAATGCCAGCGCCTCGCGTGTGGAGCCCGATCGATTGGCGTCCAGATCGAGCACCACGCGGAACTCCGACGCCTCGATGACCCGCCACGGCGCCTCGGCGCCGCTTTCGGCAATCAGATCGCGGGCAAGCGGCTCGGCAAGCTGCGCAACCAGGCGTCTGGAGCGCAGGAATCGCAGGCGCAATTCATCCACCGGCCCATCAAAAATCACCTCACCCTCGCTGATCACCACAACGCGTTCCGCCAGGGTTTCCACATCGCCCGCATCGTGCGAGGTAACGAAGATTGTTGTGCCGTCGCGAAGATTGGCCTCGCGGATGTGTTCGCGCAGTGCGCTTTTGGCGATCACGTCAAGGCCGATGGTTGGTTCGTCCAGCAGGAGCAGCCGTGGGCGGTGCAGCAGGCTTGCCACAACCTCGCACCGCATCCGCTCGCCCAGCGACAACTTTCGCACGGGTGTATTCAGATAGGGGGCGATGCCGAATGCCGCCACAAGTTCGCCCAGCCGTGCGCGGTACGGGGCGTCGTCCAGCTCGTAGATCTTGGCGAGCAGATAGAATGTCTCGGTAGGCGGCAGGTGAAACCAGAGTTGTGATTTCTGCCCGAACACCGAACCAAGTTGGAACGCAAGCTTCGTTCGCTCGCGCCAGGGGTTGTACCCCAGCACCCGGGCTTCGCCGCTGGTTGGGTGCAGGATGCCGGTAAGCATCTTGATCGTGGTGGACTTGCCGGAGCCGTTTGGCCCGATGAACGCGATTCGCTCGCCGGGCCGTACGCGGATATCCAGGCCCGCCACCGCGGTTGTTGTCACCGTCCGGGTACGGCCTGTAAGCGTCTCGGCCAGCCCGCGCAGTCCTGCCGAGCGGGCCGAACGGCGAAACTCCTTGCGCAGCCGATGCGTTACAATCGCGAATTCGGAATCATCCGGTTGGCGGGTGCTCATGCGGCGAAGATAGGGGTTTCGGGTATTTGAAGTCCGGCGTTGGCCCCGAATTGCGGTCACCGAATTGCGGTCAGGGGCCATCATTCTGGGGCTCAGCAAAGAAACCTGGTATCTTTTTTCCGTCTGGCGGGTTCCTGCATGACTATGTGTGGTCACGCGCAACCAAATCACCCTCTCTGCCCTGGAGGGCGGTACTACGTGTGACCCTTGGCCGTGTTCACCGGACATGGTCAGTTCCCAAACACATGACAAAGCGGCATTCATGCTCACAACCGCCGAGGCAACGTGCCTGTATGCCCCGATTGTTCGGGTGCTCGGCTATTACGACGTTTTCCAACATCCGCTTCGGGCCGATGAAATCCATCTTTTCCTGCCGGAGGAGGGGATTTCGGCCTATGAGCTGGAGTGCTCGCTGGCTGAGCTTGCCGCCGATGGACGTGTCTGCACCGAGGACGGATTCTACTTCCTGCCGCATCGCGACCGAGGCGTGGTTCTGCGTCGGCTTGCCATGGAGGATCGCGGGCACTCCATGTGGCGCGCCGCGCGGCGCATGGCGTGGGCCATGCGGTTTACCCCATTCGTTCGCGGCATCTTCATATCCGGACAGCTCTGCCGGTATCTTGCCGATGAAGCCAGCGACATTGACTACTTCATCGTCACCGCGCCGGAGCGCCTGTGGATTGTGCGCACGTTGTTCGTGATCATCCGGCGCACGCTGCTTGGCAACAGCCGGAAATATTTCTGCACCAACTACTACGTTACCACGGATAATCTCCGCGTTCGCGAACGCAACCCCTACGTTGCGTGCGAGGTTGCGTCGCTGAAGCCGATCTACAACAGGCGAATGTTCGACCGATTTCTCGAACAGAACTCCTGGGTCACCGATTTCTACCCTAACTTCACGCCGGAGCGCATCGAGATTCGCGAGATGGTGGAGGGTGGGCACACCCTGCGCGGCATTCTGGAGCGCCTGGTGCCACGGCGGTTTGCCGCTTGGCTGGATCGCCGCCTGATGCGCGCCACCGAGAACTACTGGCACCGAAAGTTTCCGCATCTGGGTGCCGATGCGTTCGATGGTGCATTGCGCACCCGGCGCGACGAATCGCGCGCGCACCCGAACGACCTGGCGCCCAGGGTGCTTGGCCAGTATCACGAGCGACTTGCGACGTATGGGATCGCCGATGACTGATATCCTGTTCACGCATAGCTACTTCCTTCGGTTCGATCCGAAGGAGCATCGTGCCATGATGCCGTATCCACCGCTTGGCACGCTGTATGCGGCCGCGGTAGCTCGCGAGGCCGGATATTCCGTCGCGTTGTTCGATGCCATGCTTGCCGAGACCGAGCAGGAGCTTGCTGAAAGTCTCCGGATGCATGCGCCCAGGTACCTGGTGATCTACGACGACGATTTCAACTACCTGAGCAAGATGTGCCTTACCCGCATGCGCGATGCAGCGCTGGGCATGGCACGCCTAGGGAAGAATCACGGCTGCACGGTGATTGTGCACGGCTCCGACGCAACCGACCACGCCGATATCTACTTCGATGCCGGCGCGGACTTTGTGCTGTTTGGCGAAGCCGAGGCCACGCTTGCCGAGCTGCTGAACGTACTCCATGGGCGCGCCGAGGGTACGGTAACCGAAATCGCCGGGGTGGCCGCGCGTACGGCCGACGGGCTGATCGTGCGCGGCGCCAAGCGTGCGGTGCTTCGCGAGCTTAACGCACTGCCCGACCCCGCTCGCGATCTTGTGGATATCGACCGTTACCGCCAGGTGTGGCAACGCAGGCACGGCTACTTTTCGCTGAACGTGGTCACCACGCGCGGATGCCCGTACCGCTGCAACTGGTGCGCCAAGCCGATCTACGGGCAGGTCTACAACTCCCGGTCGCCCCGCGCGGTGGCGCAGGAGTTCCGGATGTTGAAGGATCTGTACCAGCCGGATCATATCTGGATCTGCGACGACATCTTCGGCTTGAAGCCGGGCTGGGTGGAGGAGTTCAGCCGGCATCTGAAGGAACTGGATGCCGTGATCCCGTTCAAGTGCCTGTCGCGAGCCGATCTGGTGCTGCGCGGCGATACCGCAAGCGCGCTGGCCCGTGCCGGTTGCCGCACGGTGTGGATTGGCGCGGAGTCCGGCTCGCAGAAGGTGCTGGATGCCATGGAGAAAGGGACGCGAGTTGACCAGATCTATCGGGCCACCGCGAAGCTGCGTGCGTACGCCATTCGCGTCGGGTTCTTCCTGCAGTTCGGTTACCCCGGTGAGGGCGAGCGCGAGATAGGCACCACCATCGAAATGGTGCAGCGCACGCTGCCCGACGAAATCGGCATCTCGGTGTCCTATCCATTGCCCGGAACGCGATTCTACGATCGTGTGATCGGCGAGATGGGGGAGAAACGGAACTGGAGCGAAAGCGCCGATCTGGCGATGATGTTTCAGGGAACCTACAGCACCGAGTTCTACCGCGTGCTGGCCCGGTACGTGCATCAGGAACACAGGCGGCGCCAGGGGCTTCGTGCTCTGCGATGCCTGCTGGGCAAGGCCCCGATGCCTGCCGGCGCCGTACGCCGCGTGATGCTTCTGCCGTACAACACGATCCTTGCCGCATTCTACCACGCGGCCGTCCGCCGTCGCCAGCGCCCGGTTGAGCCGCGCCGCCTTGTGCTGCCCGTTGTGCGCCCCGCGGGCGAGGCCTGACCCCCGCCCTCCCAGGGCGCGTTGCACGCCAATGCCAGCCAATCCCGGCCAGCCAGATGAACACCTTCTCCAGCCACATTCCAGCACCATGCTTCAGCATCACGAGGATATCGTGCCGGGGATGATCGGGCGGCACAATCGCCAGGGGTTGCGGATCTGTTATCTGTTCCCGGGCTTCTGCGCCAACGATCACGATTGGTGCATTCCCGTGATGCGGAACCTTGTTGCCGCTACGGCCGAACATCATCGCGCGGTGGTCTACACGATGCATTACCCGTATGTGGCAACCAGTTATCGCGCCGCAGGCGCCGATGTACACTGCCTGAGCAATCACAAGGCGCGGGGCCTGGGGCGCATCGCGCTGTGGCGACGGTTGCTGAAGCGCGCCGCCAGTGACCACCAGCGCGAACCGTTCGATATCGTGCACGCCTTCTGGGCATCCGAAACCGGATACGTGGCCTCGATGTTGGCGCGTGACATAAAACGTCCGTTGGTGGTCTCGATAGGTGGCGGCGAACTGGCCAATTATCCCGCCGAACGCTACGGCTCGCAGCGGTCGGCGGTGCAGCGCCACTTCGTGCGGCAATCGCTGGAACGGGCTGCCGTTGTAACGGCCGGCTCGGACTGGGTGGCGCGCCTGCTTCCGCCCTCGGTTGCAGCCCGCGCCGTTCGCCTGCCGCTTGGCGTTGATACGCGGATGTTCGCGCCGGGCGCGTTGCGCCGCGGGCATCGGCTGGCGGCCTCGGCCTCGATGATCGCGCTGAAGGATTATCCAACGCTGCTTCGCGGGGTTGCGATCGCGCGCCGCGAAATTCCGGATCTTACGCTCGACATTGCCGGTGATGGGGTGGAACGGCCCGCGATCGAGCAACTGATTGGCTCGCTGGAGTTGCGCGAAGCCGTGCGGCTGCACGGCCTGTTGCCGCACGACGCCATGCCGGAGTTCTACCGCCGTGCCGACCGGCTTGTGCATGCCTCGCTGTACGAGTCGCAGGGGATGGCCATCCTTGAAGCGCTGGCAACGGGCCTTGGCGTTATCGCAACCGATGTTGGCATCGCGGCCGAGCTGCCCAGGCCCCTTGTGTTCGGCTGGCAACCGCGTGACCACGATGCCCTTGCCCGGGCAATCGTGCGTTCGTGCCGGGGCACCGAACATGCCGTCGCGGCCTTATCCGATGGCCCGGCGCTGGTGGCCGGGCGGTACTCCGTGCCGGTTGCGCGCGCCGCGTTCGAGACTATCTACGACGGGCTCATCACCGGGCGGTGAAGGGCGAAAACTCAGCATTTGAACCAGCTCCACATGATACTGCCTTCAACCGAGCGGGAGCTTCTCACGGCGGCGGTGCTGCCCCCGAGCTCCGTTTATCGATGTCCGGAGTGTGGTGGCAGGCTGGAGCGCGATGGTTGCGCGCTTCGTTGCGTTGCCGATGGTGTTCGGGTTGATCCGGTTGACGGGATCCTCAGCTTCCTTACCCGCGATGCGCTTGCCCGCCACGAAGCCTTCATCGATCAGTACCGGGCGCTCCGTGCCGCCGAAGGGCGCGGCGCCGACGATCCCGCCCATTACCTTGCGCTGCCCGACGTTCCGCCAGCCGATGCGCGCGCCCACGAATGGCGCCTGCGCCGCGCCAGCATGGAGTGGTTGCGCGGCGAGTTGTCGCGCAATGGGGCCGGGCGGACGCTTGATGTGTTGGACGCCGGCGCGGGCAATTGCTGGCTTACGCGGTGGCTGGCCGAGTGGGGCCACACCGCCGTTGCGCTTGATATGAACGTCGACGCGCGCGACGGGCTTGTTGCCGGTCGTCACTATCTGGACCGTCTGCCGATCCGGTTCGACCGCGTGCGTGCGGATTTCGAGCACCTTCCGTTTGCGGGTCAATCGTTTGATGCGGTGGTGTTCAATGGCGCGTTTCATTACGCGCAGGACATGCGGGCAGTGCTTGCCGAGGCGCTTCGCGTGCTGCGCCCGGGCGGCGAAATCGTGATCATCGACTCGCCCATCTACTCCGACTTCCTGAGCGGAATGAAGATGCTGAACGAGCGTGCCGAGGCCGGGCGCGCCGCGTTCCTGACATTCAGCGGGTTGCAATTGATGGCCGATGCGCTTGGCCTTTGCCTGCATGTCGAGATCGAGCGGACACCGTTGTTTGGGCGGTTGAAGCGAGTGGTGAAGCAGTGGAGAATGGGCCGTGAGATTGCCACGATGGGGCGTGTGGTGCTTACTCCACACGCCCGCGCGGACCGCTGAACGCCTGCCTAGGCGGTTGGCTTCGGTGGAAGATCGCGTGCGGCCGGCTCATCCAGGAAGCCGTGATGCTTGTGACTGCCGTCGCAGAACGGCTTGTTGCTCGAATGCCCACAACGGCACAGCGACACCTTCGTACGCCCACCAAGTCCGTAGATATTCCCTTGCGGGTCGGCAATCTCGAAATCGCCTTCGATAACATAGGAACCGTTTCTGCCAACGGTGATTTTTGCGCTAGCCATGTGCCTGTATTTGATGGTTTATAGTTCGATGTGCTTCCGGATCGGCATGCGATTGCCGCGGGCGTAGGCCCGCCGTGGCCGGGGATGCCCTGCCGATCCGCGGATGCAAACATCGCCCCGCCGAGGCCCAGTTCCAATCGCAAATCGTTCGCCGGCACGTTTCCCCTTTTGCCGCACTATCTTGCCGCCCCATGTTGTTGGCCGGATGATCATTCGAATAATCGCGATAGTATCGGTGATGGGGCTGCTGGCCCAGGCCGGGGCAGCCGCTCAGGGGCTGCTGACGCACGAGCGATTCGCGCCTGGCGCCGCCGACAGCACGGTACTACTTGCGCACGAATTGATCGTGCCCGGTTCGATGATGGTCATGCTGGATACGGCAACACTGCCCGCCACATCCGATTGGTACACCCTGAACGCGCGATTCGGTCTGCTTGTGTTCGGTCCCAGGCTGCGCGCCATGCTGGCCGCCGCCGATACGGCGCGGCGCCCGCCGATGACCGTGGCCTACCGCTACCGGCCGTTGCTGCTGCCGCGCGACTATGCGCGCCGGCGTCTGGTGACCGTGGCGGATTCGGCCGGCCCACCGCGCGTGGTGGCGCAGGCCACCACCGAGCTTTCAACCGCCTCCATCTTCGGCAGGAACTTCCAGCGCAGCGGCTCGATCGTGCGCGGCTTTACCGTGGGCTCCAACCGCGACCTCACGCTGCAAAGCGGATTGCGATTGCAGTTCAGCGGCCTGGTGGCCGACAGTGTTGAAGTGCTTGGCGCGCTTACCGACGAGGAGACGCCCATACAGCCGGAGGGGAACACCCAGACGCTGCGCGAGGTGGATAATATTTTCATGGAGATCCGTTCGCCCGCCGTGGGCGCCACGCTGGGAAAGTTCGTTGCCGACAACAGCGCCGGCGGTTACCTGGCATATTCGCGCAAGCTGCAGGGGGTGAAGGCCGAGGCACGGTGGGGCGGCATCGGCACCACCAGCGTGGTGGCCGCGGTATCGCCCGGGCGTTTTCGTACGCAGGTGATGCAGGGGCGCGAACGCGATCAGGGTCCGTACAGGCTTACCGGACAGAACAACGAACGAAACATCGTTGTTGTCGCCGGCACCGAACACGTGGTGGTGGATGGTGTTGCCATGATGCGCGGCGAACGCGAGGACTATGTGATCGACTACTCCACCGGCGAGATATTCTTCCAGACACGGCGTCCGATTACCAGCCTCAGCCGCATCGTGGTGGATTTCGAGTACACCGATCGCCAGTATTCGCGATCGTTTGTGGCGGCGCGGCATTCGGTGTTCGTGCTGGATAGCGCGTTGAGCATTACGGCCGGATACGTGCGCGAAGCCGACAATCCGGATGCCACCGTTGATATCTCGCTGAACGATGCCGACCGTGCCATCCTTGCCAACGCCGGCGGCAGCCGCGAGCGGGCAGTGCGCGGCGGCGCCACGTATGTCGGCAGCGGCGACTCGGTTGCCGGGACGTATATCCGCGTGGACACGGTGATCAACGGCCGGCCCGATTCGTTGTTCCGGTACGTGCCCGGCGATTCGGCGGCCCGATACAACGTTGTGTTCTCGGCTGTCCCGGCCGGGGCCGGCGACTACCGCTACGTGGCCTTCGGCCGGTACGACTATGCAGGCCCGGGCGGGGGCAATTACATGCCGGTGGTGTACCTGCCGCTTCCGGAGCTGCGCCAGGTGGCCTCGCTGGCGGTGCGGGCGCGCCCGTCGCGAGCGATCACGGTTGACGCTCAGGCTGCGTTCAGCGACGCCTCGTTCAACAGGCTCAGCACACTCCCGGGCGCTTCGGCCACGGGCCTTGCCGCCAGCGTTTCCGCGGCGGTTGTTGCCGATTCGGCATCGGTAGGCGGCGCGATGATCGGGGGTGTGCGGGCAACGCTGAATGCCCAGTACCTGGGGGCCGGCTTCCGAACCGTGGAACGCCTGGGCGATGCCGACTTCGCATATCGATGGAATACCGGCGAGCGGTTGGGCGAAACCAGCGGCGACGTCACCCTGATTGACGGCGCGCTCACGTATACGCCCGTCCGCCGTGTACAGCTTCAGGCATCCGAGGGATATCTCAGTGTTGCTGGCGTTCACCGTTCCTTCCGCCAGCAATACGGCGCCCGCTTTGTTGGCGATACAACGCTGCCCACGGCCGACTACACCGCCGAGCTGATCAACTCCGATACGTTGGGTGGGCTGCTGCGCACGGCATGGCTGCGCCAGCGCGGCGGACTGGGTTTCGATCTTGGCCCGGTGTATCCGGCCATCCGGGCGGAGTGGGAGCGGCGCACCGATCGCGCCGGCGCGCCGGACTCGTTGGCCCCGGCATCGTTCCGTTCGTTCGAGTGGGGCCCCGAGCTCATTGTGCGGCTTCCGTTCCTGATCACCTCCGCCCGGGCGCGGTTCCGTGCCGAGGATTCCGTCCGCGCCGATTCGGCGTTGGGCACGCGGACCTTCGTGGCGGATGGCTCGGCCGCCACATTCACCGTGCGCGGCGAGCTACGCGGCCTGCGCGACTTTTCCTCCACGCTGGATGTTACCTATCGCCGACGCTCGTACCTGAGCGTCCCGGGAATCGGTTCGATTGGGCGGCTGGACAACACCACGCTGCTGGCGCGTTCGCAAACACGCTTCTCCGCGTTCGACCGTGGTCTGGATATGGATGCGTCGTACGATGTGCAGACCGAACAGGCGGCCCGCCTGCAACGGTTGTTCGTGAAGGTTCCCTTCGGGCGTGGTGAGTACACCTGGACGGATCTGAATGCCGACGGCCTGCAAACCGAGGACGAGTTCCGTATCGCGTTTTCCGGTGAGGGCGAATACGTGCGCTACGATGTTCCTACCGAGCAACTGTATCCGGTGATCGACCTGCGGGCTTCCACCAGGCTGCGCATCCAGGCCAGGCGATTGGTTGCGCCCACCAGCCCGCTTGGGGCGGTGTTGGCGCCGGTGACGGCCGAAACGTATTTGCGGATCGAGGAGAAAAGCCAGTCGCAGCGTGAAAGCGACGTGTATCTGCTGCGCCTGAGCGCCTTCCAGAACGATTCCACAACCATCGTGGGCAACGCCACGGTGCAGCAGGATGTGAATCTGTTCGAGTCGAATCCGGAGTATTCGTTCAGGCTGCGCTACCTGTCGCGAGCGGGCCTTACCCGGCTGGTTTCGACCGTGGAGCGCACCACGAATGTCGAGCGGTCGTTGCGCATACGCTGGCAGCCAACGTATGATATCGGCATCCAGTTCGATCTTGGCTTCAACAACGGCGGGCTGGGCAGCACGGATACGACTTCCACCCGGCGGTACGACCTGAGCGGCACCGTATTGGCCAACGATTTCTCCTACAGGCCCGAGCAATCGCTGGAGCTTGGCTGGGGGATACGCCTGGCGCTGAATCGTGATGTGATCACGGCCGTGCCCCGTACCACGCAGTTGAACACGAACACCATCCGCGCCGTGTACTCCATTGAAACGCGTGGCAGGCTGCGCGGCGAAATCGAGCGTACGAACGTGAGCGGCACGAACATCGGGGATGACGTGCTTACCCTGCCGTACCAACTCACCGACGGGTATGCCATCGGAACAACCTGGATTGCGCGCGCGACGTTCGAGTACCGATTCGGCGCCAACATCCAGGCGTCGCTTACCTACACCGGGCGCGCGCAACCGCCCACGATGCAGGCGATCCATATCGGCCAGGCCGAAGTGCGCGCGTTCTTCTGAGGTCGATTTCCGCGGCCGATTTCCGAGACCGATTCATATGGGCCGAAATGTTGAAGGCCACAACCCGTTTGCACGGATTGTGGCCTTCGCTGTCTCGAGACTTCTTGTTCGCGGATTACTACCGGGCGATCACAACGGGGCGGGTTTCCACGCGTCCGTTGGCGGCGATGCGCACGAAGTAC
>CBHYLN010000026.1:0-44901 GCA_966128725.1 uncultured bacterium | reverse complement strand
CGCCTTGCGCCCCGTGCGGTCGCCGAACGCGAGTGGATGCAACGTTGCGATGCCGCTGTCAAAACATAACTCGCGGTCGAACTCGTCGTCGTAGAACTCCACGTAGGCCGACGCGGCAACAATCCCGTGCGGGCCGCGCACGGTGCCACCGCCATAACTCACTGTGTGCTCGTACGGCGCCTGCACGATTGCGATGGCCGAATCCGAAAGCGACGAGAATTGCCGATCGATGGCAAGGAAGTTCTTCTTGGGGCCAAGGGTCTTCATTGTATTGGAGTATTGGGGTCCAATGATTCGTGAAAGTCGTTTGTGCGCGCCGGTACCATCCGGCATGGTTGCCTCGTGTGATCTGGCACCCGGAATCACCGGTTGAAATTCCTGTTCAACAGGCATTAAACTCGTACTTGGGTGCCATGTCACAGAGCCCGTAACCAACAGCGCAACGCTGCAGAGCAAACAGCAGGCGGCATTGCGATCTGGAAGGCGATTTTCCTACAACCGTTGGAGCTTGATTAACATGACAAAAAAGATCGTAACCCGCGCTCTCCTTGTGGCAGCAGTTCTCGTAACAGGTATCACCGCATCGTTCGCACAGGCCCCCGTGGCTTCCAGGGTTCGCCGTGTGGCAGCCGACAAGGAGCAGGCGCAACCGGTTGCCGCCAGCACAGTGATCATGTCCAGCGCGATCTCGCTTAACTCGGAGCAGCGCGCCAAGATCACCGAGATGAGCAAGCAGGCATCGGCTCTGCAGGCCGAGCGCGCCCAGCTTTGGAGCGAGTACCGGGCGATCACGGCACGGCCGAACTACAACGACGCAATGGCGGCAAACGAAGCAGCCCCCCGCATGCTTCGCATCGTTGAAATCAACAACCAGCTCGAGCCGATGGTAGCACGCGAGAACTCGCAGCTCGCGACAATCCTTACCCCGGCGCAGCGTGCGCAGGTAACGCGGCTTGTGAGCACAGCTCAGGCGAAGTTGTAAGGTTCGGCGGCTATGCCAAAGCGCAACTCTACCCTGCGCCGCGGCCAGCCGAAACCCAACCAAACACGCGCCCCAACCGTTCAATCGGTTGGGGCGCTGTGCATTATGCGCGCTCGATCCGGGTTTACCAGCGCACACGGGCACGGCCATTGTAGATGTGTGTTTCGTGCTGTTGTCTCGTGGCGGGGCCGGGCCTACATTTGCATCCATTCGCACGCGCGACCTTCCCCGAAGATCCCTCGCGCGAAGCCCCGAACTGTTCCGTCCCCTTCAGCAGTATCACCGGAGTGATGCGCGACGCGCCCGCCTGCAATGCCCTGGCGGCCTGCACCAGAGAGCTACACGGAGCCCGCGCAAGGGGGATTCCACTCACCAAAGCCGACCGAGCCGACAATGATCGAACGAATTCAGGAACTTCTCGGCGCAGATGCCGATGCCTTGCTCAACCATACTTCCACCACGATTCCGAAGGAATCGCTTCATCTGCCCGGCCCTGATTTCATCGATCGGATATTTGGCCCGTCGGACCGCAGCAATCGTGTGCTGGGCAATCTCCAGTGGATTTACTCCACAGGTCGCCTGGCTAACACGGGCTATGTGTCGATCCTTCCCGTGGACCAGGGAATCGAGCACTCCGCTGGCGCGTCGTTCGCGCCCAACCCCGCGTACTTCGATCCGGAGAATATCGTGAAGCTGGCGATCGAGGGTGGCTGCAACGCGGTGGCGTCAACGTTCGGTGTGCTGGGCATGGTTGCGCGCAAGTACGCTCACCGCATTCCGTTTGTTGTGAAGATCAACCACAACGAACTGCTCACCTATCCAAACAAGTTCGATCAGGTGATGTTCGGCACCATCGACCAGGCGCACGATATGGGCGCCGCGGCGATCGGAGCAACGATCTACTTCGGTTCCGACGAGGCCACGCGCCAGCTTACCGAAGTTGCCGAAGCATTCGCCTACGCCCACGAGCTTGGCATGGGAACCATCCTGTGGTGCTATCTCCGCAACCCCGCGTTCAACGTCAAGGGCGATAAGGATTATCATCTGGCGGCCGACCTTACCGGGCAGGCAAACCACCTCGGCGTTACCATCCAGGCCGATATCATCAAGCAGAAGATGCCCGAATGCAACGGCGGATTTACCGCGTTGAAGTTCGGCAAGACAAGCTCAAAGGTGTACGACACCCTTTCGAGCGACAACCCGATCGATCTTACCCGATATCAGGTCGCCAACTGCTACATGGGCCGCGCGGGGTTGATCAATTCCGGCGGGGCAAGCTCGGGCGAAAGCGACCTTGCCGAGGCAGTGCGCACAGCCGTGATCAACAAGCGTGCAGGGGGCACCGGCCTTATCAGCGGCCGCAAGGCATTCCAGCGCCCAATGGCCGACGGCGTCGCCATCCTGAATGCCATCCAGGATGTATACCTGGAACCACAGGTAACGGTTGCCTGAGCGCATCCGGCAACATCAAAACGCGTGCAAAGGGGCGGCAACATGGCCGCCCCTTTGTGTTGCAATCGCGGGCACCACAAAACGATCATCGCCATTTCACGGCTACGTGCGAACAAAGAGCTTTCCCGCCATTTGTCGTGCAAGCCCCTTGAACTCCAGGCCCAACAGGCTTACAAGCGTTTCGCTAGGCCCAAGGCCGGCCCGCTCACCGATCACATCCACGTGGGCGGGTTCCTCCGACAACGCATCCAGGATTTGCTGCTCGAACACGGAAAGATCCATGCCCACCGCAAGGGTGGCCGGCAGGTCGCCCGCAGCAATACGGTAGCCAAGCGCTTCGAGGACGTCATCGGGCGATTGTGTCAATCGCGCGCGATCGGTCCGGATCAACATGTTCACCCCACGGCTTTGCTCGGCGATGATCGGGCCTGGCACCGCGAACACGTCGCGGTTCTGGTCAAGGGCAAAATCGGCCGTGATCATCGCCCCACCCCGTTCGTTGCTCTCCACGATCACCGTGCCGGCACACATGCCGCTGATGATCCGGTTTCGCTGCGGGAAATATGGGCGCAGCGCCTTTACACCGAAGGGATACTCGGTAAGCACCGCGCCGTGCGCCGCGATCTTCAACGCCGTATCGGCCGCGTGGTTGGGTTGTATCCTGTCGAGCCCGGACGCCACCACCGCAATCGTGCGGCCGCCGGCGCGCATCGCGGCCGCATGGGCGAACATGTCGATACCGCGCGCCAAGCCGCTGACAACGGTAACACCGGCCTGCGCCAGCCCTGTTGCGTAACGTTCGGCGGCCATGCGCCCATACAGCGTGGCACGCCGTGTGCCCACAACGGCAACGGCCCGCTCGTCGGAATCGACAAGCGAGCCGTGCATGTACAGAACCATTGGCGGCGCGTAAATCTGCCGCAGACGCGCCGGGTAGCGTTCGTCCCAGAATGTGAGGATCGCCGCACCTCGGCGTTCAGCCTCGCGTGCAAGCTCGTGCGCGCGGTCGAGATGCAGATCCAGCACCGCCACCCCCTCGATGGCAGCCCGCCGCAATCCCATCGCGGCAAGCCACCCGGGCGCGGCGCTGGTTATCGCATCAATCGGCATACCGCTTTCAACCAACGCGCGTACGCCCGCCGATGTGATACCCGGCACCATGGTCAGCGCCAGTATCTCCAGATCCGAAAGCATGGTTCTCCCCCTTTCCCGATACACGTTTCGTGCTTCAGGAACCCGTACGATCCGGGCTCGCCGTTGGGGGGAGCCATCCGTTGTTATCGAACCACAACCACCTTGGCGCTTACCGTGGCCACGCCTCCGTGCAACCGCAGCATGTACACACCGGGCACAACCGACGCCGGAAGCTCCAGGCGCACATGCGCGCTTCCGCTGGCGTTGGCCTCGATCGTGAACGTGGCCGCAATTCCGCCGTCCATCGCAATCAATTCCGCGTTGGCACCCCGCGCTGTAAGGCCAACCACATCAAGGCGAAGCGCCCTGGTTTCGTGCAGCGCAATCGGCAATGGGCCAAGCCCCACAATGGCCAGTGCGCCGGAGCCTGACTGCGGGCGATCAGCTCCGGCAATTGGTGCGTACCGGACCTCGCGCAGGGCAACGTTCCCGGCGCAATCGGTAACGCGCAGAACCGCATAGCCAGCCTTCGACTTGTCCGGCACGTTGGCCTGCACGTTGGATGTGCTGGCGGTGTCGCAACGGACCGGTACGGACTTCGATACGGTCATATTCACCGCCGTGCCCTGCACGGTAATCGTGTCCAGACCGGTATCGAACAGATACCCTGGGTGGACATCGCTCACCGTGAACTGCCGCAACGAGCTATCGCTGCTTGCCGAACGCAGCGCGATCACCGGTGGCAATGTATCGGCCGGAGGCGGCACGTTTACACCGCGCAGCGTCACGATGGGTTGGCATGGCACGCTGAGCACGCGCATGGGGTCGGTTGCGATAAAGCGATATCGGATATCGAGCGGATAATCAACCGTACGGCCGTCGGTAACGGCAACGTTCATCCGCCAACGCAGCTGGCCTGTGGCATGCGGCGCCAGGTGCAGCGTCTGTATCGCGGGCGTTGAGGCATCGATCGCCAACAAACCGTACAGCGGCGCCCCGACCTGCGGCAGGTGTTGCTCCAGGGCCACGTCAATCGCCACTGTGTCGGTATTGGTCACCCAGGTTTGAACATCGAATGCCGACGGGGAGTACTGGCCACCGGCAACTGCCTGCTCGGCCAGCCGGATCGTGCGGATGTCCAGAAACAGGCGGTTGTTGCGGCAATGATACAGGTTGTTGGCATCACGGTCGTCCAGGCCGAACGCCGTGCGTACGGTGCCGCTATCCCGCAGCCCCTGCCAGCGCATTGCCGTTGCGGCATCGCCCACCAGAAGCCCACCAAGATCGAGATCCCAGCCCAGCGTCCGGAACCGCCGCCAATTGCCGATAGCAAACTGGTCCGGCGGAGTAATCGGAAAGCCGCCGTGCGAGATGCCCTGCAGACGGTGGATAGGGAGCACATTGTTGATCGGGGAACTGTACAGGAAGTTCCCGACATGGTAAAACGATGGCAGCGTGTCCACACCGCTTTTGAACACCTTCCCGTTTCCTGTGGTCGGGAAATAGCCAACATCGGTTATCACCGATGATTTGTCGCCGCCACCGCCCGCGCCCTCGGCCTGCCCGTTATAGCAGTCCAACATCATGAACACACCAAACTCCGCCTGTGCCGACGCCGTGGTACGGTGATAGTTGAACTCAACGATCATATCGTTGCCCCGGGCATATTGGCCAGCCAATTTGTCCGGGAAGAAGCGCATTGCAACGGCAAAGCCATGCAGATTACGCCAGTACACCACAATGGTGTCGGCAACGTGCGTTGCACTGTCGAACGGAGTGTAAGGAACCTCGGCATTGGCGTCCACCATGGGCTGGCCGCCAAACATCGGCTTTGCGTTTGTGTGGTACCAGGTATTGCCGCCATCGACTACACGGAACACAACGCAGGACGTGATGAAATACAGGAAGCGATACCCACCGGCCGCCGAACCTGCATCGATAACAAAACGTCCGCCACCATACTGCGATGTGGGATTCAGCACAACGCTTGCGGTGATATATGAATCTCCAACAGATACAAGATCCTGTTGAGCCGGCAACGCCGACGGGAACAGAACAGTAATGACCAGCAATAGCGCGAATCTCGGTACGCGCAATCGCAGTAAACAACGATAACCGTGACTCATGACAGCACCTCCCGCCTCGTGGCGTGATTAACAATACAAACGAGATACGCCGGAGATGAGTTCGTAACCACCGCCAAGGAGAGCAAGGCCGTGCTTCCCTCGAGCGGCATCGATCGGCATGCGGGAACTACAGGAGTAGCGCATGCCTCATTTTTACCGTACCGCGATAATCATACGTTGCGCCGATCCGGAAGCCCCCTGAACGCGCAGCAGATATGCTCCTGACGCCAGGTCCGCCCCGTATTGCAATCGCAGCAGCGTAGTGCCGGCTGGATATGTTTCGCGAACAACCACCGTGCCGTCGGGACGTATCAGCTCGGCTGTCAGGCCGTGCAGGCGAGCTCCACGAACCCGCACTTGAACAACGGCATTCGTGGTGAGCAACAGGGGTTGCGGGCGTATGTCCACGATCTCCAACGGCGTCCGCGCGTCGTCACCGATCTCAACATCGGCAGGCAATGGGGCATACCCTATCGAATCGCGTATCGCGTTGCCACGGCAATCAACAACAACGTATTCAATCGACGCGGGCAGCGTGGTATCAACAACCCGCGCCACGATCACCGGAATCTGGCTGGTATCGCACCGCGCGAACGGGCCAACCTGGAGATTGAAATTCAACAACTTTCCTGGAACGATGCGCACCGTATCGATGCCCGTATCAAACGCGTATCCCGGATGAAGGTCACCCGCACGGATTGTCCAACGTGTTGCCGTGGAGTCCAGGTGTACAATCACCGGCGCCATGGTGTCGCGCGGCGCCGGCTTGTAGATAATCGAATCGTAGGAGGTATTGCCACGGCAATCGCGCACCAGCAGCAGCAAACGCGCCGGCAGCGTGGTATCAATCACCTGAGCGCGCGCAACAGCGTTCGCCGCCGTATCACAGCGCCGCAATGTATCAACGGTCAGCATCATGTTATATGTGCCGCTACCAACAATTCGGAGCGTATCGATGCCCGTATCGAATGCAAACCCGGCATGCCGATCGTATGCCCGGAAGGCCCAGTACCGCGTTGGGCTTGAGCCACTGCCGGCACGCTCCACAACCGGCGCCATGATGTCATCAGTCGGACGAGGAATCCCACGCAAGGTAATCGTTGGTGAACACACGTCGAGGAAAGGCCGGGCCGAATCACCATCCAGCCGCATCACAAGCCCCAGCGGAAGATTTGCCTGCGGCACATCGCTGGCCGGCTGAACCTGCAGTGTCCATTGCACGCGCTCCACCGCTCGCGGCGCGATACGGAGCTGGCGCATGGCCGGCCCCGCCACGATCAGCTCGGACGGCGGCTGAAGATAAACCGTAACCCCAAGCGTTGAATCACCCCGAAGATTTGCCACCCACGCATCGCACAGCATCGACCCCGGTACGTACGGGCCGCCGGCCTCGAACTGCTCGGCCAGGCGCGCGGTGCCCATCACCACGAACACGTTGCTGTCGCGGCAGGTGAAATAGTTATTCCCATCGCGATCGCTGGAGCCAAACGCCGTACGCACTGTTCCGTTGCCAACAAGCGAACCCCAACGCATCGCCGTTGCGCAGTCGCCCATCGGCACAGCCGCTACTGCGGCCGAATCCACGTCCCAGTATCGCTCGCGCAACATCCCATCCCACTCGCCAACAGCAAACATGGCAGGCGTTGTAAGCGCGACGCCGTTGTGCGAGTGGCCTCGCAGACGGTGCAGGCCCATCACCGTGTTTACCGGTTCCTCGAATCGTGCGTTGCCGATATGGTAGAACTCCGGAACCGAATCGCCGCCACTGCGCGTCAAACCACCGGGCGCGCCAATCGCGAAATGCCGTTTGCTGGTGGTGATCGTGGTAACGCCGTCGATGCCGCCGGCCTGGCTGTTGTAGCAGTCGAGCATCATGAAGATGCCGAGGGATGTTCCAGGCGGCGAACCAGGCACCGAATAGCTGAACTCCAGAAGCATGTCCGACCCATTCTGATACGGACTCAGCACACGCTCCGGTATCAGCCGCATCACAACCGACACACCGTTCATCCCCTTCCACGCAACCGCCAATGTATCGGTGGATGTATAGATACTGTCGTACGGTTTAAAATCGATCTCCTGCCCCGAGGCCAGCACAGGGCGGTACGGGTAATCGAACGGGATGTTGGAGTAGTATTGGTCGGTTCCGCCGCTGGTGATCTTGAATACAAGATTGGAGCTGCTGATGAAGTTATTGCCGAACAGGAAGCGATAGCCACCAAGCGCAGGACCGGCAGTTATCCAGAACCGACCGGACTCCGAAAGCGTTGAAACACTGGCGCGCACATACGCGTTGCCAACACTTTCCACTCCCTGCCCCAACGTGCGCACCACTCCACCGATGAACAACGCCATCACCAACGCCGCGATACTCCTGGCATGTCGACACGTAATCGTAGGCATAGGACTCTTGATATCAGTGGATGAACGGCGACTGCCACAGTGCCAGTGGCAGCCAACCGCTATTGCGCAGCGGCAAGCTGGGCAACGTATTCGTCGGCAAGCACAACGGCCTCGGCCTGGGTTGGAGCCTCGGCAATCACGCGCACTATCGGTTCGGTGTTCGAGGCTCGCAGATGCACCCAGCTCCGCTCGAAATCCAGCTTCACGCCGTCATCGGTTCGGATGGCGGCGCGCCCGGCATTCGAGGCCGCAACGCGATGCAGCGTGTCGGCGGCCGAAACACCCGCGGCCAGCGGCAATCGCCGCTTCACGATGTGGTAGGCCGGAAGCTCGGCACGCATCCGCGACAACGTCTGGCCGGAATGCAGCAGCGCCGAAAGCGTTATCACAATCCCGGCAATCGAATCCCTGCCGTAATGCAGCGCCGGAAGGATCACCCCACCGGACCCCTCGCCCCCGATCACCGCGCCGTTGGCCTTCATGGCACGCGCCACATTGATTTCGCCAACCGGTGTGCGCTCAACCCTTGCGCCGTGGCGTTCGGCGACATCCTCAACGGCGCGCGTGGTGGACAGATTCACCACCGCCAGCAGTTCAGCATCCGGATGGCGGGCACGCTCGAACCCGAGCACGAAATCAGCCGCGAGCGTGATCGTGTACTCTTCGCCGATTGCGCTGCCGCGCTCGTCGATGAGCACCAGCCGATCGGCGTCGGGATCCACCGCGATACCGAAATCGGCGCCATGCGTGGCCACGGCAGCCGCCAGGCCCGTGAGATTTTCCGGCAGCGGCTCCGGCGTATGCGGGAACAGACCCGTGGCGTCGCAATGCAAGCGCACCACATCGCAGCCGCAGCGCTCCAGCAGGCTGGGCACGATCTCCGAACCCGATGCGTTCACCGCATCAACCACCACGCGAAAACGCCGCTCACGCAAGGCCGCAATGTCGACGAAAGGAAGACCCAACGCACGGTCACAGTGTTTCACCGCGGCGTCAACTGCCACCGTCGTGGTGCCCGCCATATTCCACGCAGCCCACGAACGCTCCGGCGCATCCACTGCCCCAAACAGGGCCGAGCACTGTTCGGCGTCAAGAAAGATGCCGTCGGACGTCAGGAATTTCAAGCCATTCCATTCCGACGGATTGTGCGAGGCACTGATCGAGATGCCGCCAACGGCGTCGGAGTGCTCGGTGGCAAGCTGCACCGTGGGCGTTGGTACCATGCCGATGCTCAGCACGTTGTTCCCGCAGGCTGCAAGCGTGGCAGCCACAACCTGTTCCACCCATGCGCCGCTGGGCCGGCCGTCGTTGCCAACAACCACCGTGCCCGGCCCCACGAAGGCGGCGTAGGCCGAAACATAACGCACCACGACATCGGGTGTAAGGCTGTCACCAAGTGTTCCGCGCAGGCCGGAAATCGATCGAATCAATGGCATAGATGTGTCGGTAGAGATGTGAAGCAGGCACGGATGCCGAAGATGGCCGCAACGCTGCATTGCGATCACGGGTTCGGCTGGCCAAGATACAAGTTCCAGCGCCTAACTCGGGCTGCCGGCGCACACCACGGCCGCGCACTGTAACCACGCGCCGCCGCTACTGTATGGTGACCACGCCATGACATCGCCGCTCCGGCAATCGGGTGCAGCCCGGAGTTGCTACAGATTGCGACCGACAACGTTTTCCGCCGAATTCACGCAGCAGCAGCAGTTGGCCCATCGCTTCGCACATCACAACCTGCATTGCGCGGATGGAATTTTCGTATGTTAGCTGGCTCGATGCTTCAACCCTCCAGTGTTCGTAGTATGCACATCTCTTCTATCCTCGACGAGAGTTTCATTGCGATTCGGATCCCTGCTACCTCAAAGGAGCAGGCCTTGAACGCGATGATCGATATGCTCGGCACCTCGCCAAAGGTGCGCGATCTGGAACGCGTGCGCGCGGCGATTCTGGAACGCGAGAAGCTGATGAGCACCGGCGTGGGGCACGGCTTTGCGATCCCGCACGGCAAAACCGACGCGCTGGATGATATCATGGCCGCGTTTGCCATCACCGAAGCACCGATCGACTTCGACGCGCTGGACAACCAG
The DNA here is from genome assembly GCA_966128725.1 of uncultured bacterium. Classification (GTDB taxonomy): domain Bacteria; phylum Bacteroidota; class Ignavibacteria; order OLB7; family OLB7; genus JAFDZV01. Next base: position 34,717 of record CBHYLN010000026.1, on the reverse strand, counting down.
CCCGTGCAGTTGATCTTCATGCTCGTGGGCAAGGAAACACACGTGGGCACGCACCTGAAGCTCCTCAGCCGCATCAGCCGGCTGATGAACAACGAGGCGTTCCGCAAGCAGTTGTTGAGCGCGCAATCATCGGCCGAAGTGCTCGAACTGTTCAAGCAGGAAGAGCATCGATACTTCGAGACCTAGCGAACGCGCGCGTGCCAAACACGCCGCGGAACGATTCCGCACCGAACCGACGCTAGGTCCTACGCACCGCCCTTCCCTCGAAGGGCGTTCTTGTTACTCTGAACTCCGATCTCGATGGTGGTGATTTAATGGCGATACACTCGATCAAAGGTTTCCGCGATATCCTTCCGGACGATGCTGCCCAATGGCGCTGGCTGGAGAATGCCATCCACGACCTGATGCGTCGCCACGGCTGCGGCGAAGTGCGCCTGCCGATCGTGGAGGCAACGGAATTGTTCCGCCGAGGTGTTGGCGAAGGGACCGATATCGTTGGCAAGGAGATGTATTCGTTCCTGGACAAGGGCGATCCTCCGGAATCGCTGACGCTTCGCCCGGAGCTTACCGCCGGCGCCGCGCGAGCGTTCATCCAGCATAACATCGGCCAGGCTCAACCGCTCAGCAAGTGGTACTACATCGGGCCGATGTTCCGATACGAGCAGCCGCAGGCCGGACGTTATCGCCAGTTCCACCAGTTCGGCATGGAGATCTACGGTTCGCCGCATCCTGAGGCAGATGCCGAAACATTGCTTGCCGGGCACGACCTGCTGCACGCATTGGGCATCACCAACATGCGCCTGCGCATCAACTCGCTTGGCACGGCCGAGGAACGCCGGGCATACCGGGCCGCGCTGCTGGAGTTCCTGCGCCCGCAGGCCGATGCGCTGAGCGCCGAAAGCCAGCGCCGCATGGAGGAGAACCCATTGCGCGTGCTGGACTCCAAGCGCGAAGAGGATGCGCGGGTTACCGCCGATGCCCCGCGCATGGCCGATTTCCTGGGCGAGGAATCCGCCGCCCACTTTGCCCGCGTGCTGGAACTGCTGGAAGCCAACGGTGTGCCGTACGTACTGGATCATCGCCTGGTACGGGGGCTGGACTATTACTCGCGCACCGCGTTCGAGTTCCAGGGCCTGGATCTGGGTGCGCAGGATGCGCTGGGCGGCGGTGGCCGATACGATGGATTGATCGAGGAAGTTGGCGGAAAGCCGACGCCCGCGATTGGATTCAGCTTCGGCATGGAGCGGTTGCTGCTGGCGATGGAAGCCGCCAAGGCCATGCCCGCGATTCCGCTTACGGCCGACGCGTATGTGATCGGGCTGGACGCTCCTTCGCGCCGCTGGGCATTCGCCGCAACAACCGAGCTTCGCCGTAACGGCCTGGCCGCCGAGTGCGATCTGCTGCAACGCTCGATGAAGGCGCAAATGCGCGAGGCCAATCGGCGCGGCGCTCGCGTGGTGGTGATTGCCGGGGAATCCGAACTTGCCGCCGGCGAGGCACAGGTGAAGGATCTCTCCACCGGCGAGCAGCGTGGTGTTGCCTTCGCCGATCTCCAGGCGGCGATCACCGCGATCGTCCGGGCCTGATCGCTTCCAACGGTTTATCATCGACTTTCATTTGCAACGGGTGCGCCAATGCCGACACTTGCCGAATTCACACTGACAATCCACGCCCGACGCGAGGAAGGCGAGCCGGTTGTCTGGACGATTTTCCGCTTCAACACGGTGCGGCAGTTTCGCGCGTTTCAATACGGCATCCAGATCAGTGAGGCGATCAACCATGCCGAGCATGTCATCGAGTTCCGCGTACAGGGAATGCAGGCGCCCAGGAACCTGATGCCCTCGGCCGGGCAGGGAATGCGGGAGATGGCGTACAAGGATCTTGATGGCCACTATCGCGTGCTTGTTGCCGGGGCACGGCAGCAAACGGAGTTCACGATCGCGGTTCGGGGGGACGGAATTGACTTGATCGATCCGCCCTCCGATCCCAGTCTTGTGGTTACCGTGGAAAAAGAGATTGAGATCGTTCGGATCTAGACCGATCTTTGCCTCGTTGAGCCAACCCCCGCCATGTGGCCACGGTTGCAATTCGCGCCCGGAATGTTCGGAACCCAGCGCCGGCGCGCCCCAATCTCGCCTATGCTGAACCTGAAAACCATCAGGCTGCCGGTTTCGGCGAACATCAAGCTCGCGCTTGTGTTGTTCGCCTTCCTGATCGTTGCCGGCACGCTCTACTACACCAATCGCCTTGTCGAGGAGATGAAGCGATCGGAACGGAAGACCGTGCAACTGTACGCCAGCATCTTCACGCGTGCTGCGTCGGCCCCACAGGATCCCACGGGCTCCGGCGAGAACAGTTCGGTGGACATGATGTCCGATCTGGCGCTCGACCTGGGCAACACGATCGACTTCCCGGTGATCGTCACCGACTCGAAGAAGCAGATCGAGGTTACGCGCGACCCCGCCACCGGCCGCATCGTCTCGTATTCCCCGATGACCAAGAATGTGGACATCGATACCACCCTGCCGGTGGCCGAGCAATACGAGAGCCTTCGGGAACAGCTCAACGAAATGGCCGAGGTGTACCCGCCGCTCCCGATCTATTCGGTGCAGGGGCGCGACAGCATCATCTGGAACTACCTGTTCTATGATGACTCGCGGACGGTAAAGCAGTTCCAGATGCTGCCGATCGTCGAGATCATCATCATCTCGATGTTCATCTTCGTTGGCTACATCAGCTTCAGCCACGTGAAGCGGAACGAGCAATCGAACATCTGGGTGGGAATGGCCAAGGAGACCGCCCATCAACTGGGCACGCCGCTCTCCTCGCTGCTTGGCTGGATCGAGCTGTTGCGCTACATGCCGGAGGATACCGCGCAGGTGTTGGAAGCCGCCGACGAAATGGAACGCGACGTACAACGCCTGAACAAGATCGCGCTCCGGTTCTCCAAGATCGGCTCGGCCGCCGAACTGCGCCCCACCGAGTTGAACGCCGTGCTGCGCCACGTTGTTGTCTACTTCGAGCGGCGACTGCCGCATCTGGGCAAGAAGGTGACGTTGGAGCTGGAGGAATCCACCGTGCCGTTGTACGTGGCCATCAACACCGACCTGTTCGAATGGGTGTTCGAGAACCTTGTGCGCAACGCCGCCGATGCAATCGATCATCCCGACGGCAGGATCATCCTGCGCGTTCACGAGGTGCGCGGAACCGCGATTGTGGACGTGGTGGACAACGGCCGCGGTATCGATCCAAAGATCTCGAAGGATATATTTCGCCCGGGCTTCTCAACCAAGCAGCGTGGATGGGGCCTGGGCCTGTCGCTGGCAAAACGCATCGTGGAGGAATATCATGGCGGCAAGATTGTGCTGAAGCAATCGTCGGTCGCCGGAACAACCTTCCGCATTCGCATCCCATCGGTTGCCGCACCAACCGACCAGGCAGCTCCTGATGCCGTGCCGGCCGCCGTTCAGTAACTATCCGGCACACACGGCTGCGCACCGTGGTGTTACCCTTCATACTCTCGCATCATTATCTCGCACATGTCCGACGCAATAACCTACAAGAGCTCCGGTGTTGATATCGCCGCCGGCGAAGAAACAGTCAACCGTATCAAGCCGCTGGTGCGCTCCACGTTCAACAGCAACGTGATTGCCGATATCGGAGGCTTCGGCGGGCTGTACGATGTCTCCTTCCTGAAGGAGTACAACTCGCCAATCCTTGTTTCCTCGGTGGATGGCGTGGGCACCAAGCTGAAGGTGGCGTTCATGGCCGGGCGGCATGGCTCGGTTGGCGAGGATCTGGTGAACCATTGCGTAAACGATATCGCGGTGTGTGGCGCTCGCCCACTGTACTTCATGGACTACTTCGCCACTGGCCGGCTGCAGCCGCAGGTGGCGGCCGAGGTGATCGGTGGTTTTGCAAAGGCATGCCGCGAAAACGGCGCAGCGCTGATTGGTGGCGAAACCGCCGAGATGCCGTCGATGTACCAGAATGGGGAGTTTGATCTGGCCGGCATGATTGTTGGCGTGGTGGAGCGTGAAGCCATGGTAACGGGCGACCGTTCGGCTGCCGGCGATGTGCTGATCGGCCTGCCGTCCACCGGGCTGCACACCAACGGATACTCGCTGGCACGTGCCGCGCTGTTCCCGAAGTTCGGTATCGATGATCTGGTGCACGATTCGGACATCACGATCGGCGACGCGCTGTTGGCGGTGCACCGCTCGTACCTGACGGCGATCCAGGGCACGATGGCTATCGAAGGCGTGCACGCGTATTCGCACGTAACCGGTGGCGGCCTTGTGGGCAATACCCGGCGGGTAGTGCGCGACCCGCTGGGGCTGAAGGTGGACTGGGATGCATGGCAGCGGCCGGCAATCTTCCGGATGATCCAGCGCGAAGGCAATGTCCCGGAGGAAGATATCCGCGAGGCATTGAACCTGGGCATCGGCCTGGTGATCGTTGCTTCGCCTGCCGCAGCCGACACCGTCATGGCACGGCTTCGCGAACTGGGCGAATCCCCGGTCGTGATCGGCGAAGTGGTGTAACGCGCTCAACGGCCATATCGCGCGCTCTACCATGCGCACGTCTCTCTGAATCCGTAAACGGCGACATGCTCCCCCTCCCATACTGGAGAAGCGTGTCGCCGTTCTAACATTTGGCCATCACGCTGTGTTAGCCAACGGGTGCTGAACCAACCACGATTCCGACGCATGCGCACCCTTCATCAACGCGTCGCTGACACCTATCCTAAAGGTGACCACAATGCTCCGAGCTCTCACAACGGCAGCAATTCTGGCCGCATTCTACTGCGGATTGCTTAAAGCGCAACCGCCAGAAAAAGCAGCGACTAGCAACCCAACTGTAAATACCACTCTCAATCACACAACACGGGCGGAGACAATCGACCCACCACCAGTCTACGGAACCGACTATTGGATGGAAATGGGCGCGGGGGTACCCGGCAAGGTCTTGATGCTTACCACTGCCGGCGGTACGCTCTTTGCCCTGTATCACGGCAGCATCACCGAACAATACTTCCTTTCACAGTGGACCGGAACACAGTGGCAACAACTGAGCCAATTACCCGACACTTCGTTCGTACGATCCATCGCGACATATCGAGGACGAGTTTATATCCTCGGGGCTTTCAAATTACACGGCGGCAACAGATGGCACCCTGTGATCTACTGGGACGGGGCGCAATGGCAAACACTGCCATCGACACAGATGAGCATCGCTTTTACGGCATGCGAATTTAATGGCGAGCTGTATGTCGGGGGATACACCAACTCGAGGTACTCCCCCGAACCTGGCAAATCCATGTTTTTTCGTTGGGACGGCAGGCGAGCCGTGTCGTTGCCCAACAATCCGGACCTATTCCCATCGGAATTATCCGCGGGCGTCATTTCCATGGCTGTATTTCGCGGGAGATTGGTTATTTCCCGACCAACACGAAATTTCCCTGATACAACGATTTCTGGAATGTGTTTATGGGATGGCACATCGTGGGCATCCGCGCAGGCCGAGGTACAAGGGGCAATCAAAATTCTTCACGTTTATCATAACGAGCTGTATGCTGTTGGCGATTACAACGCGCGATTTGGGCGAGATCACATTCGCCAACTTGCTCGATGGAACGGAGGAACATGGAAAGCCGTTGGCCAGCACCGACAGTGGTCGGATATCATCGACTTATCCACATGCCGCGGGCTCCTGTGCGTACTCGATGACAGCCCTGCGAGGAACACTATTGAAACATGGAATGGACGCACGTGGGATTCACTTGGCGACTTCAGCGATCAACCGACATCGGTCGTAGAATTCGAAAACAATCTTGTCGTCGGAGGGAACTTTGAGCTTGCACGCAGTACGCCACGAAATCATGTCGCTCGGCTGTGCACTCGAAGTGAATGCGGGGCCATCACTGGAACGATCTTTCACGATCTCAACAGCAACGCCATCATCGATCCAGAGGACACGCTTTTGGCAGGGCGTGTCGTCAGAATCACACCAGGTCCAATGTATGCGACTTCTGACGCACGTGGACAATTTCTCCACTATGCTCCACCCGGATCTTATAAAGTTGAACTCACCCCTCGATTACATTGGGGTCAGACAAGCCCGGCGAATCCTACCGAACGTCATGCCACGGTGACGGAACATGGCGAGATTTCCCCAAGCGCTGACTTCGCTGTTGCACAGAAGCCAGGCAACGGGGACGCGCGTTTAGGTATTGTGGGAACGCTGATGCGCCCCGGACGTCGCACCGACTATTTCATCACGGTTAGCAACATTGGCTCAAGCCCGATGAGTGGCACCGTTGTACTCACGTATGACGCCCCATTTGTGATTCTGGAGACTTCTCCAACTTCACTGAGTGCACGGCAAGGCGAGATCATCTGGCGTGTTTCGGACTTAGCTCCGGGCGTTACAACAACATTCCAAGCTGGGCTGAACCTCACAACCGCAGCTCAACAAGATGACCTGATCTGCGCATGGGCGGTAATAACACCCGACAACGACAACGACCTCATTTACGAACTTGACGATCGTGACTCCGTATGCGAGTTTGTCCGTAACAGCCACGACCCTAACGACATCACGGTTCTACCGGCCGGAGACGGAGAAGTGAGCCGCATTGCACCAACCGACTCCGTGCTTGAGTACACCATACGATTCCAGAACACCGGAAACGACACGGCTTTTAATGTGTTGGTTGTGGACACCCTCTCCGAATTTCTGGATCCCGAATCGGTAATCCTTCGCGCCACGACCCACCCGTGCGAGCTTTCGCTGGGCGGCAAGGGCGTGCTGCAGTTCGTCTTCAAGGATATCATGCTGGCCGACAGCGCAACCAACGAACCGCTGAGCCACGGTGCATTCAAATACACGGTGCACCTGAAGCATGATCTCCCGCAACATGCGCTTATCAGCAACCGCGCGCTTATCTACTTTGACTACAACGATGCAGTGGTAACAAACACTACCGAATTGATGACTGGCGTACGTTCGAGCGGACTACCCAATGAGCCAGAACCGGTACAACTACGGCCAAACCCAAGCACTGGATTGGTACGGATACATGGCTCGTTCCTTAAGGATGCGCCAATTGTGGTGCGCAATCTTCAAGGACTGATTGTACACAGCGCCCTACCAAGTTCGGCTACAAATGCGTCGCTGGATTTAGGCATGCTGCCGTCGGCTCTGTACCTCATCTGCATTCCAACTCACACCGGCATCAATGTAGAGAAAGTGATGATTGTCCGGTAGGCACACGGTTCAGCCGCACCCGATCACCCCATCATGCGGCGCTTGTTGAGGTACTCCACAAGCGCCACATCGTATGGCACGGAAGTATCCACCAACAAGTAGTCGATCCGGTGCCTGCGGCATTCGCGTTTGATACGCTCGGTGAATTCGCTCATCGCTTCGGCGTAGGCGGCACGCACATGATACGGCTGCGTCACCATCTCCTCGCCGGTTTCCATGTCGCGGAAGGTGGCATCGGCGCCAAAATCGAACGTGCGTTCGGCGGGGTCAAGCACCTGAACCGCCAACACCTCGTTCTGCTTGTGGCGGAAGTGCTTCAGCGCGGTGATGACCTGGTCGGGATCGTCGAAGAAATCGCTGATCACCACCACAAGGCCGCGCCGCTTGATACGTTCGGCAACCAGGCTCAGCGATCGCGCCGTGCCGGTACCATTTGCGGGCCGCACGCCAACAAGCATCTTCAGGATCTCGTTCAGATAGCCGGCGCGCGATCGCGGCGGCAAATAGCCGCGCACATCCGTATCGTACACGGCCACGCCGGCGGCGTCCTGCTGCCGCACCATCAGGAACGTAAGCGCGGCGGCAAGCGAGACCGCGTATTCAAATTTTGGGACGTTCGTGCCCGACCGGAACGCCATCGAGGCCGAGGCATCCAGCACCACATACCCCTTCAGGTTGGTCTCTTCCTCGTACTGCTTGATGTAGTAGCGATTGGTGCGACCGTACACCTTCCAATCGATGTAGCGGATCTCGTCGCCGGGCATGTACTGCCGGTGTTCGGCGAACTCCACCGAGAAGCCATGATACGGCGACTTGTGCAGGCCCGTGATGAACCCTTCCACCACCATGCGCGCCCGCAGTTCAAGCGTTGCAAGGCGCGACACCACTTCCGGTTTCAGATATTCGCGAACGTGTTCCATGCGTGGAAGATAACCAGGATGCCGATGCACCACACGGATGAAGCGCATGTACACCGCCGCAGCAATCGCGTGCAGCAATCGCGCACGCCGCGCGGGCCGGACACCGTTGCCGGTGTTATCTTTATGCCCTTGCAACCATGCGCGCGACATTGCGCGCACAATACAACCCACGTGTACCCATGGCCTACGAAACAATCCTGCTCGAACGCAAGCCCGAAGGCTACGCCGTTATCACGCTCAACCGTCCGGACAAGATGAACGCGCTGAACATCCAACTGCTGGGCGAGCTGCGCCAGGCGGTTGCCGACATCGCCGCCGACCCCGCCGTGCGCGGCGTGATCATTACGGGCGCTGGCGAGAAGGCGTTTGCGGCGGGCGCGGATATCGCCGAACTGAACCAACTGGACGGCACAACCGGCCGGGCATATTCCGAGCGCGGGCAGGAAGTGTTCTCGATGATCGAACAGCTACAGGCGCCGGTGATCGCGGCAGTGAACGGCTTCGCGCTGGGTGGCGGCTGCGAGCTGGCGATGGCATGCCACATCCGGCTTGCAAGCGATCGCGCGCGCTTCGGCCAGCCCGAGGTGAATCTCGGGATCATCCCCGGCTTCGGAGGCACACAGCGCCTTACACGGCTTGTGGGGCCGGCGCGTTCGGCCGAGTACAATCTCACCGGCGACATGATCGACGCCGCCACCGCCGAGCGTATCGGCCTTGCCAATCATGTGTATCCGGGCGCCGAGCTGATGCAGCGCGCCGAGGAGATGATGCTGAAGATCCTGGCGAAGGGCCCGGCCGCCGTTCGCAAGACGTTGAAGGCCGTGGTTGCCTCCACCGATGCAACAATAACCGAAGGGCTTGCCATCGAGGCCAGGCTGTTTGGCGAGTGCTGCGGCACGGCGGACTTCAAGGAAGGCACCGGCGCCTTTCTGGAGAAGCGCCCGGCGGCGTTCACGGGCACATAAGCCGGCGATACGGGCATGTGCCTGCATCCATTTTGAATCATGAATCCGGGGCGAAGGCTCTATATTCCTGCCTGTCCGGAATGGCGATACGCACGCATGGCCAAGCGCCCAGGCGAAGTATCGCGCCACGTTCAACTTCCATCAATCGAGCGATATGCGCCTATACACTACTCTTCTCGTTGCGTGCATCGTTGTTACCGCCTGCTCGAAAGCGCAGACGGTGGACGTGGTGCGCGCGTTCCCATCGCTGCAGTTCAACAGCCTTGTGGGGATCATGCACGCCAACGACAGCAGCAATCGCCTGTACGCCCTGGAGCAAACCGGCACGATACGTGTGTTCGAGAACTCGCAGACCGTAACCGCGGCTTCGGTATTTCTCAATATCACGTCGCGGGTAACATCCGGGGGCGAGATGGGTTTGCTGGGCCTGGCGTTCGATCCGGATTACAGGAACAACGGATTCCTGTACGTGGATTACACCCGCACCATCCAGTTGCCAACCGGGGGCAATCAGCTCCAGACGGTGATCGCACGGTACAGCGTGGACTCCACCAATCCCCTTAAAGCCGACACCGCAAGCGAGCTGATTCTGCTGACGATCAATCAGCCGTATCAGAACCATAACGGCGGCTGCCTGGCCTTCGGGCCGGATGGGTATCTGTACATCGGGATGGGCGATGGCGGCGGCGGCGGCGATCCGCTGCATGCCGGGCAGGACCCCAAGCAACTGCTTGGCAAGATCCTTCGCATCGACGTGCACGGCGAAATCAGCAACCGCCGCAACTACGGCATCCCCGCCGACAACCCCTATGCGGGCCGCACCGACGGCAGCCAGGAGGAGATTTTCGCGATCGGCCTTCGCAACCCGTGGCGCTTCAGCTTCGACCCTGTCACCGGCAAGCTCTGGGTTGGCGATGTAGGCCAGAATCTCTGGGAGGAAGTGAGCATTGTTGAGAAGGGAGGGAACTACGGCTGGAACACGATGGAGGCATTCCACTGTTATCAGCCCAGCTCCGGATGCGACACCACGGGCCTGACGCTTCCGCTGCTGGAGTACCCGCACGATACCACGGGTGGCCAGTCGATCACCGGCGGATACGTATATCGCGGAAGCCGCGTGCCATCGCTGGTTGGCAAATACATCTTTGCCGATTATGTGAGCACCAAGATCTGGTCGTTCGAGTATCCGCTCGGCAATCCAAGCATCGCAACCCTGATCCGCAAAACCGGATTCAACATCTCCTCGTTCGGCGTGGATGCCAACAACGAGCTGTACATCTGCGCATACAACGGCCGCGTGTACATGCTCTCGCAAACCTCGGGGGTTGACAACAGCACCGAGGAATCGGCAGCGGAGATGGTGCTGCATCCGGTTGTGCCCAACCCCGCCACACGCCATGCGGCAATCGGGTTTACGCTCGCCAGCCCGGCCCACGTGCGCCTTACCGTGAACGATGCAACCGGACGGACGGTGGCAACGCTGGTGGATGGCCAGCTCAACGCAGGCGAGCACCATGTGCGGCTGGACGCCACGGCGCTTGCCGCGGGCAGTTATTATTGCAGCCTTCAGGCAAACGGACGCGCCCGCACCGAACCGTTCGTGCTTGTTCGCTGACAATCAGTTGACGTGCGGCAACACCACGGCCGGTTCAATGGCTGTGGTGTTGCACGGCGGCCCAACGAACCCTTGAAGAAGGGTATCCTTCCGGGGACGCTGGCTGATAGGCGGGCCGGAGAGCCGATGGCAACGATGACACTGTGCATTGTTATCAGCCGGGCAACCCGCGTACATGGATCATCAGTTGAGACATGGGAGCATGTGGCTACGCCCCATGTCGGCAACGCGGCGGCGGTTTGGGCATGTCCCAGACCGCCGACCTTTTTTCAGCACTGCCCATCCGAACAATTCCCGATCAGGCCCATGGAATGGCCCGCGCGGACTCCCCCTCTCCAGAAAATTGAAGCGGGGACCACCGCCTTCCAGCGATGGCCCCCGCAGGTTTTTACGTAAGCGGCAGCGTGCCGCAATCGGCGCACAAGCGGGAAACGCTCAGCGAACCTGGAGCTTCCCGCCGGCAACAAAGGCGCCGGCGCGCAGACGATAGAAGTACGTGCCCGAGGCAAGCGACGAAGCATCCCAGGTTATCGCAACGCGCCCGGCACGCAGCGCGCCGCGATACGGCGTGGCTACGATACGACCATCAAGCGTCACGATATCGAGCACCGCATCGCAACCGGTCCGCGATTCAACAGTGAAGGCAACAGCGCCGGCTGTGGGGTTCGGGGCGGCGGCACAGGAAAGCTCCAGCACCGGCGCTACCGGGCCAGCGGTTACGCCGCTGGTGATGCCGCGTTCGTTGAACAGCGCAGCGCCGCCAACCGACATGCCAATCGCAAGGTTGCCGTGACGATCCACCGCCAACGACGTGATCATGTTATCCGGAAGCCGCGAGTCGTAGATCGAATAGGCATGCCATGCCGAGCCATCGAACCGCGAAAGGCCCTGGGTGGTACCAACCCACACATTGCCGTAGTGATCGCGCACCACTGCGCGCACCTCGTTGGAGGTGATGGCCGAGTTCCCGGTGTTAAACACCGTCCAGTTGCCGTTGGAATATTCGGCAAGGCCACCCTGTTCGGTGCCGGCCCACACATTGCCGTCGCGGTCCGCGCACAGGGCCGTTACCGCGCCATCCGGCAGCGCCGAATTCGCCGACGTGATGTTGACCCATGTGTTGTCGCTGTAGCGGGCAATACCGCTCTGCGTGCCAACCCACACACGGCCGTTCTTGTCGGCGGCGATGGCCGTGATGAAGTCCGAGGGGATCTTCGCGCCCAACTGATCGTAGCTCATCCAATTACCATCGGCCAGCACCTTCAGGCCGTCACCATCGGTGCCTACCCACAGCGATCCGGAGCTGTCCACGGCCGTTGCGTTCACGGGGAAACGGACAATGGAATTGTCGGCCGTGTATTTTTCCCACGCACCATTGTTGTACACGGCCAGCCCGCTCGAGGTGCCGACGTAGATGCGGGAACGCGAGTCGGAAGCAAGCGAGCGTACGGTGGTTGATGGAAGCACATCCCCTTCCGACGAAAACCGCGTCCACTGCGAACCGGAAAGCTGCGCCGCGCCAAAGTATCCGGAGCCAACCCACAGGTGGCCCGATGGATCGAAGCATACCGCGCTGATGGAATTGCCGCCGAACGGAAGTGTCTCGGTTGCTACATGCCCCCACGCATCGCCGCTGTGCGCGTACACACCATTGGCGGTCGCAACCCATGGCGTGCCGTCGGTGCCGATCAGAATATCGTTGATCGATACGTCGGGAAACCCGGACGTCGCCGTAGTAAATGCCGTCCAGCTTCCGCCGCTGAACTTGGCAACGCCCTTCGATGCAGCCGCGGCCCAGACCGTGCTATCCTGATACAGCGCAATCGAAACGATGTCGTTGGAAGGAAGGCTGGAGTTGGAGTTGTCGAACGTCCACCACGTATTCCCGTTATACATCGCAACGCCGCGCTTCGTGGCCGCCCAAAGCCGGCCAAGGCTGTCAACAAGGATATCGGCAACGTAGTTGGAAGCAATCGCCCCGTTGTCGTCGTTGTAGGCGGTCCAGGTGGTACCGTCGTACTGCACGATTCCCTTGCCATTGGTGGCGATCCAGATATTACCGCTGGCGTCGCCGGTGATGGCCGCGATGTTGTCGTCCGGGAGATCCGAGTTGTCCGTAGCAAACGTTTTCCAGGTGGTGCCATCGAAACTGGCCAGCCCGTTGTAATAGGTTCCCACCCACAGTTTGCCGTCGCGAGCACGATACAGCGACGTGATCTGGTCGGATGGAATATCCGAGTTGTGGGTGTTGTAGGTAACCCACTCCGCGCCGCTGAAGTGCGCCAACCCACCGTTGGTGGCAACCCACACACCGTTCGGCCCGTCGTCCAGGAACGCCGTGACCACGTTGTGCGGGATACCGGAATTCGATCGGTAGTAGTAGTCGGCCTTGCCGTTGGCTGGCTGATATCGGATCAGCGCGCCGGATGTCGCGATCCACACATCGCTGCCACGTTGATACAGCGCCTGTACCGCCCGTGTGTCGGTAAAGTCGATCCACTGCTGCGCGCTGGCCCGAACACCGACACACGCAGTTGCAATCATGAGGAGGAGTCCAGCTCCGATTCGACTGGCCATGGAGCAATCGCCCGTTATTAGGATTCGAAAAACGACCTCGGTTAACTGGACCTCGATGCGGGATGATGGGTCGCCAAATTAGCTGCACTTGGCGAGAATTGGAACCGATTCGTGGGCACGCCGCCAATTCAGTTGCGCGAACATGTGCGTTCGCACACGGATACCGGCGGATGGGCATCGGGATGCCATCCACGCAACAATCACCGTCCGCACGGTGGTCGTGAAGCAGTGGGTACGCCTGTTGGAGAATTTGGACGGCAGGGGAACGCCGGGAGCGTATGTCGCTTCCGGATTGTTCAGGAACGCGCCAGCCGTTCCTTGATCATCGCGGCAACCAGCGGGATCATGATCTCATGATGGCCGGTAAAGGAAAAGCCGCGACCGCCGTCCTGCGTGGGGCGCTGCACCACATTCACCCGGGGGCGATAGTGCTGCAACATGTCGAAGTTGGCCGTTGTGAAGTTGAACACCTGAGCCCCAAGATTGCGCGCAACGGTAAGCGCCTTGAGGAATACTTCGGGAAGAATCACCGCCGACCCGGCATTCATCAGAACACCGCCGTCGGCAAGATCGCGTACCTCGTGGCATAACAGCCGGAAGTCGCGGAAGGAGAGTTCGCCCGTGGCCTCGCCGCTCATGCTGGGCTGCTGATGCACGATATCCGTACCGATTGCCGCATGCACGCTGATCGGCTTGCCCAGGCGCACACAGGTTGCCATGATCGAGGGCCGGCCCGTCGCGGCTGCCAGCAGTCGCTCGCCAAGCGCCTCGCCAAACCCGATCTCCGGATCGCCCGAGGCGTAGGCATCGCGAAGCGCGCCGTTGATGAACTCACCGGTCTGCTTCGACATACCGAACGTGCCGTCGGTAATGGTGGCGGCCACGTCCTCCGAGGTTTCACCAAACAGGCACGATTCCGAATCGTGGATCGCGCCGGCGGAGTTCATCGCCACACCGCTCAGGATTCCCTGCTCCAGAAGGTCGCACACGATCGGGATCAAACCCACCTTCACAACATGCGCGCCCATCATCAGGATGAAGGGCTTGCCGGTACGCACCGCATCGGCAACGTGCTGAACAAACAGGCGTAGATCGCGAGCAACAAGAATGTCGGGCAGGGTATCGGCAAACGCCGCGAACGACGCGCCTGGCTGGAACGGCTGTGCCCACTCCTGCTGCGCCACCTTGCTGTGGCGATCATCGATCGAGATCAGCCGAACGTTCGACAGATCGGCCTTGGGATAGCGTGACATGGCGGCCAAGATAGCGAATGGACAACGATGGCGGGATCGGTAAACGTCGGTGGTTTTCATCTGGCGCATGCACCGAACATTCACGCCGGGCGTAAACATCAAAGCGGATCACCGAAGACGGGCATCGCCGCAAGCCACCGGCATCACATCATATCGTATAACGATATACGGAAACAACTGCGGCATACGTGGTGCAATCATAGCACGCGGGCGGCCCAGAGCCCCGAAGAACCCCAGAGCCGCCCGCGGCTCTCCCCCAATTTCCTGAATGCCGGGTTCGTTCAACCCGGCGCTCACTGCATGTGGATGCCTCTCGGCGCCCCCCTCTCTGCTCCTACTTCGTGGCGGTGTGTTTCTGTCTTACGTGTCCCCACACGCAAGACCCTTCAATCAGTGTAGTGTCATCGAAACGACGCGCAAACATATTGCGGCGATGTCCCGAAAGCGTACTCAAAGCCCGCAATCCGCGCGGGGCGATTGCAGCCTGGATGCGCGTTTTTCAATCAGAATCAATGATTTTCCAGACTCTCCAAAAAAAATACAGGCCGATGCTCACCACAGAACCATCCCATGCGGACGTGCGTTCAGCAGGCCGGCGAGCGCAACAGGTGTATGTTATCCCACACTTGCATGGTGACAGCAAATGTGCTTCCTTCACATACATCAGCTTCCACGGCCAACAGTGCCGGTGATGTTCTCCTCTGATATGCCGATGCCGAACCTGCTACGTTCCACGCAACTCGCCGACTTCCAGGAACGCGGCCGTCTCCCGTTTACCGGAAGGCGGACCGAGATGGATCGGCTGGTTCGATTCTGGCAGGACACGTTTGAGGCGCAGGCGCTGCGCGCACTGCTGATGGTGGGCGAGGCGGGGATCGGCAAAAGCCGATTGATCGATGAAGTGGTCGCGCTCATTCGTTCGGACAACGGCGCCGTACTGCACGTACGCTTCGGTGCCGAGCCGGAGATCGGGATACCGCGCACCGCACTGCACGCCGAGCTGGCCCGCCTGGCCAACGAGGATTGGCGTCAGGAGTTCAGCATCCCCAACGATCGGCTTTCCACGGTAATCACATGCATGCAGCGCCTGGCACGCACGCGCCCAACCGTGTTGGTGCTGGAGGACATCCACCTGCTGAACGAGGATGCGCTGGCCGAATGTTCAACGGTATTGCAATCGTTGGCCGATGAGGCCATATCGGTGGTATGCGCGGCGCGAACCGTGGATGTGATGCCGCGCGGAATTCTTGAGCGTTATCTGGTGGCCGAGCTGTTGTTGGGCGGGCTTACGAAGGCCGAGATAACATCCATGTGGAACTCGTTGTTCGGCGAAACCGGCAGCCCCGAGATTATCACCGCCCTTGAGCACGCCACCCACGGCAACCCGCTGGCCATTGTGGCGGCGCTTTCGGAAGCGCTTGGCCAGTGGCAGCCGGGCAGCACCGAGCCGCACCAATTGGATTCCACGACCACGGCCTCCGATGGGCAGCTCGATACGTTCCGTACGAGAATCGAAGCAGGCGTAGCCGAACTTGCCGCGCGCATGGCATCACATCTGGACGCGCAGGAGTGTGCGGCGGCAAGCGCGTTCGCAGGCCTTGGCGAGATGTTTGCCCGCGAAGCCGCGGCACTTCTGATGGCGGATGCCGAAAGCTCCATCGCCGCGCTTATCGCGAAGGGCATCCTGACGGTCACACCCGTGGCACCGGCCCCTGTTGTGGGCAGCTCGCGCGACAATTTTCCCGCAAGCGACTACCCACTGTTGGCATTCGCGCATTCGCTGCTGCACGAACACTTCGTTCATACCAGGCTGTGCGATCGCGCGCAGTTGGCACAACCCGTGGTGGCCAATGCACCGCTGTATTCGGTGCTTCCCTTTCAACTTCTCGGCACCACGCGCCTGCCGGCCCCGTTGCCGATCGACCTTGTGCGTGCCGGCGTGGAGCGGGCAATCGGCACCGCGTACCGGCTGGACGAAGGTCCGCAATGGGAGCTGGCCCCGCTGGTGTTTAACGCCGCCGACGTGCTGGAGTCATCGCTCGATCTGGACGCCCCCGACAGCCGCGCCTGGACGGACAGCGAACGCGTTGATATCAAGTGCAAGGTGCTTGGTTGCCGGCTTTCGTTGATGCGGCGTGCGCAGTACAGCGATGCGTATTTCACGCTGGTTGATCAGTTCCTCACCATTACGGCAAACCCGGCCGACACGCGCGCCGCGGCACAGCATGTATTGGCGCTGACACATCGCCATCGGGCGTATACGCGCACCCAGCCGGACCGCTGCCTGGAGGTATGGAGCCGCGTGCATGAGCTGGTGGAGCAATTCCCGGATTTGCGCTCGCACCGCAGCTACGTGCTGTATCTGCGGGATGTAGCGCAGTTCGCGAGGCGGATGGAGTACCATGACCTTGGCCGCGACGTTGAACAGCGCCTGAATACCACGCTTGCACTGCCAACCACGCCGGAGAGCCTGCGGATCATGGCGATGCAGACGATCGTTCCGGCGCAACTGCTGCTGTTCAACACGCCGGAGGAGTTGCAGCGCCGCATGGAATCGTACGAACAACTGGACCGCATACCCGACGACACGATGTCAGCCATCATGCCGAAGCTGCACTTCCTGTTGGCAACCGGCAGGATGCAGGAAGTTCGCGCGTTGGCATTGCGCAGCCTGCCGCAGATCGATCGGCTGGGCCTTGAGCGCACGGGTGTGTACACGCGCCTGGCGTTGATCGAAGCCGAAGCCGTGCTGGAGCATGACCTGAGCAACATACAGGCAAGGGCCGCGGCCGTTCTGGCCGATACGCCGGAATCGTTGCTGGCGGGCGCTCGTCTGAACATGGGTTTCATGCTGACCATGGCCTGTGTGTTGCGAGGCCGGCACGATCTGGTCCGAACGGTGCTTGAACAATACCCGGAATCGTTGCCGGCGTTGACACCCGAGCTTCGGTATCTGCTTGGCCTGGCGCCGGAATTCGATTCCGTACACGGGGCTCCTGGCGCCGATGAGCCGGCCGAAAAATTTGATGGGCACGGGATCGGCATTGGGAAAACAATTCCCAAACTTCCGGCCGAGAACGAGCCCATGGCCGACGCACGTTTCCAGGCATTGCACAGTGTGATGACGCTGGACGGCGTGCAATCCGGCAGCGGCAACACCACGCTGTTAACGGCGCTGCGCGAATCGCTCGAGCGGCCGATTCTCCGTATCGACGATGTATTCGCCGTGGCCGCATCGATCAAGCTTGTATCAACGCACGGCATCGCAACGCCGGCCGGCACGGAGACCGCCGAACTTGTTGGCACCGGTGCGCGGGCAATCGTGAACTGGCTGTTCCAACACGGGCTGATCCACTGCGCCGAGTCGGCGCTGGAGCGATACGGCGAGCATCTGCGGCCAGCCGATCGCGAAGGCATGGCGGTTGCGGTGCAGGCGGCACGCATCGAGAATGAGGCCACCGCGAACGCCCACCGTATCCGGTTGACGATGCTGGGAACGGTGGCCGTTGAAAACGCGAACGGCGAACTTGTTCGCGTGCGCGGCGCACGCCTGCGGGCGATGCTGGGCCTGATGGTTGCCGACCAGATGCTGGAGCGGCCGCTGGGCCATCGCGAGTTCCTGCGAATCGCGGCCGGCCATCAGGGCTCGCACGAGCAGGCCCGGAAGGTTGTCAACATCACGGTGTACCGCCTGCGCGACATGCTGGGCCAGCAGGCGATCACCACCGATGGTGAAACACCGCGCCTGAATCTGCATCGCGTAAGCGTTGACCTGCTGGACGCTTCGGAACTGATGAACGAGGTTGATGAGGCATTGGTGCGTGGTGCAATGATGCGCGCGCATCTGACACTGGCCAGGGTGCTTTCGATTGTCGGCGGGGAAACCGCGTTCCCAACGCTCACCGAATCGTTCTTCGAGGCCGCGCGCAAGGATTTCGAGGGACGCCTTCGCAACGCCGTGATTGATGTTGCTCGCGGGTTGCTGTACGAGGGGAACGTTGCCCCGGCACTGTCGATCGTGGATCGCGCGATGGCGTTGTACCCAACCGACCCGGAGCTGCTGGAGCTTCGTGGCGCGCTTCGCGTGCGCGCTCAGAACGCCACCGCCTGAGGGCCTGTAGGCATTCCAACAGGCCGGTACAGTACTTCCACCGGCGGCCAGGCTTCAGATCCTGACGGCCGCGAACGTTTCCTCGCCCTCGGCGGCCAGGATCTCCTGGCGCAGGCGCAGCGTTTCGGGTTCCAGCTCGGCACCAAACTCCCGCTTGATCATCTTCCGGCACTTGTCCAACTGTGTCAGCGCGGCCGATCGGTCACCGCTTTCGTTATACAGGCGGATCAGGAAACGGTGGGCCTCCTCGTCGAACGGATTTCGTGTAAGCTGCCCGCCTACAGCCTCGATGCCGGCCTGGTACAATCCGGACCGCAAGGCAATCCGCGCCACAGCCAGGGCTGCCTCGCGCACAAGCTCTCGAAGCCGATCGCGTGCGGCATCCACCCAGTCGGCATAGGTGTCGGCGGCGAAGTCGCCCTTGCGCGCGAACTCCAGGGCGCGCTGATATTCCTTGAACGCCGTGCCGGTTTTGCCGTCGCGGTCGTGTTGCCGGCCGCGTTTCACCGCGTGGACAATCTCCAGCGCATCCACCCAGACACTGCCTTCCATCTCGGCGTTGGCATTCAGCTCCAAGCTGGTGGCGCCAACCGCCAGAATGCTGTTGGCCGAGCCACATGCCGCGCGCGCGGCGCTTGCCGCATTGTACAACGCCTTTTTCTGCTGCTCCATGGTACGGGCCTTGGGCGCAACCTGCGCTGCCAGTTCCTCGCGCGTTGGCGCGCGATCCAGCACCATCGCCGCAACAAGCGCGGTGAGCAGATTCCGCGCGGCCTCACGGCCAAATACGCTGTCGCCGAGCTCCATGTACGAATGCTGGCGCATAAGGCGCAACGGCCCCATCAGAAACAGGCGCGCGCGATCGATCGGGCCGGATTCCTGCGAGCGGCTGTTGCGCACCACGGCATGTGCCGCGGCCTGCGCCGTGGCGCCGATCCGCTCGAACGTGGCCGGCAGATCGCGATACGACGCGCCGCTGATCGCATGCGCTTCCTCGCGAAACTGCGAGGCAAGCTGCCCGATACGCGCCACCATCCCCTTCTCCTGCATTGCCCCGAACAACGAACGCGCACCCTCAAGCGCTTCCTCGGCAAGACGGTCGGCCAGTTCCGGATCGGCCTGCGCCCACCGAAGCCGCACCATGATGCCCGCGGCGCGGTACTCCACTTCCTTCTGCCAGTCGTACAATTGCTCGCATGCCGCCGCGGCGCGCTCAACCGCGGCCAGGGCTTCCGGGTAGTGGCGCTCGGCGCACTCCAGCGTGGCCAGCAGAATCTCGGCAATGAAGCGCAGCGGGGCCGAAGCCGTTTCAACCGAATCGCTGTACAACGTGCGATACTCGACACCCGCACGCGAGGCCGACATCGGATCGAACGTCACGGCCGGCGTATTGTGGCCACCATCGGCACCGTGCGCGCCCGTGGGCCAGCTAAGGCTGATAGGCGCCTCCAGCGGAAGCAGGCAGCGCCAGCGCAACCACGTACGGTACAACTGGTGCACGAACATCACGTCGGGCAAAACGTTCTCGGCGTACTGCATCTCCAGCAGCATCGTCTCGGTAAGGCCAAGGGCTTCAACCAGACGCCCGGCCGCAACCAGCGCCGGCACAACCTGCACCTGCAGCATCGCGTAGTTGAACGCCAGCTCCCACGAGAAATCCTTCGACGCCGCGCGATAGCGCAGGATCTCCTCGCGAGCATTAATTGCCGCGTCGGCGGCAACGGAGGGCTCGCCGTCAACCAGGGCAAACAGCGCGGTGAGCATGCTGTAGGCCACGAAGTCGGTGATCTCCAGCGGAGCGGAACAGCGGCTCCAGCTTTCAAAAATCGTGCGGGCCATGAACACATCGCCGGCGATCAGGGTAGCGCGCACAACGCTGGAAACCACCGTGATGAACGGCGGCAACGGCTTGCCGCCCGAGGCATCGCGGATAACCTGAAGCAGCTCGTTGCAGAAGAATCGAAGGTTCTCCTCATCGCGCAGGCGCGCGCACCGCACCACCAGATCTGGGATAACGTTGTACTTCTCCTCGTCGATGCCAAGCTGCCCGGCAAGCTGAAGCACCCGGCGCATCTGCTTCAGCGCCTCCTGTGGCTTCGACACCGGCACCAACGCCGCGCGCACGCGCGTAATCCGAAGCTCGGTCACCAGGCGTGTGTGTGGATCATCGATACGGCCAAGCGCCTGCCAGGCCTCCTGCAGCAGCGCCGACACATCCACCGAACGGTCGTGATACGAGCGCGCGGCGGCCAGCAGCACACAGCTTTCGGCGTGGATATCCGAACACGAGGGATCGCCAAGCGTAAGCTGGTACAGTTGCTCGGCGTAGGGGATGGCCTCGGCAAACCGCGTGAACAGATGATACCACGAGATGGTTTGCGCCAGCGTATGAGCGTATTCGCGGCTGGACAGGCGGTGGCTGTTGGCCAGGAAGGCCTCGCAGATTCGGATGCGGCGCTCGCGGTCCCACGTTTCGTAGATGCTTACCGAGCCGATCATCGGGTCCACCATCTGCGAACGCTCCGGCGTGCCGATCGGCGGAAGGGCGTCCATCAACG
Source organism: uncultured bacterium (assembly GCA_966128725.1). GTDB lineage: Bacteria > Bacteroidota > Ignavibacteria > OLB7 > OLB7 > JAFDZV01. The sequence goes on along the minus strand of CBHYLN010000026.1, from coordinate 13,449 downwards.
CACCGAACACCTCGGGGTCGTACGTCCAGCGATACGCCGCGCCACGCAACTCCGCATGGCCCACCACAAGCTGCACCACCGAGGCCAGATCCTCCTGCGTGCGAAGCTGCCGCTGCGCCTCCATCACGCTGTCGTGCGCGAATACAAGCTCGTCCGGGTTGGAGAACATCGGCTTGATCAGGCGCGCGGCTTCAAGCCGGTCGATCGTTGGCGCGATATCGTGCGGTTGATCCTCGCCAAGCGTATAGGCAACCCACTCGGCCAGTTCGTCGCGCCGGGCCTGGCCGCCCACGCTGCCCATCAGCATGATCAGCAGCCGTTCGTCGGGCGCCAGATCGCGTAGCCTGTCGGCCGAGGTACGGTCGCGCGCCAGCAAGCGCGGATGATAGCCGCGCGAAAGCTGCCACTGGCCTTTTACGTCGGGCGCCAGCACACCCTGCGCCTCCAGCAGTTGCACAAGCTCCATGGCACGCTGCGGAAACCCTTCCGAAGCGCTTACGATGTCCGAGGTCAGCTGCGCGCTTATCCTGGCGCCGTACAGCTCGGTCAGCAACTCGGCCATCTCCTGGCCGGGTAACGGCTGTACGTAGAAATGGTCGTGCAGCATCGGCCGCACCATCTCGCGAATTCGTTCGGCTTCCGGCGCCTCGCGGCGCATGGTGGCAATTACCAGCACCGGCGCGTTGCGCAGCCCGGAGTTGAGCGCCGCAAGCGCCTGCACGTCCTCGTCCGGCATCCACTGCACGTCGTCCAGCAATGCAATCACCGGCCGGAACCGCGCCGCATGCGCCAGCACCGACGCAATCAGCGCGGCCTGCGCGCCGGGGTTGGGCGTGGATGCGCCGGCCGATCGCGGGGCGTGCCCAATCGTGCTGGCCAGAATCGGCAGACGTTCAACAAGCGGGAAGTAGGTAGTGTCGGCAAACAACGAAAGGATGCGCCTGCGCGCGAACCTGGCGGCGAGGAGTTCATCCAGAGCGTCGCAGAACGGCGCCAGCGCCGGGCGGCGCAGATGGGGGTTGTACGCGCCGCGCAACGTGAAGCTGCGATCGTCGCGATCCAGCATGGCAAGGAACTCCTCAACCACGGCTGTTTTCCCAACGCCGCTGAAGCCCTCCACCAGCACCACGTGCCGGCCGCGCTCGCGATTCCCCTCCAGCCGCTCCCTGTGCTGCAGCAGGCGATCGATCTCGATACGCCGACCCACGAAGGGCATGCGTCCTCGTTGGGAAGAAGGGGCCATACGTTGAGGTATTTGGAGTTCACGTGCCAACACCGAATGTTCGGTTCCCCCAAGAACCGGATCACGGCCTGGCAGCGGCGGAATGATACGCCACACGTTTACGACGGGCAACGAATCTACATACTGGTATCATCCGGAACAATTGTCCAGGGCCGTTTGCATGCATGCAGCCCTGAAATTTCCGGGCCGGGATGGCATGCCCCTGGCGGTATAACCGCAATGTATCGGGCAGCCGGCCCCGTAAATGCCGGCACGAGCGCGTGCCGCGCACTGTTTGCCAACAGCCGGAACCCATGCTCGCCGAAAAAAGATGCCGCACTCAAATTGCCGACATGCGGGGAAACCAGTGGTATAATGATGGCTGTAGCCGTAAATTCACGACCTGTTTCGTGAATCGTCCTACTTCCTCCAAGGGGAACGTCGACAAATATGAGCCAAATACGAATTCTCATCATCGACGACGACGCCGAGTTGAGCGATCTCCTCAGCGAATTCTTCGAATCGCAAGATGCACTCGTGACAACCGCCGATCGCCCGTCGATCGGGTTCAAGAAGCTGCGCGAGTTCCATCCCGACGTTGTCGTGCTTGATGTCATGCTTCCTGAGATGGACGGCTTCGAGGCCGCGAAGAAAATCCGCGAAACCTCGAAGGTCCCGATCGTCATGCTCACCGCGCGCGGCGAGGTTAACGACCGGATCACGGGCCTGGAAACAGGCGCCGACGATTACCTGTCGAAGCCGTTCGACGTGCGCGAACTGTGGGCCCGGATTCAGGTTGTGTTGCGGCGTACGATGAAGGACTTCGGAAGCGATGGTGTTTTCGCGTTCGATGGTCTGGAAGTCGATGTCAACACACAATCGGCACGGCTGGACGGCAACACGCTGGACCTTACCACCGCCGAGTTCGAGATGCTCCGTCTGTTCGTGGAGAATCCACAGAAGCCGCTGGATCGTGACTTCATGATGGAGCAGACACGCGGCATCCCCTGGGAATCGTTCAACAGATCGGTGGACGTCGTCGTCAGCCGCCTGCGCCAGAAGCTGGGCGATGACCCTCGGCATCCGCGATTCCTGAAGACGATCTGGGGCACGGGGTACATGTTCATCGGCCGCGCTGCCGACGAGGAATAACCACGGCATGAACGCCAGGGCGGCCGATACATGGTGTCGGCTGCCCGTCATGCACACGCAGTGCCGCGCCCTTGCCGGGGGTTCGTATCGTCACCGTTCCAACCGATCGCCGCGCATGCGGTTGATCGGCACGATTGTTGTCTCCTCCCCCTTCCCCCTGGATCATACACGAGCGTGCGTTCACGGAATCGTGCACGGCATGTTCGATATGGTCTCCGGGCGCTCGCAAGGTTGAACCACGGTCCATCCGCTGCTCCGGATACATGCGGACGGCGATTACCCCCGCACCCTGATCGGTTCTACTCTTCCATTCTACCGAAGACGCAGCCTTCATGCCGGCCAATACAGTTCCTTCGGCCGTTTCCGGCAACCCGCTTCGCCGGCGCCACTCCCTGTTCTGGAAGGTGCTCGCGCTTGTGCTGACCACAACGGTGCTGGTCACGATCGCGATATGGTTGTTCTCCCAGTATTCGCTGCGCGAGGATTACAACATCTTCCTGCGCGAACAGATCGCCAGCTATGTAAGCATGGTTGTCGACGATATGAACACGCCGCCGGACACGTCGATCGCGCGGCGGATAGCCGAACATTATCCGCTGGATATCCGGTTGGAAGGGCCTGGCCTTGTATGGGCAAGCCAACCCGGCATCCCCACGTTTTCCAGGATCCGTGCCGCGACCACCGCAACCACGTTCGACCGCGGGGACTCCCTGCTGTTCCGCGAGTTCGACGAACGGTTCCATGGATTGATGCGCAAGAACGGCTGGTCCTACATCGTTCGATTACGCTCGGAACCCACACAGGGCCTGGTAATGCCGGCCGCCATCACGCTCGGCATTATTCTGTTGATCATCCTGTTCGGTTCGTATCGTATCGTGCAACGATTCCTGCGCCCCATCCCGTCGCTGATGCAGGGCGTGAAGGCCGTGGCGTCGGAGGATTTCGATCATAACGTGCCCACCGTCTCGAACGACGAACTGGGCGAACTTACCAAGGCATTCAACGGCATGTCGCAACGCGTGGCGGCAATCATCGCCAGCAAGCGCCGGCTGCTGTTCGACGTAAGCCATGAGCTGCGTTCGCCGCTTACCCGCATGAACGTTGCGCTTGCGATGCTGCCGGATGGCAAGGCGAAAATCTCCATCGAGCGGAATATCCGTGAGCTGAACACGATGATTACCGAGCTGCTGGAGAACGAACGCCTGGCGGTGCTGGGCGGGGCGCTGGTTGTTGAGCATGTGGATGTTGTTGCGCTGGTGCACAAGGTGACCGATACGTTCGGCCACGATACGCGGCGTTTGGAAGTTGACTCGCTTACCGGCTCGCTGGACATCACGGCCGACGGCCAGCGCCTTACCGTGGCGCTCCGCAATGTTATCTCCAATGCGTTGAAGTATTCCTCCGCCAACGATGGCGCGGTGAAGGTAACGGTCTTCCCCGACGACGATGGCGCTCGGGTAGTGGTTACCGATACCGGCATCGGCATTCCGCCCGAGGCGCAGGCCAAGGTGTTCGAGCCGTTTTATCGTACCGATGATTCGCGTTCGCGCGCTACGGGTGGATATGGCCTGGGCCTGTCGCTCACGAAGTCTATTGTGGACGCGCACGGCGGCACGATCCAGCTTTCCAGCACACCCGGCGTAGGCACCACGGTGATGATATGGCTGCCGCATGCGCCGGCCGCGGGCGCGGTGGTGAAGAACATCGCATCGCAGCAGACCGCCGCCGCTGCGGGCCACTCCGGCCCGGGCGTCGCCAACGCCAGTGCGCCCGGCACGGCGCCTGCCGGCGACCAGGCTCCGCGCGGATAATCGGGGCGGCGACGCTTCGCCGAGTCCGCATCAGGCCACACGGCGATCCACCTTTGTACAAGCATCGGGCAGCCCGCAATGATCGAACATCTCTCCGGAACCCTGCTGTTGAAAACCCCGTCGAAGGCCGTGATCTCGGCCGGCGGCGTGGGATACGGCGTGCTGATTTCGCTTGCCACGTACGAACAGCTTCCGCAGACGGGCTCCACGGCCGCGCTGTTCACGTATCTGGCCGTACGCGAGGATGCGCTTACGCTGTACGGTTTTTCCACTGTGCCCGAACGCGACATGTTTCTGCTGCTGGTGAGCGTAACGGGCGTTGGGCCGAAGCTGGCGCTTGGCATTCTCAGCAGCGCGGGCATCGATGTGCTGAAGGAGAACATCGCGCAGGGCAACGCCACCGCGCTGGCACGCCTGCCGGGGATCGGCAAGAAACTTGCCGAGCGGCTGGGCCTGGAACTGCGCGAGAAGATTGGCGAAGTGCACACCGGAACGGCCGGGACAACAACAGCGGGCATGCGCGACGAGGCGCTTGCGGCCCTGCTTGCGCTGGGATACACGCGCGCGGCGGCGGAGAAGGCCATGCGAGCGGCGCTGGCCGAAGGGCCATCGGCCGAATCCTCGGTGGAAGTACTGCTGCGCAGCGCGTTGAAACATCTCACCGTTGGCTGATCGGCGCCGTGCCCTCCACACCGTACCAGCCCCCCACATCGCGCCAGCAACAGGCACAGCCCGGCCAGCGACTTCGCGCAATCGACGCCGCACGCGGCACCGCCGTGGTGCTGATGATCGCCACCCATGTCTGCGACGCATTCCTGGGCCAGCAATGGCGCACCGGCACCGTATGGGACGGGTTCAACATCGTGTTCGGGTTCGTTGCCCCGGCGTTCACGTTTCTCAGCGGCACGATGCTGTGGCTGGCGCTTGAGCGCCGGGCGTTGGCGGCACGGGCCGCCGAACGATCCAACACCGCTGGCCCTGCTGCTTCGGGCGCCAGGGCCTTGTTGCCACCGGGTCTGCTGCGCCGGTTCGCAGGGCTGCTGTTGCTGGGATACTGGCTTCAGTTTCCGATGGCCTCGATCCGGCGGTTTGTTTCGAGCGCCAACGCCGAACAGATATGGCGAGCGTTCGATTCCAACATCCTGCATGTTATCGGGTTGGTTGGCATCGCGTTGGTGTTGTTGGCCGCCGCCTGCCGATCATTGCAGGCAGCCCGTTGGTGCGCGCTGGCCGTTGGGCTGGCCGTCGCATTTCTTACGCCATACATCTGGGCCAACGGCGTGCCCACATCACTGCCGGCCTTCGCGCGGGCGTACATGTCGCCCACACCGCCGGCAACGTTCGGCATGTTCCCCACCGCCGCGTACATGTTGTTCGGGTTCGCGCTTGCCCCGGTTATCACAACCGCAGCGCTGCGCGAGAACATCCGCCAGCGCACCATCCTTGCCTGCGCCGGCGTTGCGCTGGTGGCGATCGCCCCGATGCTTACCGCAATCCTGCATGCGCCCAATGATCATTTCTGGGCGTCGAGCATGCAGCATGTTTTCTATCGCACCGGAGGCGTGTTCCTGCTGATCGCGCTGGCAGGGGCCATGGCGCCGATTCAGGAATCGAGCACGGCGCTCACGCCGCTGGAAATCGCCGGCCAGCGTTCGCTTGGCGCCTACGTTATCCATCTGGTGCTGATCTACGGTTCGCCGCTGACCATGGGGCTGGGCGCCGCATTCGCAACGGACTGGGGAAGCCACCCGCATTCACCCTCGGTAGTGGCATTCGCGCCCTATGAAGTCTGCGAAATGTTCGTGGCGGTTCTGTTTGCCACGTTTACGGCCGAAGGCGCGTGGCGTGGCCTGCGCGCACGGTGGCCGTCGGCCGCGACGTTGATCGCGCGGGCATTCTGGCCGGCAATACTGGGGCTGATGCTGGCGCTGGGGTAACATCATGCGGGGCAATCGCTCGGCGAAACGGTGCTCCACTTCGGCAATCGATATCTTTTGCGGGGCGGTTTCTTTGATTAAGTTTCAGCCGCCTTTCGCACTGGGGACGCGGCAACCTCCCTCATCCTCGGCCATTGCCGGCCGCGTTCTGGTGCACGATCACAATTCCGTCCAACACCATTTCGGGAGTCTCGAATGAAGAGAATCGTAATCGCGGCCATCGCCTGCAGCGCCGTTCTTGCATCGTGCGGCGGGAAGGTGGATGAAATGAAGAAGAGCATCGAGCAGCTCTCGGATGCTACGCAGAAAATGGAGCAGGCTGCGGATGAGGGGAAGAAGATGTACGAGGAGCGCAAGGCAAAGGGCGACACGCTTGCGATGCCGTACAAGGACCTTCAGGCATTCCTGCCAACATCGGTCAGCGGCTACAAGGCCGAAGGCGAGCCCAGCGGTTCGCAGCAGAACATGCAGGGCTACTCGCTGTCGAACGCTTCGCAGAACTGGGTAAGCGAGGCGAACCCCAACCAGCGCGTTGTGGTTACCGTCAACGACTGGGGCGGCACCGAAGGTGCGTTTGCGTTGGCATCGATGGGCTTCGCGATGAGCTTCTCCTCGGAGAACGATCAGCAGAAGACCGAGTCGATCAAGTCCGACGTGCCAACCACCAGCGGTGTGTACGTGTACCAGAAGACCAACCACGATGTCACCGTCACGATGGGAACGCGCTACCGCTACGTGATCACCGTGAACCTGACCGGCGCCAGCGACGACCAGTCGAAGGCCATGGTTGACCTTGCAACCGAAATCGCGAAGAAGTTCGAAGGGAAGTAACCCGCCACGCTCGCGGGCTTCCGCGGCACTGTGGGAACAACGCAATCGGGGATCGAGCAACCGGCCTGGCCGGAAGCGCGATCCCCGTTTTTATTTGGTACTGCCTGAACGCGGCGCCTGTCGCTCGCGGCGCCTATCGCTCGCCCTATCGCACGCGGCAGGATTCCACCGCGTTCACGAACAACTGCGTAAGCACACGCGGCCGCGTGATGGCGCCGCCCACAATCACGCCGTAGGCGCCGGCCTCGATGGCGCTGCCGGCATCGGCAGTGTTCCAGATGAAGCCCTCGGCCAGCACCGGCGTGCGCACGGTGGTTGCCAGGCGATACACGAGATCCAGGTTGGGCGAGGCGAGCAGGGATTGTTCGTACGTCTCCTTGGTGCGGCCGCACAACACTGTGGAAAGCGCGTCGGCGCCAACATCGGCAGCCAGCACACCTTCCTCGAACGTGGAGATATCGGCCAGAATCGGGAGATCCGGATAACGCTTGCGGACATCGGCCAGGAACCGGATGCCGTCGCTTCCGCCGGGCCGCGTGCGCGACGTGGCATCAACGGCGACAACGTCCACGCCAACACGCACCAGGCGCTCCACCGCGTTCATATCGGGCGTTACCAGCATCCATCCATCGGCGTAACTGTCGCGGATGCAGCCAATCAGCGGCAGCCGTGTGGTTGCGCGGATCTCCTGAATGTTGGCAATGCCCTCGGCCCGCACTGCCGTGGCCCCGCCGGCCTCGGCCGCCTGCGCGAACAGCGCGCAATGTTGCGGTGTATGCAGCGGCTCGGTGGGCTCCAACTGGCAGCTTACGATCACCCCGCGCGGGATCAATTCCTCAATCCTGCTCATGCGTCCCCTCCTGTACGTGTCCAGTCGATCTCCACAACATCCTCGCCGCCATCCAGCGCAATCACACTGCCGTTGATCCAGGCGCCGGCCTCGCCGCTGAACATCACCAGCGCGCGGGCAACGTCGTCGGGGGTTGTAAGCCGGCCCAGCGGATTGCGGGCCATCGCATGGGCAACCAGTTCGTCGTTACCGGGGATTTTCTTCAGCGCCGGCGTTACGGTAACCCCGGCCTGCACCGCGTTCGCGGTTATGCCGCGCGGGCCCAGCTCAAAGGCAAGCTGGCGGCAATAACTTTCCAGCGCGGCCTTCGCCGCCGACACCGCCCCGTACATCGGCAACACACGGTGCGAGCCCGAGCTTGTCATCGCGAAGATGCGCCCGCCGGATCGCATCAACCCGCGCCCCACCACGTCCTGCGTCCAGTACACAAGACTGTTGGCCATAACGTTCATCGTCATCTCGATCTGCGCCTGGGTAAGCTGGTCGGCAGGGGTTGCGCCAATCAAGGGCTTCAACGATCCAAACGCCAGCGAATGCATCAGGATCCTGACCGTGGCGGTGGCGTCGGCCGCGAACAGCTCGGCAACCGAATCCAGCACCGATGCGCGCTGCGCCGCGTCGGCAGCATTCACGTTGAAGAAATGCGCGGCAACGCCGTGTGAGCGTATCTCATCCTGCAGGGCGGTGACGGCGGCAAGCGCCGCGCCGCGATCCAGATGAACGCCTATCACGTTGATGCCGTTCCGAGCGCATTCAAGCGCTGTTGCGGCCCCAAAGCCGCTGGAAGCCCCCAGAATGAGAGCGTACATGGTGGAGGGAAAAGAAGAGTTGGAGGATATCGACGATGCCAATGGAGCTGCGATTACGAGTGCCGTTGCTCAGGGCTTACTGCCGAGGGGTTGCCGCCGGTTGATTACCGGATAGCGAATAAATATACACCGGTCGGCTCTTCATTCCCACAACGGGATAGAACTCGTCGCTGCGATATCGAAGAATCCGGGGCGGGCCGTACACGGTATCCAGCAGGCGGGTAAGCCACTGATTGCCCGGCGAAACGCGATCGTACACCGATCCCTCATCCACCGCCACCAACCCGTAACGTTTTGCGGCAATCGCCGTTCGCACCTGCTCCACCATCGCCGCGGCCGTGGCGGTGTCGCCGCTGCGCAATACGTCGAGCATCGATTGCGACTGCGCGTTGCTGTGTTTGCCGGCCAGCACCGCCAGCCAGGAATGATCGGCCACGAACACCTCGCCCTTTGCCGCGGCCAGCTCCGCGATGAAACGGCCGGCGGCATCGCGGTCGGCGTGCGAGGGCACGAAGGCCTTTGGGTTGTAATACCACATCACGAACTGCGCAAGCAGCACCAGAAGGATGTAGCTCTCGGCAACCGGAAGCGGCGCCGGCCGGGCCAGCGCCGCGGCATCGGGGCCGATTGATGCTGGCTGCGCATCAACGCCACGCAGCCTGTTGGTCCACCAGCGCAGGGCGGCGGGCACCAGCAGCGCGATTGCCGCGTGTGCCGGCATCACCACGTTGATGTAGCCGCCAACATGCAAACGCGAAATCCACGCGGCGCCGAACATCCCAATCAGCAACAGCGCATGAAACCAACGCTCGCCGCCAATTCCGTTGCGCAGGCGATCGGCGACAAACGGAGCCGCGAGCAACATTGCCACCGCGCCCCAGGGCAGGATGTCGCGTGTCCAGAACAGCAGGAGATCGCCCCACAACATCGCGTGCCCGGCCGGAACGCGGTAGATGTAGTAGGCATACCACTCGCCGCACAACGCGCTCATCACCAGATATGCGCCCACGCTTGCCAACACGGCCGTCACGGCCAGATACAGCCAGCGGCGGCGGTCAACAATCAGGGCATACAGCACCAACGGCCCAAGCGCCACCAGGGCGGTTTGTTTGGTGGCATACGCCAGCGCGATCACGATACCGGCGGCAATCCAGCCAAGCCTGCCCCGGGCAAATCGGATCTGGTAGATGGCCAGCAGCACCAGGAGGATGAACAACGAGTCCACCCGCCCGATATCGAACCATCCTCCGCTGGCCGCGAACGACGCGGCGAACACACCGGCTGCGATCATCCCGTGCAACGCGCCGCCGCCCTCGCGGCGCCCGTACAGGAACAGCACCAACATGGCCCCAACCGAGGCCAGCGCCGAAACGATCCGCAACGGCAGGAAGCCAACGCCCGTCACCTGTGCAACCGCCGCCGAAGCGTAGAAGTACAGCGGAGGATAGATGAACGGCACGAAGTTGATCGACGGCGGCGCGTACAGGGGCACACCATCAACAATCCGCTGCACGTGATCAACGCTTCCGCCCTCCATCCATTCCAGCTCGTACGGATATCCGATACGCTTTACCACAACCGCCAGGTACACAACCACATACAGAGCCGCGGCAAGGAACAGGGCCGCGCGCAGGTATCGATTGCGCTGTTCGGAGGGTATCAACGTCATGACAAATCCAGGCGGGTTGATGCGGACGATCGGGTACACGGCCGGCATTTGCGGCGACCGCCCCGCGATGATAGCCACGCCGTACGATACTGCAAAGCCACGCCGGAACTATATTATGGGCTGCCGTACCCGTAATGGACCGTTGCTGCCGCGATCGCGGCAGCGCAACCAGGCGCGCGGGCGGCCTCCGCTCATGAGTACTACACAGCCCGCTCTGTTTCTCGACCGCGATGGCGTGATCAACCGTCGGATTGTTGACGGCTACGTTACCCGCTGGGACACGTTCGAGTTCCTCCCCGATATCTTCGATGTGCTCCCGTTGGCCCACGCCGCCGGGATGTTCGTTGTTGTTGTCACCAACCAGCGCGGCATTGCGCGTGGTTTGATGACCGAGGAGGATCTGCTGGATATCCACCAGCGCATGCAGGATGAGCTGCACGCGCGCACCGGGCATCGTATCGATGCAATCTACTGGTGCCCGCACAGCGGTGAGCAGGCCTGCCGATGCCGCAAGCCTGCGCCGGGAATGCTGATCGATGCCGCGCGCGACCACGGGCTGGCGCTTCCCGCATCGTGGTTGGTGGGCGATTCGGAATCGGATATCGAAGCCGGCATTGCCGCCGGTTGCCGAACGGTACGCGTGGCGCCGGCCGGCACCGCAACGCGCGCCCTGCTGACGGCCGAATCGCTGCTGGCCGGTTGGCAGGCGTTGGCGCCGATGCCTGGCGGCAACAACCCCACCAATGCGGTGCAGGCCGAAGGCGACAAGCGCTCGCACCCCGGGCAACGCACGTGACCGCAAAGCTTGACACGGAATTATTGACAGGGAAGAATGTGATGGCCAATCCTACACCAACAAAAATCGAGCAATCCGCCCCCAACGAGCTGACGATTTCGTGGAGCGACGGCCAGGCCTATGTGCTTGCCCTGAAGCTGATGCGCGACGAATGCCCGTGCGCCGGCTGCAAGGGCGAGGTTATCCTCGGCAAGGTGTACAAGCCGGTATTGCTGCCAACGTTCACGCCCGGGCAGTACGAATTGCAGAGCTTGGAACCGGTTGGCAGCTACGGCGTGCAGGCCACCTGGAAGGACGGCCATCACACGGGCATCTACTCGTGGGAGTATCTCCGCCTGCTGTGCATGCAACAGCCGGAAGCGGGCACGGCAACAGAAACCCCGTGATCGTTTGATACCGCTGCACATGATGCGCATAACCACACTCTGTTTTTCGGCAACCGTGGGCGGCCTTGAACTGGGCCTGCTGCGCGCCGCCGCCGCCATGGTTGCACGCGGGCACAGGGCCAGCGCGATACTGCCGAGCGGCACCGCGCTTGAGCACCACGCCGATGCATTGGGGCTGCCGCATCACACCATCACCCCCTCACGCCGCTACCTGGATTTCAAAGCCGCGAGCGCATTGCGTGCCGTGCTGGCCGCCGAACAAACGGACCTGTTGCTGGTGGGGCGCACGCACGACCTGAGCACGGCGCTGCTGGCCGCCGGCAAGGATGTTGCCGTGGTGTTGTTCCAGCAGATGCAATCGGGCGTTAACAAGCGCGACTGGGTACACAACCGGATTTACCGCCGGTTGGACGGCTGCATCACGCTTACCAGGCGCGGAGCCAACGAAATGGCCCAACACACGGTGCTGGCGCCGGAGAAGATCACCGTGGTGCCGCCCGGAGTGGATGCGGCCCGCTACGCGCCCGGCGCCGCACGCCGCGAGCACGCACGCCGCACGTTCGGCATCGCGCCCGACGCGTTCACGGTTGGAATGGTTGGCGGGTTCAACCCCGGGAAGGGCCATCGCGAATTCCTGCAAGCGCTGGGCATCGCTGTGCGCATGGCGCCGGAGATCGCTGGCTCGTTGAACGCCATCCTGGTTGGCCGCCGCCCGGGGGATTCGGGCGAGTACGTTGCCGAACTGGAAAGCCTGCGGGCCGAGCTGCCGATTGCCGACCGCGTTGCGCTGCACCCGTTCGCGGATGACCCCGCAACGGCGTTTGCCGCGCTGGACGTGTTCGTGCTGGCGTCGTATTCCGAAACGTTCGGCATGGTGGTGCAGGAGGCAATGGCCTCCGGCGTGGCGGTGATCGCAACGGACGCGGGCGGCGTGCCGGAGATCGTGGCCAACGGCGCCACCGGGGTGCTGGTGCCGCCGCACAACGCCGAGGCAATCGCGCAGGCTATCGTGGAACTGTGGCGCAACCCGGCGCGCCGCGAAGCGCTTGCGGCGAACGCCCGTGCGTTTGCCGTTGAGGCGTACGATCCCACGCGGCAGTTCGGCCGGTTCGAGCAGGCGCTCCTGGAGGCACATGCGCGGCGCTGCGAGCGGCAGCATTGAGGAATGCACTGCGGCGGCACAACGGGCCGCAGCATTGAGGAATGCACCGCGGCGGCACAACGGGCCGCAGCATTGAGGAATGCACCGCAAAGGACGCAAAGGCGCGCGAAGGAAGGCCAGACGGATGCCGAAAGTTCCTCACACCGCATGCCCAACTCGAGGCGATTTGAACATGTCTCGGCGCTAGCGGCTATGCCAGCGCCGCTTATGCGTTCCCCAACGCCCCCGCATCCAGTCGCGGCAATGTGGCCAGCGCATTCTGGATCAGCAGGCAATCGAGATCGCCCACGCCGTCGCCGAAACGCTCGCGGGCAATCGTGATTGCACGCCCCAACGCCGAGGCCAGATCGGGCGCGTACTCCATGTGGCATGCACGGACAAGCGCTTCGTGCCCGGGTGCCACCACGATCACCGGATTGCGCGCCAGCGCCTGCGCCAGGATGTACGCACGCTGCGCGCCCGCCGGGAATCCATCGCGCCGCATCCGCAACAACAGATCGGCCGGCGACGTCGCCGCCCCCAGCGCATCGCGAAACCGCTGTTCGCCGGTTCCCTGCCCGGCCCCTTCCGGGATTGCCGCAACCAGCACAATCGGCGCGCCGGGCGGCACCGGCGTGCGATCGGCCAGGGCCACGTAGGTGATCGCGCGGCTGGCCTGGTACAGGTTGGCGGCCTTCGCCGGGCTTACGCCCAGCACCGCCAACTGCACCGGAGCATCCACCGTCATCGTCTGTAGTGGCCGGCCGCGTTCGATCAGCGCATCCTGTACGTCGCGCGGCGCGCCTTCGGCGACCGCCACCGTATTGCCCTCGGCATCCAGCAGG
>CBHYLN010000025.1:0-46288 GCA_966128725.1 uncultured bacterium | reverse complement strand
CGCGTGAGATCAACAGCTTCGTGCTCACCGTTGGCGCCACCGCCAACCAGAACGGCACGGCGCTCTACGAAGGCGTAACCGTACTGTTTCTGGCACAGCTTGCCGGCGTTGACCTGAGCCTTTCGCAACAACTGATGGTGGTGTATCTGGCCATTCTGGGCGGCATCGGCACGGCCGGCGTGCCATCCGGATCGATCCCGTTTATCATCGGCGTGCTTGCCACTGTTGGCGTGGATCCATCACTGATCGCAATCATTCTGGGTGTGGACCGGATCCTTGATATGTGCCGAACCACGTTGAATGTGGCGGGCGATATCACGGCTGCCACCTATGTGGCACGCTCGGAGGGGTATACGCTGGCGCTCGATCGCGACTCGACCAAGTAGCCCGGATGACCACGGTCCCCAGTCCCCAAAAAGCGGGGCTCCGCCACCCGGGAGCCCTCCGGGCAACGGAGCCCCTGAGCATGATGCGCAAAGCACACCAGGCAAGGCTCCCTTGGATATGCCGCATCCGGTTGGTGAAACCGGACGTGGCTGGGGCAAGCGTTACATATCGCCAGCAGCTACGGTGGCCACCGGCGTTTCCACAAGCTGGATCAACGCGCGCCACGCCTCCAGTTCGGGCATGCCCGGCTTGCGCTTACCGAACAGCATTGCAATTGTTCCTCCGTCGGCGTCGAACAATTCAAGCGATGTAACAACGCCGTCCGCGGTAGGCTTACGAACCACCCAGGCCGTATCGACCGCATCCTGCCGCAGATGAAGATTGAAGCGCGGATCAAGCACGTTGATCCAGGGGCCGGTCTCGACAATTCGCTCAACGCTTCCGGTATGAATCTGGATCACCCCCGGGCTCCCAACGAACACCATGATCTCGGTTCCGTGCTCCGAAGCCGCACGCAACAACGTCTCCAATGCGGATGTGGGCACCTGATGCGCCAACTCGGCAGGGGCGCCGCCAAACGCCTGCAAACGGGTTACCCTGTGCCGCAGAAGCATCGGATGAAAGTGATGGGTATCCTGAAGCGAGCGCCAATCGGAATAGAGCCCGTCAAAATCGATATCCGCGATATCGCGCACTTCGGGTTTCGGGGATGGTCCGCTCACCGGCACGTATGGCAGCTGGTCGTCATCGGCAAACCGCGCAACAAGCGCATCGTAGGCCTCGGCGCACTCATCACCGGCATATACCTTGTGCACCGCCGTTCCATCGCGATCGAAGAACTGAACCGAACGCCGTTCCCCCTGTTGCAGCGGCTCGCGCACGGCGAACCCGAAGTGCCAATGCGACAGAAAGATTCGCAGGTCAATCTCTTCATCAAGCACCAACCCCATGGTGCCCTCGACCGAGATATTGCGATACCGCCCCTTCCGTTCGTGCACCGCATGCTGATTGCGCGTAAGCGCCATTACATCACCCAGTTCAGGCAACGCTGCAATAATCGCACCCCATTCGGGGCGAAGCCGGGTGGCAACAGTGCCAACACCGGTCGCCAACAGTTCCACCTCGCTCACGCCAAGCTGCGCCGCCGCATCGCGGATGCGCAGCTTGGGTTGCTCCCGGCGCAGGTTATCCCACGAAACACGGAGCTCCGCGGCCTGCTTCAGCATGGTCTCGTGCATGGTATCCACCATTCTATTATCCATCCAAGTTGTTTCCCGGGCAGCAGGATTTGCCACCGGATTCAGTGTACATAGGGTCCGGAATCGGAGACGGTACCAGCTTGCTCGTGCGTGGTATGGTCACCGCCAACACCATACAGCAGCGGGTGCGCCACCACCACCGGACAATCGAGCAAGGGGTGCTCCATCAAGACAGCATCCACGTCGAACGCCAAACGAATCGATGCTGGCGTAAGCACATTGCGCGGCTTCCCCGAGTCAACGATCCTGCCCTCGTGCAGCAACACCATGGTATCGGCATATTGGGCAACGAGGTTCAGGTCGTGTAACACCACGGCCACACCACATCCCGCGGCCGCCATCTGCCGCGCCACGGTCAGGGTTGAATGCTGATGGGCAAGGTCCAGGCTTGCGGTGGGCTCATCGAGCAGCAGGTATCGAGCCTGCGACGAAGCCCCGCCAAGTATCTGTGCAATTGCACGCGCCAGCTGCACGCGCTGGCGTTCACCTCCCGAGAGCCGCGTATACACTCGATCGCGCAGGTGATGAACGTCGGCAAGCAGCATGGCCTGTTCGGCGGCCTCAATATCAGTGCTGGTTGGCTTGCCCGCATGGTGCGGATAGCGCCCAAGGATCACCACCTGCGACACCACAAACGGGAAGCTGAGATCCGAGGATTGCGGCAGCACTGATCGGATTCGGGCACGCTGCAACGGCCGCATCGTATCCATTCGCAGCGAATCGGCAAGGACCAGACCATGCTCGATTCGCATGTCGCCGGCAAGCACGTTCAGCAACGTCGACTTCCCCGCGCCGTTCGCACCTGCAATGGCCAGCACCATGCCAGGCTCAATGTTCACGGAAACCCCTTCCAACACCATCCGTCTGCCCCTGCGCAACCACACATCCACTGCCTGGATCATGCATCGCCTCCGCCGGCGCGGCGCGCCACAAGCCATACAAGGACGGGGGCACCAATGAACGCCGTAATGATGCCGATTGGAAGCTCGGCCGGAGATACGATCGTGCGAGCAACCAGATCACCGGCAACCAGAAGGATTGCGCCAAGCAAACCGGACGCGGGGATCAGGACGCGATGCGAGGGGCCGGAAATCGACCTCACGATGTTGGGTGCAACAAGGCCCACAAAGCCAATGATGCCTGCTACCGAAACAGCCGCGCCAACAGCCAGGGCAGCCACCACAACAACCAGGCGGCGAAGGCGAACGGCATCCACACCAAGATGGCCGGACTCGGCCTCACCAAGCAGCAGTGCATCCAACCGGCCGGCAAGGCGAGGAAGAACAAACAATCCGACCGCGAAGAAGGGCGCCGATGTGGCGAGCGCAGGCCAGTTGGCCGCACCCAGCGAACCCATGCTCCAGAAGGTTATCGATCGGAGTTGCGCATCCGATGCGAGATATGTCAGCAGCCCGGTTGCCGCACCGGCAAGCGCATTCACGGCAATCCCGGCCAACAATAATCCGGCGGTACCGGCCCATGCACGTGCCCGCGCAATGCGCTCCACCAGTAACGAGGCACCTAACCCTCCGGCAAACGCCGCCGCTGGCACGGTAAACTCGCCGAAGGTACCAAGCGATCCACGGAGCCATCCTCCCCCAAGCACAATCGCCAGTCCGGCGCCAAGCGCCGCGCCGCTCGAGGTACCGATCAATCCCGCGTCGGCCAATGGATTGCGGAAGATCCCCTGCAGCGAAGCGCCGGACATCCCGAGCACCATGCCTATACACACACCCAGCAGCAACCGAGGTAGTCGGATCGCCAGCACGACGTACTCCTGCCGCGCATCGAACGGAACTCCGGTCTCGAGCCCCAGACCATGCAGAACAATAGCCACGACCCGCCCCGGCGAAACCGGGACCGCGCCGAAGCCAGCGCCGGCCAGCATCGCGGCACACAGCATGCAGACCAGCAAGGGCACCAGCATGCGCGAAACGCGCGGGCGGGCAATCGCCCTCCCAACATCGGCGGCAAGTGTTGTCATTGGTGATTCCCCGGGAAGAACGCATGGATCAGCATTGCCCGCGCCGAAGCAAGACGTGGCCCAAAACCCAGCACGAATTGTTCGTCGATGGGGATCACCGCTCGACGTTCGGCGGCAGGTGTCCCTGCAATACCAGGCATCCTGATCAACCCATCAACACCACCAAACTGCCGAAGCGTAGCCGAGGAGATCAGGATCATATCGGGCTCCAGGCCACGACCCGATTCCGCCGAGAGTGGTTGATAACCATCAAAGCCCTGCACCGCGTTCGTGCCGCCGGCAACTCTGATCATCGCGTCGGCGGCTGTACCACCACCAGCGGCATGCATCCCGCCCGCCCCGCGCGCATGCACATACATCACCCTTGGGCCGTGCGCATTGGGCGGCTGCAAACGTTGATAGGCCGCCCGTATGGAATCGGCAAGCAATGCGCCGGCACGTTCCTTGCCCAGAATACGGGCAACGTTGGCGACCGCTGTGCAGACCGCATCAAGCGAATGCCCCCCGGATATGACTTCCACACGAACACCGGCACCACGCAACTGCTCCAGCGCGGCAGGTGGGCCGGCATCCTGGCTTACCAACACCAGCACCGGATTCAGGGATAGAACCTGTTCGGCCGAAATCGTTCGTTGGTATCCAACCTTTGGCAGCCGGGCGGTCGCCGGCGGATAGATGCAGGTGATGTCGTTGCCAACAACGCGCTCGCCTGCGCCAAGCGCATACACAACTTCGTTCACCGCGCCGCCCAGCACCACGATGCTGCCCGATGTGTCAGGTCCTGGCCGTGCCGCGGGCGTCGTTGTCCGCGGGGCATCGCCACACCCGGAAACGCATGGCATCAGCGCTATCATGGCAGCCACACCAGCGAACACGGCTCGCACGCTCAGCACCATGTGCAGGCGATGTATGAAGCGATGTACTGAGAAGGAAGTAGGCATATGGTTCAGCGGTGCCGCCTGCGTATAAAGACGCCGGCAGCAATACACGGGATCAGGCAGTTAACAGTGCCGTTACGGGCACGAACAAGGGGCCAAACGGGAAACGTGAAGGGAAGCTCCGTGCAACCCCGGCCACGGGCATGGCGTTGCAACAGCGCACTGCAGGAGTATAAATGATCATCTCAGCGCCCGACGCATGCCGCGACGCGGCATGCATGAGATGAGAGCAGCAGCACGATCATTTATTTAGACTTGGTCCAAATATACCATCGTGCCTGTATGAAAGTCAAGTCTTGAACCGGAGGTTACGCGATTCACATGAAGCGCTCGATTGAACGGGTCTGAAGATGTGGTATGGCTCAGCGGGAAGGTTGCGAACCTCGAATTTCAAGCCACGGCCGGATGTCGTGGGCGAGCAACCGTGAAAAGACATCAGCCCCCGCCGCGTTGAGATGCTCGACGTTGAAGAACAAATCCTTGCGATCGGTTATCGGATCGCGCGTATAGTCCAAATACGGGACCCCATTAGCTGCAACAAAGGCAGCAATCCGATCGACAACGACACGATATCCACGAACATGGGTTTCGCGCAGCCGATGAATGGGCGGGCAAACCACAACAACGTTGGTCCCTCGTGCCCTGCACTCATCGATGAACGTGCGCAGCAGCATCAAGCCAGCCGTGTCGATTCGGGCACCGCGCGGCTTGGCCAATCGCCACGGGCTCCATGTGCGCTTCATTCCAGCAAACCCCTTGTAGGCTTGCTCGCGGCTCCCAACCATGCCCATATTCCCACCACCAACCAGACCAAAGACCACAGGTAATTTCTGTTCATCTGGTGCCGCAGCAAGCCTCTGGAACTGATACCATGGTCCAAGTATCCGCGGTAGTGGGTGATGTACGTATGGTTCCAGTGTCGCATAGATCAACGAGTCATCGAAGTAGGTCACATATTCATCAAAGTTGTGTGGGTCGGACCACGTCTGGATGTTCGAATAATCCGCAAGCACGACAACGCAGCGTGGCGCCTTATGCGAACGAAGGTACACGCGCATCATCATCAATGACTGTGGAATACTGCAAGCATCCGCACCGAGAACAAAACTGTCACTACCCAGCATCGAATCCAGAATCCTTGGATTAACGTGCATCCTGATGCGCGAATTGCCAACCACCACGATGTCGTAGGACCTGCCGGGCTTCATGATGCTGTCCATCACTTGACGCAGGGATGATTGCTGTGCTGGTGTACCTGCCAGCACAGCATAGAAGGCCCACGATACAAGCCCGCTCACTACTATCGCAAATAGGAACCGCACACTGTATCGGTTGGCTGGTCCGTTGTTCGGCACGACTTCATTCATGGGCTTGCCCCGAACCACGTTAGAATTGAAAGTAGATGAAAGCGCTTTGGTCGAAAATCCCCAAGCAGACCACCCCGGTAAGCAATGCTATAAGGAGCAACGTGTCTGCAACCGGACGCGAACGAAGGCTTGTCATATCAACGCTTGTAGTTCGTTCCACAAACACTAACACCATGATAAGCAGTGCCGAGAAGCCCAGAAACAGCATCCGGATTTGTGGATCGGCCACATAACGCAGGAACGGCACATCGCCTGCCAATTCCGCGTAGTTGGGCTGGTTGCTTTGCAGCGTCACCAATCGGCTCAGGATCGCGATGGCCGAGTTGATACTGTCCGAACGGAAGAACACCCAGGCCAGAGATACCAGCGCGAACGTAGCAACACCGCCTGCCGCACGTCTCCACAACGGAGCATTGAGCGGAGCCGGCACCCGCTCGCGGTACAGCACATATCCAATCATGAACAGTGCATGGAGCGCCCCCCATACAACAAAGGTCCAATTTGCACCATGCCACAGACCGCTCACCATGAACACAATGGCAATGTTGCGCAATACCTTCGCGCGAGTTGTACGCCCGCCTCCAAGCGGGATGTACACATAGTCGCGAAACCAGGTCGACAGCGAGATATGCCAACGCCCCCAGAAGGCTCGGATATTGGTTGCAAAATATGGGCGGTCGAAGTTGGTCATCAACGTGAACCCCATGCAGCGCGCGGCACCCAGAGCAATGTCGGAATACCCGGAGAAGTCACAGTAGATCTGAACAGAGAAGAATACAATCGCCAGCGCAAGATTAACCCAGTCGAAAGCCGATGGATCGCGGTACACGCCGTTGACAAAAACGGCCAGCCGGTCGGCTATGACAACCTTCTTGAACAATCCCCATAACATCAACCGCAACCCATCGGCAAACCGCTCACCGTTGAACGTGTGGATCTCACGGAACTGGTGCAGCATGTTCTGAGGTCGCTCGATCGGTCCGGCTACCAACTGCGGATAGAACATCACATATAGCGCATAGATGCCCAAATGCCGTTCCGGTTTCTGCTTCCCTCGATACACCTCGATGGTATAACTCATCGCCTGAAACGTATGGAACGACAGGCCAATCGGAAGAACAAACTGAATACCAGGAAGTGTTGGTGATGCGATGCCAATCGCATGCAGAACCCCCTCAACGTTCTGGACAAAGAAGTTGTAGTACTTGAAGAAGCCCAGCACGCCAACATTCGCGGCAATGCTTACAAATAACATCATCGTGCGCTGCCGCCCTTGGCATCGAGCGATCAACAACCCGGCTGCGTAGTCAATGACAATCGTGAATCCAAGGACAAGCAGGTACGATGGGATAAAGGCAGCGTAGAAGACACAACTGGCAACCAGCAACAGCATCCAGCGCACCCGATGTGGAAGCACGAAGTACAACGCCGTTACCACCGGGAAGAAAAACAGAAACTCGACCGAGTTGAATAACATGGATAGGACGTTGTAACGGCACCCGCGGATGCACTGCGCGTTCGGAAACCTAATGTGGGGCCAAATATAGCGGCTGTTCCGAGCACTGCAATTGGATTGCCACGGCACAACCGTGGCTTATATCAGTACGTGAACAGATTCTTGGGGTGTGGATCGGCGCGCTCGGCCGAAACGATGTGAAGCACATCCACCCCGGCGGCAGCGAGCGCATCGGCAACCCAGAAACGATGGCAGTGATCGGGATTGGCTTCCGCGCACATCAGGGCAACACGCCCGGCGCCGGCGAGTTCCAGCGCACGATCGATTCCACGCGCGAACGCCGGCGTGCGCATGTACTCCGCGAAGCCGCGCGAGCGTTCGCTGCACGACTTCGCACGATCGATCACCTCGCGCGATGGCTTGATGCCGCCCAGATCATCGCAGTGCTCGTACCGGATTCCCGTGGCAGGCATCTCCTCCATCATTGTCTCACGGTTGAACTGCGGGTTGTATCGGGAATACGGGATCTTCCGGATATCCAGAAGAATCTGGATACCATGCCGGCGCAGGAGATCGACAAATTCGCCCCTGCTTCGCGTACTGTGACCGACCGTGTACATCGTAATGGGCCCGGTGCCCGAGGTTGTCTGCATGATGCTTTCCGGTTGGATACCGTGATGTGCGTATGGAATGTCCGGCAAAGATACGCGCCGTGCCGGGGTTCGCGCACCGGCATCTGCCGCTGTGGCCGATGCCTCGGCCGCCCTGCGATTCGCGGATCGCGCGGCGGCCCCATGTTGCGATTTGATGCCGATGGCCGCGATCGAACGGCGATGCATATCATGGACGGCTACGTATCTTCTCAGCTCTTTGGCCGATTACCGTTCACGACGCGACTCGAATACCATGGCAGAACTACCGAAGGCTTACAATCCCACCGACGCCGAGGCGCGGTGGTATCCATACTGGTACAATCATCGCCTGTACGACGCGGAGGTAAACCCCGACCGCGAACCGTTCACGGTGGTTATCCCGCCGCCCAACGTTACCGGCATGCTCACGCTGGGCCATGTGTTGAACAACACGTTGCAGGATATTTACGTGCGGTGGCATCGGATGCGCGGATACGAGGCATGCTGGATTCCGGGAACCGACCACGCGGGCATTGCCACGCAGACACGTGTGGTGCGCACGCTGGCCGAGCAGGGCATCGACTTCCGCGATCTCGGCCGCGAGAAGTTCGTTGAACGGGTGTGGCAGTGGCGCGAGGAATACGGTGGCATCATCCTGAAGCAATTGCGCGCGCTGGGTGTTTCGGTGGATTGGCGTCGCGAACGGTTCACGCTCGACGAAGGCTTGTCCGAGGCCGTCAAGGAAGTGTTCGTACGCCTGTACGATCGCGGCCTGATCTATCGCGGCAAGAAGATCGTCAATTGGTCCCCTTTCTCGCAGACAACATTGTCCGACGAAGAGGTGCTCCATCGCGACGTGACCGACCGGATGTACACACTCCGCTATCACCTGGCCGATGGGTCCGGCTCGGTGCTGGTGTCAACGGCACGCCCGGAAACGGTGTTTGGTGATGTGGCCGTTGCGGTGAACCCAAAGGATGAACGCTACGCCGGGTTGATCGGCAAGCTGGTGACCGTTGCGCTTGCCGGGCAGCAGGTGCCGGTGATTGCCGACGACTATGCCGACCCCGCGTTCGGCACCGGCGCAGTGAAGATCACACCCGCGCACGACCCCAACGACTACGAGGTGGGCATACGGCACGGCCTGGAGATGCCGAACACGATCAATCCCGACGGCACGATGAACGAGCTGGCCGGCCCGCTTGCCGGTCTGGATCGCTTCGAGGCCCGCAAGGTGGCCGTGCGCCTGATGCGCGAAGCCGATTTGATCGAAAAGGATGAGGAGTATCATCACTCCGTTGGATTCTCCGAGCGCGGTGGCGAGCAGGTGGAACCGTATCTCTCCGATCAATGGTACGTGGCGATGAAGCCCCTCGCCGAGCCGGCACTCGACGCCGTGATGTCCGGCGCGATCCGGTTCTATCCCGATCATTGGACCAAGACGTACGAGCACTGGATGGCGAACATCCGTGACTGGCCGATCTCGCGGCAGCTATGGTGGGGGCATCGCATCCCCGTGTATTATCTGGAAGACGGCACCTACACCGCGGCACGGAACGAAACCGAGGCACGCGAGCGCCTTGGTGTTGGCCCGGATGTCCCGTTGCGGCAGGACGAGGACGTGCTCGACACCTGGTTCTCCTCGTGGCTGTGGCCGTTTTCGGTGCATGGTTGGGGCACAGCGGCAAAGAACGACCAGGATCTGGCCTACTTCTACCCCACCAACCTGCTGGTGACGGCGCCGGACATCATCTTTTTCTGGGTGGCCAGGATGATCATGGCCGGCTTCGCGTTCATGCCGGGCGAACCAAAGGCCGACGGCACACCACGTGCCAGCGTGACGGACTTGATACCGTTCCGCGATGTCTACTTCACGTCGCTGATACGTGATGATATGGGACGCAAGCTCTCCAAGTCGCTGGGGAATTCGCCGGACCCGCTTGCGGTAATCAACGAATACGGCGCCGACGCACTGCGGTTCACGATCGTCTATCTGGCGCCGATGGGCCAGGATATTCGATTCTCCACCGAGATGTGCGAGGTTGGGCGCAACTTCGCCAACAAGATCTGGAACGCCGGACGATTCCTGTTGATGAAGCGCGAGGAGATCGCCGGCGGTGAAACCGAACCGATCGTGGCGCTGAAGGCATTGCAGCCGATATCCGCGTCGGACCGATGGATACTTTCGCGCTTCCACTCCGCGCTGGATGCGGTGAACTCCGCGCTGGACGAGTACCGCATCAATGAGTACACCAAGATCCTGTACGACTTCGTCTGGCGTGACTTCTGCGATTGGTATGTGGAGTTGGCGAAAACCGAAATCGCCGGCGCGGCGGACCAGGCCGAGGCTCAGGGGATGATCCGGTTCGCGATTGGGTTGTACGACCAGATCCTTCGCCTTCTGCACCCTGTGATGCCGTTCGTGACCGAGGAGGTCTGGCAGAACATCGCGACCAGGGCCGATGGGGATTCCATCTCCATCGCGTCGTTCCCGGTGCTGACTCGCGAATGTATTTCCGCCGACATCGAGGCGCAGTTCGCGTTGCTGCAGGAGTGCACCGAAGCGATCCGCCGCATGCGCAGCGAAGCGGGCGTGCCCCCTTCGCGCACGGTGGACGTCACGATGACACCCTCGGCCAGCGACGACGCCGCCACGCTGGAGCGCAGCCGCGGGCTGTTGCAACGGCTTGCACGCATCGGCACGCTCACGATCGCCACCGACGCCGTAAAGCCAGGGCTTTCCAGCACCGAGGTTGTGCGCGGCGTTGAGATACACGTGCACCTTGAAGGCCTGATTGATGTTGAGAAGGAACGCGCGAAGACCGAGAAGGAAATCGCACGTCTGGAAGGACAGCTACGGGCGGTGCAGGGCAAGCTGGCGAACGAGAAGTTCACGGCGAACGCTCCGGCCGAGGTTGTGGACGCCGAACGCGCGAAGCTGAGGACCTACTCGGAAACAATCGAGAAGCTGCGGCAGAATCTGGCGACGTACGCCTGACGGTTCCGACACTCTCTCGCAGACGCTTGCCAACGGGCGCGGACAACCTCTCCGCGCCCGTTGCCGTTGCAGCCCCATCTAGCCGCGCGTAACACCACTGCGGTTTCCGTGTGCAATCGGGCACGCATTTCCTGGCACGATACAACCACACAGAGCAATACAGAGCAACACGCCGCATGCGACAGCATCACAGAACATGGGAACTGATGGTGGCGGCCTGCGGGGTTGCGCTCCTTGCATCGATTGCAACGCTGGCGGGCTGCCGGGCAACGGATAAGCCTGACCCCGCGCATCCAGGCATACGCACTGTGGCGCTGGTACCGCTGGGATCGGTTGATCCCAGGACTCTTGATTCGATAGCGGTGGCCGTTCGTTGTGCCCTTGGTGTGCGCGTTGTTAGGCTGGAACAGCATGCCCTGCCCGGGCAGGCACGCAGCATGTTCCGGACGGAACGCTACCGCGCCGATTCGCTGCTGAACTATCTGGGTGGCACCGTTGCCGGCGGCGACACATTGGTGCTTGGCGTTACACGCGTGGACGTATCAACAACCAAACGAGATCCGGACGGATCGATTCGCGCACCAATCGCACGTTATCGCGACTTCGGCGTATTCGGCCTCGCCCAGCTTCGTGGGCGTGCAGGACTGATCTCCACCTTCCGACTGCAACGAGCACCGACCACCACAACAGTTACCGAGCGGATCTGCAAAGTTGCGATCCACGAGGTTGGCCACATGCTGGGGCTGCAACACTGCCCGGACACGCAATGTGTGATGCGCGATGCGTTGGAGCACCTGGCATCGATCGATGTGGAAACGCGAAATCCCTGCAAACGTTGCCAACAACGGATCGCCAACAATTAATTCTCTGTCACCAGCGCCATACAGCTTGCCGTTGGCCCCGCAAAAGCGCTATAATGCTGGTGTTGACGGCGACGGACGCCGCACTCCCTGCACACTGCGCGCGTACGAATGTTCGCGCAATTTCGACCCGAGAATCAATGGCTACGAAGACGTCTCTTTCACTTTTGGGCATTGCCGCGGCACTGCTGGCAGGAACATCGGCATGTGCGCAGGACGCCGCGTTGGAGGATTCCACCCAGGCAATCAGGATCGACACCATCACGCCGTCAATGGGCAGCTCGTTTGTAGTGGAGAAAGCGCCGGGCCTGGATCGGCGCTTTATCACGCTGGTCAATCGCCTTGCAAAGGAAGGCTGGCAGGCCGAATGGGTTACTGCACGGTTTACCGACAAGCGAACCGTGTTCATCCCGCGCATGTCCATCGTGAAGCCACGCTCGAAGTCCGGCTCGGACAAATCGGCCTACGCATGGGTGAACACCAGTGAATCGGCCGAGGCATGCCGGGCGTTCATGGCGAAGTACCAGACGATTCTGGACGAAGCACAACAGCGCTACGGCGTGGATGCCCGCACGATCGCCGCGTTGCTGCGTTGCGAAACACGGCACGGTACGGTCACCGGCAATTTTCACGTGTTCAGCGTGTATGCATCCATGGCGCTGATGGATCAACCATCGTTCCTGCTTGAAAGCATACGGCGTGCAAAGGAAACCATGAAGGCCCGTAACGCCAGCGACTCGGAGATCGCATCCGAGGTCGCGTGGATCCGCTCGCGTGCGGAGTCGCGGTCGAAGTGGGCGTACAAGGAACTGGTCAACATGCTGAAGATCGAGCAGCGTGGGCTTACCGATGCGCTCGGGATCTACGGCTCGTGGGCCGGCGCGTTTGGCTGGGCGCAGTTCCTGCCGTCGTCGTATCTGCTTCGCGCGGTGGACGGCAACGGCGACAAGAAGGTGGACCTGTTCACCCCGGCCGATGCAATTCATTCGTGCGCGAATTATCTGAGCAAAGCCGGCTACCGCATGGGCGACGAAGGAAGCCAGCGCCGGGCAATCCACAACTACAACAATTCCAACGCGTACGTGGAATCGATCATGGGCCTTTCGGCACGGTTGAAGACACCCGAATAGGCGCTGATGCGTGCGGGGCCAGGAACGCCAGGCCCCGCACGGTCCGTTGGTCGGCATGAGGCATACCAGATCCAGCGCATCCACCGTGGCCGCGAACACCAATATCCTTGACCTCCTCCCCACACTGCGAACGGAACATCTGCTGTTTCGTCCGGCTCGCCGGCAGTTGCTTCCCGCACTGCTACGCCGCCTGGGCCGGCTGATGCGTCCGTTGGATGCCGGCAACGCGGACCAGAGCACAACACTGGCTGCGATGCTGCAACGATCCCAACTGCACGACCTGCCACCCTGGCG
Source organism: uncultured bacterium (assembly GCA_966128725.1). Lineage (GTDB taxonomy): Bacteria > Bacteroidota > Ignavibacteria > OLB7 > OLB7 > JAFDZV01. The sequence continues at coordinate 32,983 of CBHYLN010000025.1, read as the reverse complement.
TGTAAGCGAACGGCAGTCCGGCCGAAGGCTTGCATACGTGCGCTTCGTCAATTGGCGGTTACCCCACTCCTGCGCCGAGCTCCTGGTTGCACCAATCGATGAGGCGGACGGCGTGGGCGTTGACGAGGCATCGTTGTCCGAGGCGATTGCCGCGGCAACCGCCTTCGGCTTTCGGGAGCTGGATCTGCACCGCGTGGAAATGCTCTGTATGCCCAACAGGACGGATATCATAACCGCGGCCGAACGTGCCGGCATACATTTCGAGGCCATGCTGCGGCAATACGCGGTGGTCAACGGCAGCGCAACCGATATCGTGATGATGGCGGCCATCCGTCCGCTCTGAACGCAGCCGGCAAACCGTGGCGTCCACACACACACCCACACTGCCAGCGTGCCGGCCAGCAACACGGAACAATTATTAAGCAATCCTACGTCGGCAATGAGCACGTCGGAACTTTTCTCCAAGCTGGCAACGCTGCATACGCAGCGGCTGCTTCTTCGCCCGCTGCGCGCCGACGATGCCGAGGCGATTTTCCAGTACGGTCGCGATCCGGAAGTAACACGGTATGTCATCTGGGAAACGCATCGCACCATCAACGATGCCGCGCTGTTCATCAGCGACATGCTGGATCGTTATCGCAATAACGAGGTTGCCCCGTGGGCTTTCGAGGAGCGTGCAACCGGACGTGTGATCGGTTCCGGCGGGTTCTGCATCTGGGATCAGGAGCATCATCGCGCCGAGTTCGGATACTCGATCGGGCGCCGCGACTGGAACCAGGGATTTACCACCGAGGCATCGCGCGCCATCATCTCCTTCGGCTTCAGCCATATGAATTTGAATCGGATCGAAGCCCAGTGCGATGTCCGCAACGGCGCGTCCGCGCGCGTAATGGAAAAGGTTGGGATGACGTTCGAGGGCGAACTACGCGAACGGACATTTATGAAGGGCACGCACTGCACCACCAGGCTCTACTCAATCCTGCGTTCGGAGTGGGCAACACACGCATAGCCGAACATCGGGCGATTGCCATTGACACATACAGGCGGTTGGCATAGAATCGCGAGTCCGGCCAACGAATTTGATGGCGTCTGGTTGGGCCGATCAATTCCCGTGGAGCATCATGCGTTACGGAATATGCATTCTGGTTGCAACTCTGAGCGCCCTCCTTGCCGCGCAGGCAAAGGCCCAAACCAGCAGCCAGCCCCCGGCACCGCTACCGATAACCACGGTCTCGAATCCTGCAACAACCAAGAGCGGAGCAATTACCGCCCTTGCGCCGGGCGATAGTACCGTGGTGGCAATCGCCAAACACGAGGCCAGCCCATCCCCCGAAACAGCCAGGCAACCGCGCACGGAACGTCCAATCGGTTTCAAGGTTGGATTCGCGGCGCTCGACAAAGTGTCCGGCCTGGGCGTGCAAGCCGATTATGTGTTGTTCAACCGCCTTGGGCTGGAGCTGGGCAGCACCATTTCGCAGACCACGGCCCGCGCCCACGTGTATATTCTTTCGGGCGGGATCTCGCCCTTTGTTGGCGCAGGAACCGGTTTCGCCTTCGAATTCGGCGAGTATCTTGGCTCCTGGAAGGAAGTACACGTAGGGCTGGAAAGCGCTTTTGCCAACGGTCTTGTATTGCAGATTCAGGCCATCAGGTTCTTTGATGTTCGCGGTCTGGGCGACTACAATTTCACACTGTCGCCGGGTGTTGGATTTCGATTGTAACGGCCCGCGCGGCAGCGGCTACAATCGCAGCAAGGAAATCCGCATATTCCACCCGCTATGAAGACAACGCACAGCATCATCGCATTGGTTGCCGCGCTGTTAGGCGCCGCGACTTCCACGGCGCAGCAGGCACCGGGCGTGACCGTCAGGGACCGCAGGCCGGCCCCACATCGGCAGGCCAACATGCCGCCGCCGAACCCGATCGCCGGGCCAACCGAGTATCTGCCGCAGGCATTCGATGTGCTGCACTATGATGCATGGCTCGATCTTACCGCGGCTCCGGCCAAGACGATGAGCGGAGTATGCCAGATCCGGCTGCGCTGGACCGGTGACCCGGCCGCCGGCCCGTTCTACTTCCATTTGCGCGACCTCCGGGTTGACTCCGTGTTCTACAACGGAGCGCCGGTTGTGGCCAACGCGGTGGGCACGGCGGCATCGTCCACCTATCACTATGAACTGACACCGCCACCATCCGCGCATCAGGGCGATACCGCCATCGTGCGCATCGTGTACAGCGGTGAGATGACCGACGAGTATGGTGGCGGAACCTGGGGTGGTGTGACGTCGACCAACGGCACCTTGTTTGCGCTGGGCGTGGGGTTTCAGAACAACTATGTCTCTACTACCGAACATTGGTTGCCGTGTTACGACCACCCGGCCGACAAGGCTACGTTCCATGGCTGGTTCACCGTGAAAAGCGGGAAGGCCGTGGCATCGAACGGCCTGCTGGTGGCGACCACCCCCGGCCCTGACAGCACGCTTACATACGAGTGGCAACACAACATCGCCTGCGCCACGTACCTGCTAACATTCGCGGTGGATAATTACCAGCCGGTGGTGATACGCGATGCTGCCCCTCCGGAGCCGCTGATGGTGGTGTACGCACGCCCACAGGATACCGGCGCCACGCGCGAGACGTTCAAGCTGCTGCCGGCAATGGTTGCGGGATTCGCCCGCAGGTTTGGCCCGTATCCGTTCGAGAAGGTTGGATACGTGAACACACCGTTGGGCGCGATGGAGCACCAGACGATGATCTCCTTCCCCACAAGCCTTTCCCGCTCGCGCGATACCGTCAACAGCACCGGTGCGCACGAGCTTGCCCACCAGTGGTTTGGCGATCTGGTGTCGCCGATCGATTACCGCCACGCCTGGCTGAACGAGAGCTTCGCGACATTCTGCGAGACTATCTGGGCCGAGGAACTTGGCGGCTATGCAGGGTATATCAAGGCACAGGACGCAAAGGTCAACAGCTATATCAGCTCGGTTACCCGAAGCGAGGGAATCCTTCCCCTGTACGATTTTCCGCGCACGTCGCCGTCATCCAACTACCCGCAGACCATCTACGAAAAGGGCGCGGTGGTGGTCGGGATGTTGCGCTTCGTGGTGGGCGATTCGCTGTTCTATCTGGGCCTGCGCGATTACCTGGCGCTGTACGCCTACGGCAATGCCACAACAGAACAGCTTCGCGCGACGTTGGAAGCGCGCGCCGGCAGGTCGCTGGATACGTTCTTCAAGCAATGGGTGTATGGCAAGGGATGGCCGGTGCTGCAGGTCAAGACGTCGGCAACGCCCATCGGGGGCGGGCTTAACAGTGTCAGCGTGACGCTGCAACAAACGCAGGCGGACTCGCTGCCGACCTTCACCGAACTCCCGGTTGAGCTGGGGTTCCGCGACGCCGCCAACAACACGGTGTACCGGCTTGTGTGGATGAACGCGCGCAACGCCACGTTCACGCTGGATTCGATCCCGACCTATACATCGGTGACCGTAAACAAGGGGCCTTCGGTGCGAGCGTTGCTCCGGGCCACGGTATCCACGTCTGGCGTGGATAACCGCGATATCAACGCAATCGACAACGCCGCAAGCGACTCAACCAATGTCGACTTCCTGGTAAAGCCCAACCCTCTTTCCTCCACCGGGGCGTTTTCGGTTGAGGTACGGGGCACGGGTGATTGCACGGGCATCCTCTACGAGATGTTCGATTCGGCCGGCCGGCGCTTGCTGGTAGGACGCACCGACAACTGCCAGTTCCCGATCCCTGCATCGGGCTTCAACTCCGGAGTCTATGTCCTTCGCTTCACGTTCCGTGGCCTGCGCTACGACACGCCGGTAATGATCACACGTTAGGCGCGGTGTGATGGTTCCGCAATTCATGGATCAGCGCTGTAGCTGAGACAACCATGCCGTGAATCAATCCAGCCCAATGGCCCTGATCCGTTGAGCGCTGTCCAACGCGTAGAAGGCCAAGGTTGTGACGGGCTCCTCGATAGATCCGCGCTGCGCCTACCCGCCCTTTGCCAACGCCGTGCCGTCACGCGAGATTGTCATAATGCGCCACGGCGAACGGCACGGCAGCCCACCGGATTCACCATATCCAAGATGCCCGCGATCGCGAAACTATCGGCACGGCCAGGGCCTTTTCCGTATGTTCGCCTTGCCTGATGCCGGTTTGGCGGCCCGCAGGCAATCGGAACTTCGACAACATCAACCTACTCCTCATGACGCGTCACGAACTTGCACGCCTGATCGACCATTCGGCCTTGAAACCGCAGACCACGGAGACCGACATTGCCGCGTTATGCAACGAAGCCCATACCTACGGCTTTGCCACAGTGTGCGTGATGCCCTACTTCGTTCCGCTGGCAACCAGTGTTCTGCGCGATCTTGGCTCGCATGTGGCGGTGTGCACGGTGGCGGGTTTCCCGAACGGGGCGCATCATACAGCCGTAAAGAGGTTCGAGGCCAAGAAGGCCATGAGCGAGGGCGCGCGTGAGATCGATATGGTGATGAACATTTCGGCGTTCAAGTCCGGGCACTATGGCATGGTTGAGCAGGACATCTATGCCGTGGCCGAGGTTGCGCGGTCGTGGAATGGTGTGTTGAAGGTGATTCTGGAAACGTCGCTGCTCAGCAACGAGGAAAAGCAGGCTGCGTGCGAGATTGCCGGCAGCGCCGGGGCTGACTTCGTGAAAACCTGCACCGGCTTCAACGGCGGGAGCGCCACTGTTGAGGATGTGGCGCTGCTGCGAGCGTCATCGGCGCCGTTGGTACACGTGAAGGCATCCGGTGGCATTCGCGATCTGGCAACCGCGATTGCGTTGATCGAGGCCGGCGCCGAACGGATAGGCACCAGCGCGGGCGTGGCCATCATCAACGAAATACCGTAGCACACGGTGCGCCGGCACGGCTAGGAAGTCGCGCCGGCATCATCGGGCGTTGGCGCGGCCCCAAGCGAGGCGGCCTCCGCCCGTGCCTGCTTGAACGCCGTGTATCGTTCCACCTGAGCAACCACCGTCTTCCACAGAATATTCAGCACCAGGGCGTCGTCGAGATACCCGATGCCGGGAATGAAATCCGGTGTCAGATCGGTGGGCAATACGAAGTAGATAAGCCCCGCGGCAATCAGCGCGGCATTTTTACCGCCCAACGCGAACTCGCGGTCGCGAACCATTTCGAACAGCAGCCGCACGCGATCGATCATGGTGCGAAACCAGGTGATGCGCTCGTCGAGGCCCTTGAAGCTGAAGGAATCCAGTTTCTTCGGCACCGACTCATCCAGCGCCTCGATGTCGGCCGGTTGAATGCGTTCGGCGTCGGCGAACAGGCGCTCGCGCAACGGTGAGGATGCCGGAGTCGGGATAGCTGAGCCCTGCGTCTGTGTATCGGCGATATCGCTCATTCGGAATGCTCTTGTTCAATATGGGAACAGGATCGCGAGGCTTCTGCAACTACTACCGGATTGGCTACCACTCGCAGCCATCGGCACGAAATCGCGCCACGTAGCTCTCGTAATTGGGCGCCCCCTGCGCCACCGAGGCTCGTTCGGCGTCGGAAAGTTCGCGCACCACAACCGCCGGAACGCCTGCAACCAACGTACCGCTTGGAACACGGAACCCCTCGCGCACCACGGCACCGGCCGCTATCAGCGAATCACTTTCCACAACGGCGCGGTCCAGCACCTTCGCGCCCATGCCAACCAGTACCCGGTCGTGGATTTCGGCGCCATGCAACACGGCGCTGTGCCCCACGGTAACATCGTCGCCGATTACCAGCGAGTGCTTTCGGTGCGTCACGTGGCACATCGCCAGATCCTGAATGTTGGTACGGCGCCCGATGCGGATGAAATGCACATCGCCCCGGATTACCACATTGAACCATATCGACGAGAGCTCCCCGATCTCCACATCTCCGATAATCCGTGCCCCCGAGGCAATGAAAACCGAAGGATGTATGCGAGGATGAACGCCCTCGAACGGCATCACCGTAATATCAGCGCGTGTTGTGTACTCAACCATGGATTGCTGTTCAACGAGGAAAGCTTTTAACAGCCTGGGTCCTGTTGGTAGTTCAACAGGCTTCCAACCCGCACAGTCGCGGAACTTACTCCAACATCCTTGCCAGGAACTCCCGCTGCTCACCGGTGGCGGCGTCGCGGGCTTTTTCGATTGCCGCGCGCAGCTCGGGATCCATCAACGCACGAACCGCGGCGGCGGCGGATGTTCGCACGGCCGACTCCGGCCCCATCAAACCGTGAAGAAGCGCACCCCTGATCGCCGGTGACATCTGCTTCAGCTTGGCGAGCGCCTGGTAGGCCAGCGAGCGCGTCTCCTCGCGGTACATGGTGGACGCATAGTCGGCAACATCATTGGCCAGCGTGATGAATCGGCCCGCCACCACGGCATTCAGCCAAGCCGTGGCAAGCCGATCGCGCCGCGAGCGCGTACCCTTGATCCGTGCCAGCGCATCGCCCAGGCCGGCAGTATCGGTTGTGGCAAGCATGCCCAGCGCCGAGCTCATCACATTGTAGCTGCGATCCTCAAGCAACGGGCGCAACAGCGATGCCCGACGCTTGCGATCGGCAATCACATAGGCGCGGTCGGCGGCGGACTTGCGCACATCGGCCGAGGTATCGCGCAACGCACGCTCGATCACCGGCGCGGCCACCGCCGGCGTCATGCCGGCGATCTTCTCCACAATCACTTCGCGCACAAACGGCGACCCCTCGCGCGCGAATGCGTCGGCGATCGCGGAGGCACGCGCGCGCACCTCGGCGGCGGCGTCATCCGGATGCGCGCCCAGCGCTTCCACCGCCAGCAGACGATCCACCATGCGCGGCGCGGCAAGCTGCGCGGCAAGCTCGTCATCGCTTCGCGGGAAATCCACCCGCTTCAGGATGGCATCGCCGGCGTCGAAAACCACAAACCGTGGCTGCTGGCCCAGCGCAAAAGTGAACGTTTGGTCGGCCTCGCCAATCCACACCGTTGTGTCGATCACACGATCGCGCATGTGGAACTCCAGCGGCACCGGCATGCGGAACAGGCCGGTAAGGGAATCCTGGGCCTGTGTCTGCCGTACCCGCAGCCGGAGCGTGTCGCGCTCGAACGTCTTCTCCACCCGATAGGCCGGCGCCCCTGCACGGTATATCCACTCACTGAAGAACCAGTCCAGATTGCGGCCGGTGGCGTCCTCGAATGCGAGTTTCAGATCGTTTGTCTCAACAAGCCCAAGCGCGTGGCGCTCAAGGAACAGTCGGCTGGCTCGCCAGAAATTCTCCTCACCAACAATCCGGCTCAGCATGTAAAGCACGCGCGAGCCACGATCATAGATATTGTTCGTGAATCCCTTGCCCAGCGCAATCGGATCGCGGCCGTTGTCGTCGTCGGATTTCAGACCCGAGCGGCCGTTGTCCAGCATTTCCTTGGCAAGCACATCCTCGCCATACCGATATCCACGATACCGGGCGGCCAGGAAGGTGGCATAACTTTCGTGCAGCCACAGATGCCCCCAGCTTCGGTTGGTCACCAGGTCACCAAACCACTGATGCGCCGCCTCGTGCGCAACCAGCCCGTCGGTGTTGTAATCCAACAGGCCGCGCTCATCAACCAGCGCATAATCGTTCAGCGTTGTGGCGGAGGTATTCTCCATGCCGCCGTACATGAAATCGGCAATGAAGATCTGCGCGTACTTGCTCCACGGGTACCGCACACCAAGCTGGCGCGCGAAGTAGCGGATAACATCGGGTGTGCGCCCGAACGTGGGTTGCACACGGTCGGGCATTTCCGGGTACGTCCAGTATTCCAGCGGCACGTTGTCCACGGTGTCGCGCGTCACCAGATAGTCGCCCGCGGCCAGCATGATCAGGTAGCTGGCGTGTGGCTTATCCTGCAGGTAGTGCCAGGTCTGGGCGCCGTCGCTGCCAAAGCTGGTCTCCAGCAGCTTACCGTTGGAAAGCGCCTTCCAATCGCCCGGCACGGTGATCCAGAGCTCGGAGGTCGCGCGATCGTTCGGATAGTCGTAACACGGCAGCCAGTACCGTGTGTCCTCATCCTCGCCCTGCGTCCAGATCTGGCGCCGCTTTGTTGGCGCGGTTGAATCGGGCGCCACGAAGTACAGGCCACTTTTCGGAACAACGCGGTAGTTGATCGTGACGGTGAACGTGTCGTTGTAGGCTATGGGGGCGCCCAGATCGATATCGAGCGTGTCGCCGTAGTGGCGATACACGGCCGGCCCATCGTTAACGGCTACACGCTCCAGCGTCATGTTCGCGCCGGCGTCAAGGCGGATCGTCCGCAACGCCGGATCCAGCGAACGCATCGTGTGCGTGACGATGCCGATAACAGCACGCTCCGGCTCGTGGAACCGAACCTTGGCCGCGATGTGAAGAACGTCGAACGCATGCGAGCGTGCCGAACGACCTTCGGCAACACTGCTGTACAGCGCCTGCGCTGCAAGGCGCTGGGCACACAGCAGAAGAAGAGGAACACAGGCAAGGCGCGCGATCGTTGAACGTGTCATGGCAATACGAGAAGGTACGGGCCGACTAAGTTGGCAAAGTTCTCCACCCTGCCAATGCCATCAAAACAAAATCGCCGACCCCAATTAATGAAGTCGGCGATTGATCGTGGAGCCACCACTCGGACTTGAACCGAGGACCTGCTCATTACGAATGAGCTGCTCTACCACTGAGCTATGGTGGCAGGCCCCATAAAGGACTGCGAAAATACGGCCATGACGAGCGCAATGCAAGATGCGCGGGGCCAAGAGATAAAATTTCACGAAACGGCCGAGGCAACGATCCTGCCGCCCATCACGGTAAGCACGGCGCGAGCATCGGAGCGCTCGAACGGATCGGCGCTGAGCACGCAGATATCGGCGGCATATCCGGGGCGCAGGCAGCCACGACGGGCACCGCCCGGAATGCCCATCGGCGCCCATGCTGTGTAGGCGTCAAGCGCTTCGCCGCGTGTGATCCGCTGTTCGCCATGCCACGGCCCGGCCCCAGGCACGGGTTCGCGCATGGTAAAGGCGCGCAGGCCAACAAGTGGATCGGCCGACTCGATAGGGAAATCCGAGCCGCCCAGAAGCGGCAACCCCAGGGCGCGCAGCGCAGCCCACGGATACGCATGCGCGCAACGCTCCGGTCCCAGCCGCGCCTCGGCCATCGCCGCATCGCTTGTGCAGTGCACGGCCTGCACGGCCGGCATAACGCGCAGGCTGGCGAAGCGCTGCAGGTCGATCGGGTTCACGGTCTGCGCGTGTTCGATGCGCAGCAGCCCCTCGCGCGCCGTGCGCCGCAAACGACCATACGCATCAAGCACCATCCGGTTGGCCGCGTCGCCGATGGCATGTGTTGCCACGGCGAACCCACGGGCAAGCGGTTCGGCCGCCGCGGCAATCAGATCCTCCGAGACCATGACCGCGATCCCATGGGTTGTGGATTGGTCGCTGTAGGGCTCCAGAAGCAGCGCACCCCGCGATCCCAGGGCACCGTCGGCAAAGTACTTCACACCAACTGCGCGCAGGTTTGGGCCAAGCGAGTCCGGATATGGCACCGCTCGCCAGGCATCGGCCTCACCCTTCAGGAACACCTGGCACCGGATCGGCAGCCCACCGCCCTCGGCGGCGCGTGTCATGGCCTCGATCCGCTCAGGCTCCACATTCATATCGTGCACCTCGGTAATCCCGAACGCGGCGCATTGGGCGGCCCCCTGTTCAATCCAGCGCTTCCGCTGTTCGGTTGTGGGCAGCGGCATCACCGTCTCCACCAGCTTCATCGCATTGTCCAGCAGAACGCCGGTTGGCCTGCCACGGTCGTCGAGCAGGATGCTGCCGCCCTCCACGCGGGCAACGGCCCCCGCCTCGCCGGAAATGCCGGCCGCGGCCAGCGCCGCGGTGTTACACCACGAGGCGTGGCTGTCCACCCGTATCAGCACAACAGGGTTTCGCGGCGCGGCGGCATCCAGCAACACAGCGTTGGGCATCGCATGGCTTCCCCACTCCTCCTGGTTCCATCCAAAGCCCAGGATCCATTCGCCTGGCGGCGTGGCCGCGGCCCGCGCCGCCACACGGCGGGCACATTCCTCGGCCGAGCCCGCGCCGCGCAACGCAACACGGCTCTGCATCATCCCCAGGCCGATCAGGTGGCAATGCGTGTCAACCAACCCGGGCAGCACAATTGCTCCGTCGGGCAGCGGCACTTCGGCGCCATCCAGAAATAGACGCGGGCGAGAGGCATCCTCCACATGCTGAATGCGGCCATCGGCCACACGCACCGCACGGGGCGCACGATAATCCACCGGGGCAACCGGGTCGGAGAAAAACGATGTCATGGGGCCGAAGATAGTGGTTTGCCACCGGAGCTTGGCATGCCACGGCGTCGCGGATGCCGGGCCTTGGGCATCCGCGCCTGGCCCGCGTGCGCTTGACACTTGCACCAGGCCGGCACCACCAGAACGCGCAGGCAGGCAGCCGCCGGAAGGTTACTCCAGGTTCTTCCGGAACCGAAGAAAGCTGGCGCCGAAGATTACCACGCCAAGCCCAAGCATCGCCAACAGTTGCGGCCAAAGCTCCTCAATCCCGATGCCCTTCAGGAAGATCCCACGCATGATCACCAGGTAATACCGCAACGGAACCAGGTACGTAAGCGGCTGAATCCAGTTCGGCATATTCTCGATCGGGAAGGCATACCCCGAAAGGAAGAGAAACGGCGGAAGCACGAAGAAGGATGTAGTGAAGCTTGCCTGCTGCTGCGTGCGCGAGATCGTGGAAATGAACAGGCCGATCCCGAGGATCGTAATCAGGAAGCAGAAGGTCATCGCAAAGAACAGCAGCAGATTCCCGCGCATGGACACACCGAACACCAGCGAAGCCAGGATCAACAGGTTCATCGTGGTGATGCCGGCGGTGAGAATGAACGGCGCCAGTTTGCCGATGATGATCTGATAGGGCTTGATCGGGCTCACCACCAACTGCTCCAGCGTTCCAACCTCGCGTTCCTTCACGATCGACGTTGAGCTTGCAATCACCGTGGTAATCAGGATCAACAGCCCCAGGATGCCGGGGATGAAGAACTTCCGGCTGGCAAGATCCGGATTATACCACACACGTGTCTCGGAATTCACGCCGGGCGCCTTCACCCCTGCGGCTGCAAGCCGGGTCTGTACATCAAGCAGAATGTTTCGCGAGTACGCGCCAACCACCGCTGCCGCATAACCGCTGGCGATCCGGGCGGTATTGCCATCGGAGCCATCGAACAATCCCTGCAAAGGCGCGCTGCGGTGTGCCAGAATTTTCGCACCGAAATTGGGCGGGATCACCATCACGCATTGCGCCTCACCGTCCTCCAACACGAAGTCCGCATCGGAGTATTTCTCCAGATAACGAACCACGGTAAAATATTCGCTGTTCGTGAAGCTCTGAATCAGGCCACGGCTTTCGGCGGTGTGATCGTAATCCAATACGGCCAGCTTCAGATTTTTCACATCCAGGCTGGCGGCAAACCCAAACAGTATAAGCTGCATCAGCGGCGCCACAAGGGTGATGCTGCGAAGCTGCGCGGAGGATCGAATCTCCAGAAACTGTTTTCGGATCAGCGCCAGAATCGGCTGCATGGCTTTCGTCGAGTTACTAATGTTGAATTACGAATTGCGATTTGCGAGCCCCGTAATTCGTCTACCTCACGCTCGATTCGAATCACACGGTTTTGCGCAGGCGCCTGATAGCCAGGATCATCGTGATGTGGGCAAACGCCACCAGCGCCGCAAACGACGGCCAGAACGCCTCGAACGGCGCCCCCTTCAGCAGGATTGCTCGAAGCACGCTCAACAGATATCGAGCCGGCACGATATAGGTAATGCTGCGCAATACAATCGGCATATTCTCGATCGGGAAAATGAATCCGCTGAGAAGCTGTGTTGGCAACACGGTTGCAAACGTGGCGATGAAAAATGCGCTCTCCTGGGTCTGCGCCAGTGTGGATATCGCAAGGCCCATGCCCAGGCCACCAATGATGAAGAACACCAGAGCCGCGGCAAGCAGGAACACATTCCCACGGATCGGGATATCGAACAACAGCCAACCGGCAAGGATAACCCCAACAGCCAGCACAACGGCAATCACGAAATACGGGATGGTTTTGCCGAACATGAACTCCCGGCTCGACACCGGCGACACCATGATCTGTTCAATCGTCCCGCGTTCCTTCTCGCGAACAATCGACAAGGCGGTGGAAAGCACCGTGGAGATGATCAGCACATATCCCATCAATCCGGGCACCAGATATCGAGAGCTCTTCAGCTCCGGATTGAACCAGATCCGTGGGCGGTAATCGATGGGCACGTAGGCTGCAATGCCCACTCGTTGCAGCAGTTGCAGCCGCAATCGGTTGGAGTAATCCTGCGCGAACATGTCCACATAGGCCGCGGCATTGGTGGCCACATTTGAGTTCCCACCGTTGACAACCGCCTGCACGTCAACGGTATTGCCGGCAAGAATCCGCGCGCCGAACTCCGGCTGTATCGTCAGCACCACATCGGCCGTGCCAAGCTCGATCATCCGCTCACCTTCGCGCATCGATGGGATGTTGCCCACCAGGTCGAAGTACTCCGAGTGCAACAGCGATCCCACGAAACGCTGCGACTCGGTTGTGCGGTCCTGATCAACCACCGCCAGCCGGACATGTTTGGTATCCAGGTTCAGCACGAAGCCAAACAACAGCAGCGTGAACGTGGGCACGAAGGCAAGCAGCCCAAGCGAGCGCTTATCGCGCCAGATCTGGTAGAACTCCTTCCTTGCGATCGCGAATATGCGTTCGATCATCGTCGCTTGTTCTCCAGTTCGATCAAGTGAATGAAGATGTCCTCCAGCGACGGTTGAATCGGCTCAACGCGCTCAACAGCTATCCCCTGCGCGGCCAGCACCTGGCGCACACGCAGCGCGCCCGCATCCGGATCGGCAACGCTTACGTGGATGTTCGTGCCGAAGATCGACGTCTCGCCCAGCCACTCCGTCTGGGCCCCAAGCACCGTAAGCGCATCGGCCGGACGATCGGTGGCAACCTCCAGAATACTGTCGGTCATGTACGTTGTCTTCAGTTCGTGGGGCGTGCCCAGCGCAATCAGCCTGGCGAAGTAAAGGAAGCCGATGGTACCACAGTGTTCGGCCTCGTCAAGGAAGTGCGTGGTAACGAACACGGTAACACCCTGCGCGGCCAACTGATAGATCAACTCCCAGAAGTTGCGCCGGCTGATAGGGTCAACGCCGCCGGTTGGCTCGTCCAGGAACACGATACGTGGCTCGTGCAGAATGGCCGTGGCAAGCGCAAGCCGCTGCCGCAATCCGCCCGGCAACTCGCGGGGCTTTCGCGACTCCAATCCCTTCAGATCGGCAACCTGGATCACATGCGCCTTGCGCTCGGCAATCCGCTTGCGGGGGATCTGGTAGATGCCGGCGAAGAAGTCCAGATTCTGCTCAACGGTAAGGTCCTCGTACAACGCGAACTTCTGCGACATGTAGCCGATACGGCTCTTGACAAGGTCTGGCTGTTTCGCGATGTCGTATCCGGCTACCATGGCCCCGCCACCGCTTGGTTCCAACAGCCCGCACAGCATCCGGATTACCGTGGATTTGCCGGACCCGTTGGGGCCAAGGAATCCGAATATCTCGCCCTCGCGCACGGAGAAGCTGACGTCATCCACGGCGGTGAATGCGCCGAAGCGCTTTGTGAGATTCCTCACCTCGATTGATGCTGTGGCGCTCATTGCTCCTCCTGCCGAGCATTCGCGGCCCCCGGGCTCGCGGCCACTTCGGCGGCATGTTGCTCGGCCGCATGCTGCTCGGCCGCATGTTGCTCGGCTCGCTTGGCCTCGATCAGGGCAATGAACACGTTCTCCAGCGACGCTGGCTTCGCCCGCAAACCGGAAACACCGATACCATGGGCGCCCATCCGCCGCGCTATCAGTTGGCTGGCCTCGTCCACCGCCCCGCGAGAGAAGATGAAATCCAGGCGCTCCCCAAACATCTGCACGGTGTCAAAGTAGCCGCTCAGTTCGGGGTCGGCAGTGGCATAGGCAAACGCATCGCGCGGCGGCGCGCAAATCGCCTCGATCACCGTCTGGTTCAAAATCGTTCGCACCACCGCGGGCTGGTCGCATGCCAGGATCTCCCCCTCGTTCATCAGCGCAACGCGCGTGCAGCGTTCGGCTTCGTCCAGATAGGGTGTGGTCAGTACAATCGTGGTTCCCCCCTTCATCAGCTCGGCAAGCAGTTTCCAGAAGTCACGCCGCGTTACCGGATCCACGCCGGTTGTGGGTTCGTCAAGAAAGATGATCTCGGGGGTGTGGATCAGCGTGCAGGCCAGCGCCAGCTTCTGCTTCATGCCGCCGGAGAGCTTTTCGGCAAGCCGTGTACGGAACGGCTCCAGACGCGTAAACCGCAGAAGCTCCTCGCGCCGGGTCCGGAAATCCTTCACTCCGTTGATGCGCGCGAAGAACTCGATGTTCTCGTCGATCGACAGATCGCCGTACAACGAGAACCTCTGTGACAGGTATCCAATCCGGCGCTTGATCGCCTCGGTTTCGGTGATCACATCAAACCCCAGCAGCCGCGCGCTGCCGGCATCGGGCTTCAGAAGCCCGCACAACATTCGGATCGTGGTGGTTTTGCCGGCGCCATCCGGCCCAACCAGCGCGAACATCTCGCCGCGATCAACGCTAAGCGAAAGACCGTTCACCGCCCGATTGGCACCAAAGGCCTTCACCAGCCCATCCATCACAATCGCGGGTTCGTCGCGCAGGCCTGGCTGATCTGCCATGATCAGCGTCCTGATTGATCAACAAGGCGGGCATCGGCCGTCATCCCGGACTTCAGATCGCCGCTCGGGTTGGGCACCTCGATCTGCACCTCGAACACCAGCTTCACGCGGTCATCCTTGGTTTGCACATTCTTCGGCGTGAACTCGGCTGTGGGCGATACGTAGGTAACGCGGCCACTGTACTTGCGATCGTTGTATGTGTCGATCGTCAACTCGGCCTTCTGCCCAAGCTTCACACGGCCAAGCTGGTTCTCCGGCACATATATCTTCAGCTTCACCATATCGGTGCGCGATACGGTCAGCACACCCGTGCCGGTATTGACGAACTCGCCCGCCTCCATCGCCTTTCGCGTTACAACGCCCTCGATCGGCGCGTAGGCGATGCAGTCCTTGATGCGCCGGTCCACCGCATCCACCTGTGTGGCCGCCTGCTCGCGACGCGCACGCGCGGTGGAGACATCCTCGCTTCGCGAGCCGTTGCGCAGCTTCTCCACGGCCAACGCGGCGGCCCTGTATTGCCGTTCGGCCACTGCCAGGCGTGTCTTCACGTTCACGAAATCCTTCTCGGAAATGCTGCCCACCTTCAACAGCTCGGCATAGCGGCGTTGGTCGTCGGCGACGTTCTCCATCGTAAGCTTTGCCTGGCGCATTGCCTCTTCGGCCTGGCCGATGTCCTCGCGCCGTGCACCGTTCTTCACCAGGTCGTACTGCGACCGGGCAACATCCACCCCGGCAAGCATCCCGGCGCGCTGAACACGGAGGTCCGCATCGTCGATCACAAACAGCGTGTCGCCCGCCCGCACATGATCGCCCTCGCGCACATTGATGCGCAGGATCGGTCCGGCAACACGCGCGCTTATGGTGACGTCGGTGGTTTCGATGATGCCCGAGGCCTCGATGCCGTTTGCCTGCTCCTTGGAACACGAGACGGCAACCAGCGCCAGCACGGCACATGGCAGAACAATCGATATGGGAAAGGATCGTGTCATCGTAGATAGAAATCAGGTAAGGAGAGGATGATCCGACTTCGCGAACCGGCGCCGCAGCGTTGGCGCACACCGGCCCCAATGCGGCACAACGGCTCAGCCGGTGGCCACGGCGTTGTTGGCGGCCAGCTCAGGGTGCGCCATCCGATCGCGAACCTCGCTTGTGAGCATGCCGTCGAGCATTACCGTCAGCACCGCTCGGAACACTTCCGGCGGCGAATGCGGCAGTCGCGCCAGGGTATCCGTATTCATCAAACTTTCCACCGCGGCAGTGAACATCATGAAGAACAATTCCGGGTCAACATCCCGGCGCAACACGCCCAGCGTGGCCCCTTCGGCAAACAGCCGCTTGAACAACGGCAGCAGGCGTTCGTTGCGGAACCGTTCCATTTCCAGAATCAGGTGCGGCGTGCGGCGGCGCATATCATCGTAGTGCTGGCGATTCACCCGGCTGATACGCGCGCCAATCGAAGTCATGATCTGCCGCAGCTTCGCATCGAACGGCATCGTCGGGTTATCAACTACCGCGGCCAACTCGCGTGCCATCTCGTCGCGCATCGTGAACAGGGCGGCCTGCAGCAGTGCCTCCTTGCTGTCGAAATGCTGATACAACGTCTTCTTGCTGATAGCCAGCCCGGTAGCGATCTGATCGGTTGTGACGTTGCAGTACCCGTGCGCGAAGAACAACTCCTGCGCTCTGGCTACAATCTGGTCGCGTATGTCGTGTTCGTCAGCCATGATCTGATTCCATGGAATGCCGCACGACGTTTATCTCGGCACACCATGGAAACTATTTTCGTTTCCGGAGTTTCCAAGCTAGCACGCCGTGTCCGGTACGCAAAGCAAAAATTTGCATCAGCGTATCAGGGCATCCATGGCATGCCGCTGCCGACCATCACCGAACCCATCAGCGGGCCGCACGATCCTTCAGGCGAATCACGAATTTCAATCCACTCCAGGTGTCGTCGATGGCGCAGATCTTCACATCCACCAGCCCGGCATCCAGCCCAATGTGCTGTACCACATCGAACACCACGTCAGTTGGCACGTTGGCGCTCTTCTTGGGCCAGGCCACCCAGATCATGCCCGTTGGAACAAGCATCGCCGCCAGCCTGGGGAACCATTTCACCAGGTCAGCGGAGCGCGTTACGAACACCATTGCCATATCGATGGGCGGCGCAGGGCGTTTCAGCCACGTCACGCGATCGGGCAACGGGCCAAGCAGGTCGGCCAGCCCGGCGGGGCCATCAACCACTACCATGCGGAAGCCCTCCTTGATCCCGAGCTTCTTCACCAACGGAGTTCCGGAGTATCCTGCCATTGCACAATCAGGGAAGCGTTGAACGATGCGCCGGGGCAACATACCGGCCCGTGGCGGCAGTATGGTACACGTCAGAACGCGTTGGGATAATGGCGGATCTCCGGCCTTCCGTTGCTCCCGGTGACGTAGTCCACGGCAACAACATCGAAGCGTCCGGGATGATCGTGCAGCCCCATGACGTAGAAGAAGCCTTCGGCGATCTTGCGCATCCGCGCGCGTTTGGGCTCGGTTACGGCCTCCTCCGGCAATCCGAACGTTCGCGATCGCCGCGCCTTCACCTCCACAAACACATAGCAATCTCCACTGCGCATCACCAGATCGATTTCGCCTGCCCTGCCAAAATGGAAGTTTCGCTTGACCAGCACATATCCGTGGCTCAACAAATATTCCAGCGCGATATCCTCGTGCCGCGCGCCATCCTCGCGCAGGTTCAGGGAATCCGTATTGTTCATCACCACCCCCTGTGAACGTGATCGTGTGGGGGCATTCGCGTTCGGCGACCCAAATATCGTGAATACCGGGCAGATCCATTGCCGCCGACTGCATCACAGCAGCCCGAGACGGACGATGAAGGCCACCAACGATTCCGCCACTTGTCCGGCAAAAGGTACCGCCGGCTCATCCCCCCCCTCCAGATGCTCGCTATCGCTTCCCGTGGCGGTTTGGATGCGCGATATTGCATCCGTTCAATCAAGCAACACACGACAAAACGCTTGAACGACGGAGTTATCAAGGCCGCAACAGCGGCACAATGCTCCACGATGGCAGGCTCGGCGATCCCCAGGCCGAGACACCATGAAAGATTGAGACGGTTGCGCGCAGAGCCTTGCGCCGGATGCTTCTGCGATGCGACCAGACTCATAACAGCAGGCCCAGGTTTTCCTGGCGCCTGCTGTTTTTGTTTACGGCACAACACATTCGCCAACCACTGCTCCCCGGCTGGGCACAAAACGTCGCGCGGCCCGTTGGATTGCTCCAGCGGGCCGCGCGTAAGGCTCTTGGCACGGTGCTCTCAGCCGGGCATAAGGCGCGCAAACCGGCGCTTGCCCACCTTGAGAACAACTTCCTCACCTGGCTGCACCACGTGGTTGACATCCTCCACACGCTGGCCATCAAGCGATACCCCACCTCCCTGAATCAGGCGCCTCGCCTCGCCCTTCGAGCCTGCCATGCCCAGCTCCACCATCAGATCCACAACGGCCGTTGCATCGGTGACGGTATGGCAGTCCATCTCCTCGGGCGCGTCCTTCCTGATGAACACGCGATCGAACTCCTCCTCGGCCTTCGCGGCCGTGCCGGGGCTTGTATAACGCGCGACCACTTCACGCGCCAGGCGCCGCTTGGCGTCGCGAGGGTGCAGCGTTCCCGCGGCCAGTTCGGCGGTCAGCGCCTCAAGGCTGGGCTCGTCGTAGAACAACGCATACTTGTAGTAACGCGGCATCACATCGTCCGGGATCGAGAGCAGCTTCCCGTACATATCGTTCGGGAAATCGTTCAGCCCCACGTAGTTGCCCAGCGACTTCGACATCTTCTCGTGCCCGTCGGTGCCCACCAGGATCGGCATGGTAACAATCGACTGCGCCTCCTGCCCGTACGAGCGCTGCACCTCGCGGCCAACAAGCAGGTTGAACTTCTGATCGGTACCGCCAAGCTCGACATCCGAGCGTACGGCCACCGAATCCATCGCCTGTGCAAGCGGGTACAGAAATTCGTGGAGCGAAATCGGCTGCTCGCCATCGAAGCGCTTGTGGAAGTCATCGCGCTCCAACATCTGCGATACCGTGTATCGCGACGCCAGCGCGATCACGTCCGAGAAACTCATCTTGTCCAGCCACTCGGAGTTATGCACCATCTGGATGCGCTTGCCGGAAAGCACCTTGGTGGCCTGCTCGAAGTAACTGCGCCCGTTGCGCTGTGTGTCCTCGATCGACAGCGCCGGCCGGGTTTTCGATCGGCCTGTTGGGTCGCCGATCATCGCCGTGAAATCACCAACAATCAGGATGGCCTGATGGCCAAGGTCCTGAAAGTCGCGCATCTTCTGCAGCACCACGGCGTGGCCCAGATGCAAGTCCGGCGCGGAGGGATCGGCACCCAGCTTTACGTTGAGCGGCTTGCCGGTAGCAATGGAGCGCTCAACCTTCCGTGCAAGATCCTCCTCGGAGATAACCTCCTCGGCACCTCGACGGATCAGATCCATCTGCTCGTTGAGCGGGGGAAATTGTGTCTGCGGCATTGTCGTCTATCTCTCGGCTACAATTGATTGCTGAATGTGCGGCCCATGATTGATTTCAGGACACCGGCGCTTACTCCTCGCCACGTTGCGCGCTCCGCTGATTGTCGCGCTTCTTGATCGAGTCGCGTTTGTCGTACAGCTTCTTGCCGCGGGCCACGGCAATTTCCACCTTCAACCGCGAGTCCTTGAAGTACATCGCCAGCGGCACCAGCGTAAGCCCCTTCTCGGCAACACGCTGGATCAGCTTGCGGATCTCACGCTTGTGCAACAGCAGCTTTCGTGGGCGCGTGGGCTCGTGGTTGTTGATGTTGCCCTGCGAGTACGGCTGTATGGTGCATCCCTCCAGCCACAACTCCTCGCCGTGGGCGGTGGCATAACTCTCCTGAAGCGAGATATGCCCTTCGCGGATCGACTTCACCTCCGTGCCGCGCAGCACGATGCCGGCCTCAACGGTGTCGAGGATCTCGAACTCGAATCGCGCCTTGCGATTGGAGACAATGGTGCGAATTGTCGGTTTGTCGTCGGCCACGATACAGTCCGTTCATAAAACGTGAAAGGCAACAAAGATACGGAGGAATCGGCAGCCGAGCAGCCCCGAAAAGACGAACGCCCCGGCACGGTGAGCCACCGGCCGGGGCGGACAAGGCTTTGACTGCTGCAACCTACTGCAGATCGAGCTCCGTGCAGGTTGCATCGTAACGTGTATTGGGATCGTCGCCGCGAACATTCACGCCGCTGCTCCCACACTCGGTGATGGTCCAGATCGCATTGGAAATGTCCTGAACAACCGAGCTTGGCCGACCCCAGATTCTCACTGTCTTGTCGTACGAGGTTGTGACGATCGAACCACCATCGGGCGCATAGATAATCGAGTTCACGCGATCGGTATGCCCGCTGAGCGTGCGAATCAGATTGCCCGTTGCCGCTTCCCAGACCCTGGCGGTTTTATCCTCCGAAGCCGTCACGATCTTCGTGCCATCAGGGCTGTAATTGGCTTCGAGCACATGATCGGAATGCCCCGTGAATCGTCGAATCATCACCCCGGTGGTCGCATCCCAGATTGCGGCCGTACCATCCCAGCTTCCGGTAAGCACTTTGGTACCGCTGGCATCAAATACGGCCGAGTTCACCTCAGCGGAATGGCCAACAAGCTCACGAATCCGCAGGCCTGTATTCAGATCCCAGATTATCGCCTTGTAATCCTGGCCCGCGCTCACAACCTTCGAGCGATCAGGGCTGAACGACGCATACCACGAGGCAGTGGCATGGCCTGGGAGCGTCATCAGCAGCGCGCCAGTATTCGCGTCCCACACACGCACGGTTCGGTCACCACTGGACGTCACCAGACGCTGCCCATCCGAACTGTAGGCGATTGAGTTCACAAAGTTCTGGTGCCCGGTCAACGTCAGCAGAACCGTGCCGGTGGCCACATCCCACACGCGCGAATTGTTGTCGAAGCATGCACCAGCCAACTTCGTTCCGTCAGGACTGAAACGCACCGAGACTATGCGGGCGCCGATTGCAGGAAATGTCCGCACAAGTGCGCCTGTCCACCGATCCCAGATCTTGACAGTGTTGTCAAGGCTTCCGGATGCTACCAGACGACCATCGGGGCTCACGTGTCCGGACAACACATAATTCGTATGCCCCTGCAATACCGACACCGCATTCGGATCTTCTGGATTCTCCGCAGTGGCCCGAAGCAGGCATGTCGAGCTTTTTACCTTGGGCACGTGCCACAGGTACCGGAGCCCCGCCGCCGAAGGCACAATCGAATTCCAGGTGGCACCTTGGTCCAAACTGTAGGACAGGCTGACTGACTGGCTCTGCTCTACGCCCGTCCAGAGTACGGGAACAACATCGTCTTGATGAAAGACCTCGGCCCCGTCGGGTGAAAGCAAACGAAGTTGACCAACCGACACGTTGTTGGCAACCGCGCCCAGGATCGCAACGGTCAGGAGCAATGATCGGTAATGCATGGATGGCAATGAACAGTGGTAATGGAAGATGAACGCACAGGCGAGTTGTGCAGTGGCGCAAAAATAGCAGCCCGGCGGCCTTGCTCCAAGATGGTACGAAGTGATATATGTATCAACGATCCGCGGAACCACCAAGCCAATGGGCACACCATGAGATCCCGTACCGGCTCAAGCAATGATCTCGACAATGGTTTCCGGAAGCGCGGACCGCGCATCCACCCCAATCGCAAAACACGAACGGATATCGGCCGGGTTCATGGTTGCGCCGGAGCGTTGCGCCACAACCGAGCACAGCGCCTCGCCTTGTTCAACGGGCTCGCCCACATGCCGATGGATAACGATGCCCGCCTGCGGAGCAACAATGTCATCCAGGGTGCGGCGCCCGGCGCCAAGTTCGATGCCCACCAATCCAAGCCGTAGTGCGTCGATCGCGGTGACAACGCCCGAGACATTGCTTGTTATCACCTCGGTGGGTTCCGGTTCGCAGGCGCGTTCCACGGCATCCACATCGCCACCCTGCCGCCGTACCAATGCCAGGAAGCGTTCGTAGGCGCTGCCGTCGGCGATCGATCGGGCAGCCAGCGCGATACCGTCATCAAGGGTCGCGGCCCGCCCACCTGCCAGCAAACAGGCCCCGGCAAGCGTCAGTGTAACCTCCATCAGCAGCGGCGGCGTTTCCTCACCGCGCAGAACTCGCACGGCCTCGCATACCTCCAGCCAGTTGCCGATCCGGCGCCCAAGCGGAGCATCCATCCGTGTGATGAATGCGGTGCACGGCAGGGAGTTCGCCGCCGCGACGTCCACGATCGAACGGGCAAGCTCGCGAGCTTCGGATTCGGTTTGCATGAACGCGCCGCGCCCTGTTTTCACGTCCATCACCAGCGCATCCAGGCTCTCGGCAAGTTTCTTGGAAAGGATGGACGCGGTAATCAGCGGCAGGGACTCCACCGTGGCCGTTACGTCGCGCAGAGCGTACAGACGACGGTCGGCCGGGGCAAGCCTTTCGGTTTGCGCGGCCATCGCAAGGCCGATCTCGGCAACACCGTGCCGCACTTCCTCCAGCGTCAACGCGGTGCGAAATCCGGGGATCGACTCCAGCTTGTCCACCGTGCCGCCTGTATGGCCAAGGCCCCGCCCGGATATCATCGGCACCCCCACGCCGCAGCTTGCAACGATCGGCGCCAGTATCAAGGACACCTTGTCGCCCACCCCACCGGTTGAATGTTTGTCCACCAGCTTGCCCGCAAGGCCTTCACGGTTGAGCCTGGCGCCGGAGTCAGCCATTGCCAGCGTCAGATCGGCGGTTTCACGGGGTGTCATCCCCATGTGATACACCGCCATCAGAAATGCGCTCAACTGGTAGTCCGGGATCGTCCCGGTGGCGGCCCCGTGAACGATCAGCCGTATCTGAGCGGGTTCCAGCTCACGTCCGTCGCGCTTGGCCCTGATGAGATCTACAATTGACATGATTTGGTTCCACGAGGTAATCGGCGATGCACCACGGCAAATATCAGCCCTGAATGCACCGAATCATATAAAGCCAGACCGGTGGAGACGGATTTTCCCTTTGGCTGGCCGTAACAAATCAGGACGTTGCCGGTTCTCAAAGTATGCGGCTGCGGCCACAACCTGTGCACACCCCGCACAACCAGACAGCCCTGCCAGATTTCGTGCTCGCGCATGGGATCAACGGGCCACTCTTCGGCAAATGGTTCCTCTACAATTTTTCTTGGGTTTATCATGAAGCGAAGCGTATTCATCGGGCTTGTGTCGCTAGCTGGCACAGCCATGTTGGCCTCGTGCGCATCGGTGGGCATCACCAAAAACGCGAAACTCGCCTATGATATGGCGCACGATGAGATCACCACGTCGCCACCGGCATTGTCCACGGTGAACGAGGGGGATATGGTCTCGATGGAGATCACCAACATCAACCCGTTCGTCTACGATGTTTCGATCAACGACAAGTCCGTCACGTACAATACGTCGATACCGCCCATGCTTCAGGTAGCAGCCCTGAGCGCGGATCGTATCGCCGAGAGCACCACGGGCACGCTTACCGTGGCCGACAATGGTGGCAAGGAGAACATGGCCGCCATCTCGCATTTCGGCGACATGTTCACGGAGTTCCGCCAGAAGTTCATGGCGTTCCAGACCTTTGTCACGTACGATGACTATCTGTACGCGTCGTTGAAGCGCCCGTTTGTTGACGAGGCGGCATTCAAGGAGGATCTGGACAAGCGCCTTACGGAGGCTGCCGGCGGCACCAAGCTGTACACCAGATCCGATTTCATGCTGAAGGCATCAGGGCTGTTCAGCGACGTCAGCGTCGCCTATTACAGCATGCTGGCCGAGTACCAGAAGCTGGACGAAGCCAGCAAGGGCGCGGTGAAGGATATCTTCAGCCGCGCAACCGGCACGTTCCGCGAGCTGTCGAACTCGGCCTCGTGGCCCATCAAGGTAGGCAACACCGCCGATCTGTATTCGGCCGTGCAAAGCACGCCCTTCAAGTTCTTCTCGTTCAAGGAGCAGGCCAAGGGCAATGCCGTACAGTTCGTGGTCTCCGGGCATCGAAAGGAATCCACCGACCTTCGCGGGCTGGAGGGCGTTCGCCCGTTCACGCTGGAGTACACGGTGCCGGTGGAAGGCGGATGGCAGATCGACGCCAGCGCCGGGCTGTTCCTCAGCAACCTGGTAAGCGAATCGTTCGCCGTGAAGGACGAAGCGGGCTCGCAGACAATTCTGAAGAAGAAGGCCGATGTACTGAACTACGGCCCCGGAGCGTTGATGCACGTGTACTACCGTCCGATTGGCGTTGGCCTTGGGCTGGGCGCGTTCACCAACAACTTCGCCAACGTACAATACATCCTTGGGCCTACCCTGATGTTTGGTGGTGGCAATCGATTCTGCGTAAGCGGTGGCGTAACCATGGGCAAGGTGACCCGCCTGGCCGACGGGCTCAACGTTGGCGAACCTCTGGTATCGCAGGACCCCGGCCTGAGCTCGGTGCCAACAATCGACATCCTGCAGCTTGGCTGGTGGGTGGGCTTCAGCTACAACTTCACCTCGGGCCTCTGAGGCGCCCGCGCGCAGCACTGCCCGGCGGGCCGTTGCTGCGCAGGCGCAGGATAGAAGGTATTCCACACAGACGGCTGGCGCGGTACGCGCTTCGGTTCCAAGATGTTTGTCAGCGGCGGGTGCTCCCCGCCGCTGACGTTTCCGCCAACCGCTCTCTCGATACAGCAGCCGTACCACCACCCACCACGTCCCGAAACCCGGTCACGCGAAATCGCGATGTACGCTCGGTTACGAATTCCCGGGCAACATCGCCTGCATGGGGCCGTAGGCGCATCTCGTTGCACAAAAATTCAGAGGAGTGAGGATGAGGATGATGCACACGATTCTACGGTTTCGATTTCTGATGACGTTGGCCACGCTTGCCGTGGCGATCATGTTCGGCGGCTGCCCGGAGTCGCCGGTTACACCACCCCCAACTTCAGGCACAGGCGGCGAAGCGGCATTGTTGCCGATCACCTATTTCCATGTGAAGGATTCCGATGGCAAAGGACCGGCACAGGGTGTGGATGTGGCGTTGATTTTTGAACCGGGCGGCATCACGCATTGCTACGTGGCGCGCGATCTGGATGCCATCGGCCGGCGGGGCAGTTATTCGTATGCCAACGGCGCGCTGACAATGAAGTACACCGACGACGATTTCAAGGTGAACGCCACGTTCGCGGTGGATACGTCGAAGGAAACGGTCACGATGCCGTTCCGCGTGTTCTCCACCGAACCGGGGAGTTCCACCTGGCGCCGCTCACGCCTTCCCGTGGAGGCTTCGCTTGTGGGGATCTTCAAGGCAACAACGTTGGCCGAGGAATTGCCGACCAACCAGGCTATCGATCGGGTGCTGGCCTACGGGAACGCCATCGCCGCAATCCAGAAGCAGAACAAGGCGGCCGGCAAACGCACAGCGACCTCGGGATTTTTTGATCCAACGCTCCAGAGCGTTGCGCCCCTGGCCAACGGGGTTACGCTGGCATACGATGAAGGCCCAAGCCTCAGCGTGCAGTTGTTCGGATGGTCGATCTCGCCGGGTGTGCCGCTTACCGCATCGCCGCTTGCCGGCGACCCCCGCGTGCATATCGATCCGGAACCGCCGCACTCCGGCCCCGACGACCCGGACGAAAAGACGGCGCTGTTCATCGCGCCGTTCAACAACGATCGTGGAAGCCTGGTATGGTACGACTACGAGTTCTTCGGACTCCAATACGGGCGGCATGCCACACCTGCATGGCACAAGGGATTTGGCGGCGCCGATAAGTTCGACGCGCTCGCCGGCGACCTTACCCAGCGCAGCTACTCGGTAAAGAAGCTCTACAACGACGACGCCACGCCGATCAGCATCGCCGAGTCGATCATTCCCGGCCTTGAAGGGCGCCTGCGCGCTCCGGGCATGATCCTTATCTCGACGCATGGCAGCAGCGACGGCACACTTACCACCGGCGTGGATCTGGGCGATACCACAATCAACCCGCGCACGAAGTTCGCCGAGTACGTGGAACAGGTGAAGGATGCCGGCTACAGCGACATGATCACCTTCAACGGCGGAACATCGGCCCAGCCGAAAACCATGCGGATGGTGATGATCGGCAGCACGATGGGCATTCGCGATCTGCACTACTACGTTGCCGTCACGCCCCATTACTGGACCTGGCTGCGCACCCGTCATGCGAACTTCGGCAAGAGCCTGGTGTTTATCGGCGCGTGCCTTACCGACAAAACCGACACCCTGCGCGAGGCGTTCGCCGCGCGAGCGTACTTCGCATTCAATGTCAGCGTCTACGGCGACTACGCCGGCGCGCTGACGCAGTATCTGGTAAAGTTCCTCGCACGCCCGACACGCACGGCCGAGGAGTGGTATTACAACGTGGTCCGGATCTCCACAACCAAGCAGATGATCTACAAGGAGGACAAGCTGCTGGATGGCCTTACAAGCGCCGGCCGCTCGCAGTTCGACTCGTCGCGCATCATGCTGCAGGGATATGCATTCGATGGGTTGGATGTAAAGCCATTCCAATCCGCGGGATGGTTGAAGACCAACGGCATCGATCAGGGCGGCCTGTGGTGGCTGCTGTTCGCGGCCCGATGGAGTTCGCAGCCGACCGAAGGCGCGGCGGGATTGAAGAACTGCTGGGATGAATTCTACAGCAAGGGCAAGCTGCCCGGGCTGGCCGATCCCGGTTGCCAGAACACGGCTCCGGGCCGCGTGCCAACCCAGGCCGAGATCGCCTACACCACGTCTCTGCTCACCGGCACACCGGTGGTGCCGCTCGTGGGGTATCGATTCCCACGCTGGACACTGAACGACGCACGATAACAACAGACGGCAAACCGCCGGCGCAGGCCCCCACACATGCGCCGGAACCGAATAAACGGCAACGGCCGGTGCACTCACCCCATGCACCGGCCGTTGTTATTTGTCCGTTGCCAATGCCTGGCGCAATCCGGCAACCTATCCTTCCAACCGACCGATCTCGTCGCGAAGCTCGGCGGCCCGCTCGTATTCCAGTTCCTTCGCGGCACGCTTCATTTCGTCGCGGAGATGTTCGATCAAGTCGCGCTTCTGCTCCGGCGACATGTGCTTCAGCACCGGCTCCTCGGCGGGGATGGCCTTGTGCTCGGCGTCCTTGCGCTTCTGGTCGCGATGCGCCTTTACGTCGGCGATGGCGGTTGAGCCAATGATCGACTCGCGCGACTTCCGCACCGTACGGGGCGTGATGCCGTGCTCGGTATTGTACTGCGTCTGGATCGCGCGCCGCCTGGTGCTTTCCTCGATCACCGCGCGCATGGAATCGGTAACGCGGTCGGCATACATCAGCACCAGTCCGTTTTCATTGCGCGCGGTACGGCCGGAAGTCTGCATCAACGAACGTTCGCTGCGCAGGAACCCTTCCTTGTCGGCGTCCAGGATCGCCACAAGCGACACCTCCGGAAGATCCAGCCCCTCGCGCAGCAGGTTCACGCCAATCAGCACATCGTACGCGCCAAGGCGCAGATCGCGCAGGATCTCCACACGCTCAAGCGCGTCGATCTCCGAGTGGATATACCGCGTACGGATGCCGATCTCGGTGAGGTAGTCGGTCAGGTCCTCGGCCATGCGCTTCGTAAGCGTGGTGACCAACACTCTCTCCTTCTCCTCCTTCGCCACACGCTCACGGATTTCGGCAATCAGGTCGTCGATCTGATTCTTCACCGGCCGCACCTCGATGCGTGGATCCAGCAAGCCCGTGGGCCTGATGATCTGCTCCACGAACACGCCGTTGCACAGCTCCATCTCGATGTCGCCCGGCGTCGCCGAAACAAAAATCGCCTGGCCGATACGATTCATGAACTCGTCGAACTTCAGCGGACGATTGTCCAACGCCGACGGCAGCCGGAATCCATGTTCAACCAGCGTCATCTTGCGTGCACGATCGCCGTTGAACATCCCGCGCACCTGCGGCAGGGTTACGTGGCTTTCGTCGACCACCACCAGGAAGTCATCAGGGAAATAGTCGATCAGCGTCGCGGGCGCCTCACCGGGCATGCGCCCCGCCAGAATCCGCGAATAATTCTCGATGCCCGAACAGTACCCCAGCTCCTTCATCATCTCCAGATCGAACAACGTCCGCTGCTCCAGGCGCTGGGCCTCCAGCAACTTGCCGGCCTCGCGCAGGTCCTTCAACCGCGCGTACAGCTCGTCGCGGATTTCGCTGATCGAACGCGACAGCTCCGGCTTGGTGGTCACGAAGTGTTTTGCCGGATAGATCACAATCGACTCCAGATCGGCGAGCGTGCGGCCGGTAAGGCGGTCGAATCGCGAGATGCGCTCCACCTCATCGCCGAACAGCTCGATGCGGATGCCTTCGTCGTCCTCGTAGGCGGGGATCACCTCCACCACATCGCCGCGCACACGGAAGTTGCCGCGGAAGAAGTCCACATCGTTGCGGGAATAGTGGATGTCCGCCAGGCGATACAGCAACTGGTTGCGTTCGGTACGGTCGCCTTTCTTCAGGCGCACAAGCTGGCCGCCGTAGGCATCACGCGACCCGATGCCGTAGATACACGATACCGACGCCACGATGATCACATCGCGCCGGTCGTCCAGCAACGCGCTGGTGGCCTTAAGGCGCAGACGGTCGATCTCGTCGTTGATGTTGAAATCCTTCTCGATGAAGGTGTCCGTGCTGGGGATGTAGGCCTCGGGCTGGTAGTAGTCGTAATAACTGATGAAGAACTCCACCGCGTTGGTCGGGAAAAAGTTCTTGAACTCGCCGTACAACTGCGCCGCCAGGGTCTTGTTGTGCGAAATCACCAGCGTGGGACGCCCCAACTGCTTGATCATCTGCGAGATCGTGAACGTCTTGCCCGAACCGGTAACGCCAAGCAGCGTCTGGAATCGGTCACCGCGGCGCACCCCTTCCACAAGCTGACGGATGGCTTCCGGCTGGTCGCCGGTGGGTTCAAAATCGGAGTGTATCTGAAAGTCCATGGGGAATGGTCCGCTAGTGTGCGTGAGCAATGTGCGACCCCAAAGATACGTGAGGCCGCTCAACGAAACGAAGACGGATTGTGTGGCCTGTGCGTGTTGAGGGGGTGTGCGGCACATGCAAGCAAAAGCCCCGGCTGGATGTTCCAACCGGGGCCTTGATTCTTGGATGCGCGCATCGGGCGCTGCCCTGCGTTACTGCCCCAGCGCGCGGCGGACGATCTCCTCCTGCTCGCGTTGATGGCGCTTGTTGCTGCCGGCGGCCGGGCTGCCGGAGGCAGGCCGCCCAAGGAACCGCAGCTTCTGCATGCCTATCAACTGGGCTCCGATCCAATGCGAGAACGTGGGCCACATGCCCATGTTCTTCGGCTCCTCCTGCACCCACACCACATCGGTTGCGTTGGCGTACCGCTCCAACTGCGCGCGGACTTCCTCGGCCGGGAACGGATACAACTTCTCGACGCGAACAATTGCCACGTCGGACTGGTTGGCAGCGCGGCGGGCCTTGATCAGATCGTAGAACACCTTGCCGCTGGCCAGAAGCACGCGGCGCACCTGTGCCGGATCGATGGGATCGATCTCCGGAATCACACGCTGGAACTCGCCGTTGATCAGCTCATCCAGCGACGAGGACGCCATCGGGTCGCGCAGAAGACTCTTCGGGGTAAGCACCACCAACGGCTTGCGGACATCCTGCTTGGCCTGGCGGCGAAGCAGATGGAAGTACTGTGCCGCGGTGGTCGGGAACGCCAGGCGCATGTTGTCCTCGGCACAGAGCGTAAGGAAGCGCTCGATGCGTGCCGACGAGTGTTCCGGGCCCTGCCCCTCGAAGCCGTGCGGCAGCAGCATCGTAACGCTGGAGGTCTGCCCCCACTTATCCTCGCTCGAGGAGATGAACTGGTCGATAACGATCTGCGCGCCGTTGACGAAGTCACCGAACTGTGCTTCCCACAACACCAACGCATCGGGATCGGCAACGGAATACCCGTATTCGAACCCGAGCACGGCGTATTCCGAAAGCGACGAATCGTATACCATGAACGAGGCCTGTGTATCGGCCAGATGGTTCAGGGGGATATAACGAACATCGGTCTTCTGGTCGTGCAGCACGGAGTGGCGCTGAGAGAACGTGCCGCGTTGCGAGTCCTGTCCGGTAAGCCGCACCGGGAATCCCTCCAACAACAACGACCCGTAGGCCAGGGCCTCGGCGAAGGCCCAGTCGATCTTGCCTTCCTCGGCCTGCTTGGGTCTGCGCTCCAACTGGGCCACCAGTTTCGGGTGTACGTTCACATCCTCGGGCACCGTGGAAAGCACCTTGATGATGTGATGCAGCATGAACTCCGGCACACCCGTCTGCGGATTGCTCCATGTTGTGGAAGGATTCAGCACGTCCTCCTGAAGGGGATCGGCGGCCTGCACGGCCTTCGGCGCCGCCTTCGTGGCAGCCAGAAGATCCTCCAACCGGGACTTGAACTCCTCCTCAACCGCATCCACCTCCGCCTGCGTCAGCGTACCGTTGCGCAGCAGGCGCTCGGTATACACCACGCGCGACGACGGATGCGCCTTGATCTTGCTGTACAGCAACGGCTGCGTATAGCTGGGCTCATCCGTCTCGTTGTGCCCGTAACGGCGATAACAGATCAGGTCGATCACCACATCGCGCTTGTAGCGCTGGCGGTACTCGTACGCCAGCGACATCACGTACACGGCGGCTTCAGGGTCATCACCGTTCACATGGAAAATCGGGGCGCCGATCATCTTGGCGATATCGGTGGCGTACCTCGTGGAGCGAGTGTCGCGCGGCGACGCGGTGAAGCCGATCTGGTTGTTGATCACCAGATGAATGGTACCGCCGGTGCGATAGCCATCCAACTGGCTCATGTTCAACGTTTCGGCCACCACGCCCTGCCCGGCGAACGCGGCATCACCGTGCAGCAGCACGGGAATTACCTGATCGTAGCCGAACTGGCCGGCGCGGTCCTGCAAGGCGCGCACCATGCCTTCAACCACGGGGTTGACGGCCTCCAGATGGCTGGGGTTCGGCGACAGGCGAATGGTGATACGATTACCACTTTCGGTAAGGATCGTCCCACGCTCGCCAAGATGGTACTTCACGTCGCCGGAACCATGCACCGACTCGGGATCGCGGTTGTCCTCGAACTCGGAGAAAATCTTACCGGGACTTTTGCCGATCACCGTCGCCAGCACGTTCAGGCGTCCGCGGTGGGCCATGCCGATCACGATCTCCTTCACGCCCTGCGCGGCCGAACGCTCCACAAGCTCGTCGAGCATGGGGATCGTGGTTTCGGCGCCCTCCATCGAGAAACGCTTATGGCCCGTGTACTTGGTTTGCAGGAACTTCTCGAACCCTTCGGCCTCGCTCAGCTTTCGCAGGATGCGCTTCTTCTGGTCCGGGCTGTGCTCGGCCGTATTGCGCCGGGTCTCCATGGTCTCCTGCAGCCATTGGCGCTGCTCCAGATCCTGGATGTGGGCAATCTCCACGCCGATGCGCTGCGTGTAGGTGTCGCGAAGTACTGAAAGGATGGTGCGGAGATTGGCGCTCTGCTTGCCTGCGAGCCCTCCGGTAAGGAACGTACGGTCGAAATCCCAGATCGTCAGGCCATAGGTGGCGGGGTCCAGATCCGGTTGGAAATCGATCGTCTCGCCCAGCGGATTCAGATGCGCCTGCACGTGGCCACGTTGGCGGAAGCTGGAGATCAGATTCAGTACGCTCAACTGCTTCTCGATCACCTCCGAACGGTTGTTGCCGAAGATGCCCGGGTTACGATCACGCGCCCACGAAAGCGGCAGGTACGGGATTTTCAGGTCGTGGAAGATCTCGTCGTAGAAACCCTCACCGCCCAGCAGCAGGTCCTGGAGATGCGCCAGGAACAGACCGGATTCCGCACCCTGAATAATGCGGTGGTCGTACGTGGAGGTCATCTCCATCACCTTGCTGATACCAAGCTCGCTCAGCGTTTCGGCATCCATCGCCTGATACGCGGCGGGGTAATTGATGCCGCCGGTTGCGATGATCGTTCCCTGCCCGGCCATCAGGCGCGGCACCGAGGCCACCGTCCCGATGGTCCCGGGGTTGGTGAGCGTCACGGTAGTGCCCATGAAGTCATCAGGGCTCAGCTCGTTGCGCCGGGCCTTGCGCACCAGCAGATCGTAGGCGCGGAAGAACTCCAGGAAGTTCATCTGGTTGGCGCGCTTGATGCTTGGCACCACCAGCGAACGGCTGCCGTCCGGCCGCTCCATGTCGATCGCCAACCCGAGATTCACATCCGGCCTGACCACCAGATACGGCTTGCCGTCGATGCTCTGGAAGCTGTTGTTCAGCGCGGGGTATTTCACCAGCGACTTAACGATCGCCCAGCCGACGATGTGCGTGAAGCTCAGCTTGCCCTGATCGCTGGCCTTCAGATAGCCGTTGATCAGCGTGCGGTTTTCCTCCAGCAGCTTTACGGGCAGCTCGCGAAACGACGTCGCGGTTGGCACCTGAAGGCTGGCCTCCATGTTCTGCACGATGCGTGCGCCAACGCCGGTAAGCTGGCGGGCGCCATCGGGAACGGGAGTTGGGACCTTGGCGGCTGGCGCCGGGGTCGCAGTGGGTGTGGCGGCTGGCGCAGCGGGCGCTGCCGGGCTTGCCGCAACTGCCACAGCGGGCGCCGGCGTGCCGTTCCCGTTTGGCTTCGGGAACCGCGAAGGGAAATCATCGGCCGCGATGGCGGGGCCTGCGTTGCCGTTGGCGGCAACCGGAGCCGGGCCTGCACCCGAGGATTTCTCGTACTGCTCCGGCACGTCATCGGGATGGCTGGGGTCGTACGAGGCAAAGAAATCGCGCCATGTGGCGTCGAACGCGCCAGGATTCTTCAAGAACTCGTAGTAGAGCTCGTTGATGTAGGCGGAGTTCGGTCCAAAACTGCTGCTCATGAGAGGAAGGCAATAGCATGGATCGGAGGAACATCGAAACGACCTCGCTGGAGAGATTGCGGCGTCCGATCAAGCGCCGCACCATTACCATTTCGAGTTGCAACGGCCAACACGCAATATAGCCGAGCGGCATAGGCCGCTCCAACTTGCTCACAGATCGTTATACTCCACCAGACGATATTCTCC
>CBHYLN010000024.1:0-46337 GCA_966128725.1 uncultured bacterium | reverse complement strand
GCGCCGCCTTCTTCGCGGGCGCCGCCTTCTTCGCGGGCGCCGCCTTCTTCGCGGGTGCCGCCTTCTTTGCAGGAGCAGGTTTCCTGGCTGAAGATGAAGTCGCCGCCTTTGCAGCGGTTGCGGTCGCTGAACGTTTCGCGGCGGACGATGCTGGTTTCTTTGCTGCCATGATTCCTGTCGCCTTGGTTATCCTGTGCTCGATTGACGTTCATCCACCCAGGCACGGTGTACCGCATGGCGCGGTACAACTCAACTGCCAGGGTGATGCCGCAGGTCCGTTGCCGCCCGTGTTGTGAGGGCCAACGGCATCCGGCGTGCATCCCTATGGAGATGCATGTATATAGTCAGCGCCCGAGCGGCGCGGGGACTAACTCGTCAAAGGAGCCACTATGGCGGAGGCGCAGCCCGCAGTGCCGGGCTGCCCAATGCCGATTCCCGGGATTACGCAGCCTGCACGCGCTCCAGCGCAATGCGACATGGAAGCTCATTCAACTCGGCATCGTGCATTGTCTCCAGCTCGCCAAACGCAAAACGAACCGCGAGTATCTCCTGCATGATATAGTCGCGTTCGGCTTCGAGCGTTTGCGCGAGTTCGTCACCACAGTGGTACACAACGCTGATGCGATCGGTGAGTTCCAGACCGGAATCCTTGCGCAGGTTCTGCACACGATTGACGAACTCCCGTGCAAGCCCCTCGCGAACAAGCGCCTCATCGAGTTCGGTATCAAGTGCAACGGTAACCGTTCCTTCGGCCGCGACAAGCCAGCCCTCGATATCCTCGTGAATTACCTCCACGTCCTCCGGAAGAACGACAAACGTATCACTCGCACTGCTGAGAGTCAAGCTGCCGAGCCGTTGCATCTCAGCAATCTGTGCCGATCCCATCCCGGCAATGGCGGCAGCCACCGCCTTGGCCTGCTTGCCGTACTTCGGGCCGATGGCCTTGAAGTTGGCCTTGGCCTTCATCTTCACCACGTTCGTGCTCTCGTCGGCGCCGGCATATTCCACCGCCTTCACGTTCAGCTCGTCCTTGATGATATCCTCGACAAGACGGTAATCCTCGCGCTCGGCGTCGTTGCTTACCGGGATCAGAATGCGTCGCAGCGGTTGCCGCACCTTCAGGCGCGAGCGTTCGCGCAGCATGCGTGCCAGCGCCACCACCGTCTGAGCCTTGCGCATGCGGCGTTCCAGGGCTGTATCCACCACACCGGCCTCGGGCTCCGGGATCAGCGTAAGATGAACCGACTCGGCCGGCTCCAGTCCCGTTACCGTGTTCAGATTCCGGTACAGGCGTTCGGAGAAGAATGGGGCAAGCGGGGCCATCATCTTCGCGATTGCCACCAGGCACTCGTACAGCGTCTGGTAGGCGGCCGTCTTGTCCTGCGACTTCTCGCCCTTCCAGAACCGGCGTCTGTTGCGACGCACATACCAGTTGGAGAGCTGGCTTACAGCGAACTCGCTCACCAGCCGCATTGCGCGCGTGGGATCGTAGCCGTCCATCAATGCCGTGTATTCGGCAATCGTGGAGTTCAATACCGAAAGCACCCACCGGTCAAGCTCGGCGCGTTCTGCAACCGGAATGCGTTCCTCGCCGAACGTGAACCCATCCACGTTGGCATAGAGCACAAAGAAGCTGTAGCAGTTGGCCAGTGCGCGCAGGAAGTCCGCGATCACCGTGTTCTCGATATCGCGCTCGCTGAAATACATCGGCTTCCAGGGCGGCGAACTGGTGAGCATGTACCAGCGCACAGCGTCGGCGCCGTACTTCTCCAGCAGCTCGAACGGCGCCACGACGTTCCCGCGCGACTTCGACATCTTCTGGCCCTTGTCGTCGAGCACCAGATCGTTGACAAGGATGTTGCGCGTTGCTGCGCTTCCGAACAACGGCGTGGCGATGGCGTGCAGCGTGTAGAACCAACCGCGTGTCTGGTCAACACCTTCCGCGATGAAGTCCGCGGGGAATCGGCCTTCCAGCATGTCGCGGTTCTCGAACGGATAGTGCCACTGCGCGAACGGCATCGAGCCGGAATCGAACCAGACGTCGATCAGTTCCGGCGTGCGACGGTATGTCTTGCCGTCGCGACGGAAGATCACGTTGTCCACGAACGGCTTGTGCAGGTCGAGCTCGTCGACCATATCGGCCATGGGCACAACTTCCTCGTCCCCGATTTCATATTCGCCGGCCATCAGCTCCTCGATCGAGCCCACGGCGAACATGTCCTCGGGGTCATCCTCGTTCACCCAGATTGGCAGGGGCGTGCCCCAGTACCGGTCGCGCGATAGCGACCAGTCCTTGTTCTCCTCCAGCCAGTTGCCGAAACGGCCGGCGCCAATCTCGGCGGGATGCCAGCCGATCTCGCCGTTCAGACGGATCATCTCCTGCGCGTACTGCGTGGTGCGGATGTACCACGAGTCACGTGCGTAATAGATCAGCGGATTGTCGCAGCGCCAGCAGTGCGGGTAGCTGTGCAGGTAGTCGTTGCTGGACTTCAGCACCAGCCCCCGGTGCTTCAGCGCGATCACGATTTCCTTGTCGACGCCTTCCTCAACGCGGCCCTCGAATCGCAGCGTCTTTACCGTGCGATGGGCGAAGTCGGTAACCTCCTCGGTGAAGCGCCCGCCGGGTGTCACCGGCTGCAGCACCGGCAGATCGTAGCGGCGCGAAACCTCGTAGTCATCCTGGCCGAACGCCGGCGCGATATGCACAATGCCGGTGCCGTCCTCCGTGGAGACGAAGTTGCCCGTGATCACATAGAACGCATCCAGCTCGGTTGCCACGTAGCTGAACAGGCGCTCGTAGCGCAGGCGCTCCAGTTCCGCGCCCGTGAACGTGCCCTGCACCGTCCATGTGCCGTCGGGGTCCAGCGCCGCGCGCCGGGCCTCGGCAAGGATGTAGTGCTGATCGGCTGCGGCGTCGTGCACAAGCGTGTAGGCGATATCGGGGCCAACCGCGAGCGCCACGTTCGAGATCAGCGTCCAGGGGGTGGTTGTCCAGACCAGGAAAAACGTGTTCTCCGGGAGCTCCCTGCCTGCCGCCTGCTGCGCGACTTGCAGCTTCACCTTCACGAACAGCGAGGGGTCGCGCACATCGGCGTAGCCCTGCGCGATCTCGTGCGAGCTGAGCGGCGTCTCGCAATGCGGGCACTGCGGTACGATCTTGAACCCGCGATAGATCAGATCCTTCTTGAAGAACTCCGAGAGCGCCCACCAGACCGATTCGATGTACTCGTTCGTGCAGGTGATGTAGGGATTGTCCAGATCCAGCCAATATCCCATCCGCTCGGTGAGGTCGCGCCAGGCACCGGGTTTGTTGATGTGCTCGTACACGAACTCCTTGGCCATCCGGTTGAAATTGGCCACACCGATCTTCGACTCGATCTCACCCTTTTCCTTCAGGCCGAGCTGCTTCTCCAGATTCGTTTCCACCGGCAGCCCGTGCGTGTCCCAGCCGCCCTTGCGATGCACGCGATATCCGCGCATCGTGCTGTAGCGGCAGAACATATCCTTGATCGTACGGCTCAGCACATGGTGAATGCCGGGCACGCCGTTTACCGTGGGCGGGCCCTCGTTGAAAATCCAGAGCCTGTCGGCCGGACGCGTCTCGATTGAGCGCTTGAAGATATCGTTGTCGCGCCAGAAGGAGAGGATCTCCGATTCGAGCGCGCTATAGTCGAGTTTGGATGGAAGTTGCGTGAACATGGCTTCGTAACAAGTGCGGGCGCCTGGCCCGTGCCGCGGACCACACGCAGCGTGCAGCCGGTATTGGCCGCTCCGCCACAGCGTGCGGTATCACCCTCGAACGAGGGGTCCGAAACAAGACGCCAAGGTTACGCAAAGGGCCTGAGATTGGCAACGGGGAAGAGTAGCGAGGTGTGACGGATTTTGGAGGGTGGGGGGGTGGCGAGGCGGTCGCACGAAGCAAGCCATCCGTTCCGCTTCCAATACATCGTGAGCTGAGAGCAACGGCAAAACGTTCGCCGCATGTGTTTGCCATCTTGAATCACCTGGGGCGCGTGCCGGATCTACGTGGCTTGATTATGCGCCTGCCCAATGGCTCATGCATCCATCTGTTTGCCCAGGGGCGTTCCGATCGCCGGGTCCTCACCCGCAAGCACCCGCTCAAGGAGCGCCACAATATCCGGGGCGGCATCCACCGAATACTCGAAGTCGCAAATGCTCATGTCAACGGCATACACATGCCCAGCACCACGACCAATGCGGTTGTTGACGTCGAGATAGTAGATGTTGGACGCGCCATCGTTTGCAAACACGAACATGCCGTTCAATTTCTGCGACCATGTGTCAGCTTCGTTCTGGACATCAAGCAGGCGTGTTCCGTACACCGAAAGGGAAACCCGTGTCCCCCGGATCTCCAGGCCATCCGACTGTCTGAGCAGGTCAACAACCGCGAGGGGCAGCGGCCGATTCAAGATGGCTTCAACCTGCGCGATCTGCTCATCCGTTGCCGGCTTGTCCGGGAGGACAGTGCTGCTCGCGTAATGTTGTGCCAGGAACTGCGCGATTGTTGTCATGGGAATGGATGTCGCGTGGCTGACTCGAACGGCACGGGAAGCCGTTAGCGATATGTTCGTTCGGCCATCGGCACCAGCGCCAGCCGCAGGACGCTTACGAATCCACCAAAGCCTCGAACGCCGCTGCGACGTCGGTAACCAAACAGTCCTTCGGGACGGCATGCTCGAATGGCTTCGTCTGTTCCGGGTTCAGGATCACACGAACACGTTCCAACGGGATGTCAAAATCTCGCGGAAGAAGCGACAGGTCATCCCCCCACTGATAGTCGAGTTGGCGAGCGTCGAGGATGAGAGCGTGCGGGCGGAACCGTTCGCAGAACTCGTCGATCGCCCACTGAATACTGGTTGCGTCATCATGCCCGGCCGAGCCGATGCGATATGTGCCATGAAATGCAAGATAGCCGTTAAGGGCGCCATCGGCCGACTGCCAGGAATATGTCTCGGCGCGCACGGCGGAGATGTCGAGCGAAACCGGTTCGGTGCTCGGGAGGGGATACTGGGGTACGGCGATCATTCGGGCCCCGCCATCGTGACGTTTCCGGCGCAGAGCGTATGCCATCGTGTTGAACATTTCAACAGGGCCTCGCGCGCACTGGATTGCGGTCCAATCGCTGTTGTTCACAATCCCCTGGCAGTCCGTCACGATTATTCCGATCGTGTCCTTGAACAGTCGGTGTCGCGATCCGATAATGGATGCCGGGATGGGAGCTCCGAAATCAACATGCGTGAGATCCACAACAAGCGCTTCGGCAAGATTGCAGACATCGCATGCCCGATTGATTCGTGTGCGGAGAAAGTGGATGCTCTCTTCGTACAGGTGTTCGTCGCTCGCCGAGCCCGAGAACGTGCAGACGACAGCCTTGGATGGACTCTTGGGAAAACTCCAGAGCGAGCATCCGAACCCCAGCGCAGGTTGCGGTTCGGTAATCGGGGCAAGTGTCGGCATAGCAGGCATGGTTCAGTTGTGTATGAACAGTCCTGCAAAGTACTGATTCAAAAACGAGACGCATGCCGGTTGCTGTAACGTACAGGGTTTGGTAGAGTATGCCGTGTTCGTTGTTTGAGCCGTGTGCATTCTGCCCGTGCGTTCAGTGAGCTGATGTGCCGACGATCGGCGGCAATGCATCAAAGAACCCTTCGCTAGCCAGATCCCGGACGGCCTGGAGCATGTTATCGTAAGTGACCGTGTTTACAACGATCATGCCTCGCTCGGCGATGTAGGGTCGGCCAAGGTCCGTTTCGGTTTCCAGGTCCTGCAGGAGCCGGGTTGGGCTATAGAAAAACACCGGATGGCGTGTGCCATCGGCCAACACTACTGTGACACCGCCCAGATGTCCGCGCGCCTCTGCCTCATAGGCAAGCTGCTCGTCGAACTCGTATTCGAAAGCCAGTCGAGGGAAGTCCATTTTGATGCCTCAATAACACGTGGGCCGTACCAACATAGCTGTACGGAGGTGGCCGCCGAGCGCAATAACCATGCTTCGTTGGTATTGTTAGTCTCGTATAATCAAATGCCTGTTTCGTTAGCCATTTGGCGGATATAGGGTGTGATCGCAAATGCATCTTCAATCGATGAGTTCTTCAATGACCAATATTCGAACTCGTCGAGATGCATTGAATAGTTGCCATGAAGCAGGCCACCAACGATTTGCCACGCGATCCGACCAGAATCTTCATCGGAGCCGAGTAGATCGTTGGTGACATCCAACATCAAGTGCATGAGAAGCCTGAGCTCATTTGCTCCATAATCTCCCGGTCCGTAAGCATTGGCAAATCGCTTGAGATGCCCGAGCGTTCGATATTCCTCGGAGATCTCGTACACCCAATCTTGTGTGAACGTGTCACCTGGTGGTAGGTCGATATCCGCGGAGAGGCGACCAATTGCCGTGGCGTCGATCGGTACATGGTATCTGGAGTCGGGTTTCGGCTATTGAAAAACACCGGATGGCGCGTGCCATCGGCCAACACTGCTGTGACACCGCCCAAATGTCCGCGTGCTTCTGCTTCATAGGCAAGTTGCTCGTCGAGCACGTATTCGAATGCCAGTCGAGGAAACTCGATTTTGAGCCAAAAAAACAGTGAGTTAGACCAAATCGTATGTCAATTAGTCGCATTCGCGATCAAATTGACAACCGATAGAGATTGGCGCCATGTCAATCAGGCTCTCTGCCTTGAAAGATGTCGATCATAGGATCGTTTTCGATAGCCGGCAATAGTCGCCGCAGACGGTGATGAATATCAGGCGGTATTAGACCCCACTCCAGTAAGGCTCCAATATATCCGCACCATGCTGCGATGACGATGTCAGGGAGTTGCTCGCCATAGTGATCGATGTCCGTTTGAATGCGGGATTGCAGCTCTTCGTGTGTTGGGTTTTCCATGGCTTGTCTTCACTTCGTTATATCAAAATTGGGACCTATGATACGTACAGAGTGGATTTTGGGATCGGTGCCTTCCTTCAAGGCCAGAGCTTCGTCGGACCCATATGCCCTAAGGATTCCACGTTCCGCAATTCCTTCTGTTATCCCTTGTTGCTTTCTCGCATCCACCACAATGTGGCTAGCTTGTGATCTGCCGTCCATGATTCGGCGTGACAATGTACGTGATATCCCATCTGATGTTTGCTCCTTTGCGTTGGAGACCGTCTTATACTCCGTCTTTACTCCATCAATGATCCGATCTCCTTGCCGGCCAGCACCTTCCGTACCCTCCAGTAAGTTCGGCGCAACATGATGTCCTTTCTCTCTTAGATATTCATCGATTGACCTCTCTTCGTTGGTTAGTTTTTCGTTCCATTTTTGCATCCGTTTGAGAATGTCATTTCGCGTTAGGTCCGGTGTCTCAGTCTTCAAATGCATGAATGCTTCAACTTCTGCATCGTGCATCCCCAACCCCTTCCCGTGCGCTGCGATCGCCTCCACATCCTCAACCGCCTGGACATAGGCCTGCTTCAGCTTCACCAGTTCCTCGGGGGCCAATTTCGCAACATCGCCGATAAGATCAAGCGCCCCGCGGATACTTGCGAGCCACTTGGATTCGCGAGTTTCGATATCGACTTGAGCATGCCATGAAGCCCTTTGTCCGGCGGTGGATTCTGCGTGCATGCGTCAGGTATGTCGTTGCGGTGACCCCGTGCTGGATAAGCTCATCGATCGGATTCGAGCACATATCTGGCGCAATCGAGAGAAGAATATAGTGTCACATGTTATTTGGCAAAGAACCCTTCGCTAGCCAGATCCCGGACGGCCTGGAGCATGTTATCGTAAGTGACCGTGTTTACAACGATCATTCCTCGCTCGGTGATGTAGGGTCGGCCAAGGTCCGTTTTATGGCCGCCTCGAAGAACTGAATGATCAATTCTTGTAAGGATAAAGTCCTACTATGATCCGAACCTACTACTGATATATGAGCAAGTCGGATGGCGTTTGCATCTACCACCGTATCGCACAAAATGGTGCGATACGCTCATTCGCGATTCCTGCCCAGAAAGATCTCCGCCATCGGATTGTCTTTGACAGGAGGAAGTAGGCCTAGTAATTGGGAATATGGAGTAACAGAGAGCAAGCCCCATTCCAATAGTGCCCCAAGATATCCGGACCACGCGACGGAGACAAGGTCGGGGAGCTTCCCGCCATAATGATCAATGTCGTCCTTTATGCGTCCCTCAAGCTCTGCGTATGTTGGCAGTTCCATGTTGATTAAGGCTTTGTTACGGTAATGTCAAAATTTGGGCCAATCGCACGGATTGATTGCAGCTTGGGAGCGATTCCGACTCTTCGTGCCGTTTCTCTATCTGCTCCATATGCGCGTGCAATCCCTCGTCGCGTTGCTTCCTCAGTAATGCCCGGTTGAAGGCGCGTATCGATAATAATATTGTTCGCCTGGCCTCTGGCATTCATTACTCTATTCGAAAATGCAGCAGAAATTTTGTCAGATGTCGTTACTGATATCCCTGAAAGGGACTTATACTCCGTCTTCACTCCATCAATGATCCGATCTCCTTGCCGGCCGGCACCTTTCGTGCCTTCCAGTAAGTTTGGTGCAACATGGTGTCCTTTCTCTCTTAGATATTCATCGATTGACCTCTCTTCGTTGGTTAGTTCTTCGTTCCATTTTTGCATCCGTTTGAGAATGTCATTTCGCGTTAGGTCCGGTGTCTCAGTCTTCAAATGCATGAATGCTTCAACTTCTGCATCGTGCATCCCCAACCCCTTCCCGTGCGCTGCGATCGCCTCCACATCCTCAACCGCCTGGACATAGGCCTGCTTCAGCTTCGCCAGTTCCTCGGGGGCCAATTTCGCAACATCGCCGATAAGATCAAGCGCCTCGCGTGTTTTAACGAACAACTGGAACTCGCGAATCCCGCTATCGACTTGAGCATGCCATGAAGCCCTTTGTCCGGCGGTGGCTTTTGCGTGTATGCGTCAGGTATGTCGTTGCGGTGACCCGATACTGGATAAGCTCATCGATCGGATTCGAGCGCATGTCTGACGCAATCGAGAGAATGAATGAATATAGTATCACATATTATTTGGCAAAGAACCCTTCGCTGGCCAAATCCCGGACAGTCAGGAGCATGTTATCGTAGGTGACCGTGTTTACGACGATCATGCCTCGCTCGGTAATGTAGGGCCGGCCAACGTCCGTTTCTGTGTCCAGATCCTGTGCAAGCCGTCCGGGATCGTAGAAGCATAGCGGGAAGCGCATGCCATCCTCCAGTTCGGCGTAGCCGGCAGAGAAACATCCCCGCGTTTCGGCTTTCGAGGCACCACGTTCGCCGAACGCAAAGTCGATAACCAGTCTCGCTCTCACTTGTTAGTCTCCGTCGGCGTTCCAGTCTGGCTGATGTGGACCAACCGCTCCAGATTCACCTGTCTCATCAGACTGAAGAAGAAGGGAGCTTTTCGCGCAGAATCTGGACAATGTCGTGGCCCGGCAGCTCTCGATATGGTATTCCCGCGAGGTCTGCCGCGATACCATCTGCA
Source organism: uncultured bacterium (assembly GCA_966128725.1). GTDB lineage: Bacteria > Bacteroidota > Ignavibacteria > OLB7 > OLB7 > JAFDZV01. The sequence continues at coordinate 36,820 of CBHYLN010000024.1, read as the reverse complement.
TCAACCGAAACAAGATGGCTTTGCATGAAGTGTTCGCGGTCGAAGTCGATCGCCGTGATGGATGCAATAACATTGTCGGCGACAACAATCTCCATCCACTGAACCGGCTGATCACAGAAATAGCAGTCCCACGTGTTCAGGATGCGTATCGGTTCATCAGGTAAGGGAGTTTGAACGGTTCTATAGCCATCGTAATCGTTATCCCTGATTCGATTGCGATCAATCGTCAACGCCGAACCGACGTTCAGCGACGCACCTTCAGGTGAATCGCGAATGTATGTCTGAGCGTTGGTAGAGGTATCAGCAGGGCTCGCTGTTTTGCAGTTCGGACAGGTGAGCTCGGCGACGAAGAAGTCAAAGCTGTACGGCATATGCGATTAATTCCTGGAGAGCAGCTATACGGCGGTGACCGCCGAGCGTGAACGTTATGCTCCAACGACTATGTTCCATTCGCACGTGATTGGCAATGTTCCCGCGACTTCACACAGAAACGTCGGTGCTATGGTACTCCGCAGCGCGCCTGTCATGCTCTCGTGTCGCCCGGCGTGTCATGCGGAAGATGCTCGAACAGGAATTGCAAGATATCTGTTCCGCGATGCGTCTGTTCAAAGTCGAGTAATGTTGAGCCCACCAACGCCGCTGCCTCAACGCCCGCGTCCTCGAACACCAGATGGCTTCGTTGCAGATGCTCGCGGTCGAATGGGACAGCCTCGATTGATGTGATGATACCGTCAGTGACGATGATCTCCATCCAATTCAGCAATACGTCGCAGAATCGACACGACCATGAACGTAGAATGTGTATCGGCTCTCCCGGTGATGGTGTCCGTACTGTTCGGTAGCTTCGATAGCCGTTGTCGCGGATGCGATCAGGATCGATGGCAAGTTCTGAACCGACCGACAGAAGGATTTCTTCCGACCCTCCACGCAAGTCAGACCAGGCGAACATTCTTGTGTCCGCCGGGCTGACATTGCCGCAGGCAGGGCAGGTCAGTTCGGCGACGAAGAAGTCGTGTACTGTATCATCATCGTCGTCATCGTCATCGTCAGGCTGAGGTTCATAAAAGCGCGATTCAAGAAATACGGGGTCGTCGACACCAGAGGTCAGTCGATCGCGGGTGCCGTCCATGTCGGGTATGTCTTTGACCGTAAGAGTGACTTGATATTCAGGATATTTCCTGAGCCAATCACCGTTTTCGTCATTTTCCTCGAGGACGTGTGCGGATCCGTCACCCTTGGATACATAGTAGACTCCCCGGTATGAACTTTCTCGTGGCCCCATAATGATCCCGAGGGACCTCTCGATGTATTTGATTGCCTGAAGAATATCCATTCCCCGGAATCCGTAAAGGTCGTAGCGTTCCATGCAGTTCGTTCATTTGGTACGAAGGAATTTGAACACCAACTACCATCATCCTCTCGTGTCACCTGGCGTGTCATGCGGAAGATGCTCGAGCAGGAGTTGAACAAGATTCCGATTCCTCAGCTCCTCGAACGATAGCCCGGTTAGGTCTGCCACCCTATCGATGACCTCCCATGAAACAAGGTGGCAGCGTTCTACATGTGCTCGATCAAACGTGATTGCAGTGATGGATTCGATCACGTTTTCTGCAACGATGACCTGCATCCATTGGACTGGTTTGTCGCAAAAATGGCAATCCCATGTGTGAAGAATATGTATGGGCTCACCTGGATCCGGTACGTTAACAGCAAAATATCCATCGTAGTCGTCCGTGCGAATCCGCCGGGGATCGACGACCAGCGTTGATCCAACAACGAGGGGGATGCCCTCGGAGTTGTCACGGATATAGGTCTGTGCGTTGGTGCCAGTATCTGCCGGACTAATGTTTCCACAGTTCGGGCATGTCAGTTCGGCAACGAAGTAATCGTAGTTGTATGCCATAGTTCTCACTTGCCAGGAATTGGAATAACCGTAATGGTGCGACTGTTGATTGTTACGTCAAATCCATTAGGATATGCTAATGAAACCTCTCTCCCGAGTTTCTCAGGCTTTACTCCGGATATTCTGAGCAAAGAATTAAATATTCCTTTGTCCTGTGTAATCAAAACTGGCTTTACACCAGATTCTACTTTGGCAAAGAATGTATCTGCGACAATGATGCGATCTTCAATGCCTTTTGTCCTTCCCACTCTCTCTTGAGCAAGTCTTTGAAGAACGTTTTGATATTCAACGCTGTTACGAGAGACGGTGATATTGAATTCCTGAAGTGCCGAACCCCCTTTTGCATGAACAACATTCGCCAGACGAAGGTCGGTATATGTGCCGTTGCGTAGCCGGTCAATGATGACTTTTTCGCCAGGCTGCAGCCAGGCACCTTCTGATTTTTTCCTTAGTGCAATGTTTACGAGCTCGTCCACAATCGCTGATTGGGAATTGAGGGAGCTTGTTGGTAGTCCTCCTTGATCAGTTGCCTTCCAGGCGCTCATCTCGAGCTTCAAGTCAGCGGCCGAATTTTTCGGCTGCGAAGGTCGAAGTTGAACGAATGCCTCAACCTCCTCATCCGTCATCCCCAACCCCTTCCCGTGCGCTGCGATCGCCTCCACATCCTCAACCGCCTGGACATAGGCCTGCTTCAGCTTCGCCAGTTCCTCGGGGGCCAATTTCGCAACATCGCCGATAAGGTCAAACGCCTCACGCGTTTTAACGAACAACTGGAACTCGCGAATCCCGCTCTTGATGCTGTAGTACACCGCGGATGTCAGTTTCGCGGCCATTTCAGAAACGGCGCCGGTGATGTCGAACAGCTTGCCACCTGTGGAACCAAGGGCCTTCCATGCGGCGATACGCTCGGACCGGGCCTTGGCCGCGTTCAGGATTGTGCTTTTCAGGCTCTCCTCAACCTCCGTGAGCTTCGCAAGCCTTGCCTCCAACGCTACAACGTTCCCAGCCTCTTCGCCAATTTCAAACGCCTCCACAACCGGTTTGATTGCCTTCGCGGAGTGTGCCAGCACCGCCAGGTCGATTCCGGCGCCTACGATCGCCACAACCACCCATGCGAAGTTCGGATCCTCCGCCAACAGTCCTACGGCATGAGCGTCGGATTCGGACAGGTACGTTTTGTACTCGTCGGCCGCCATGTAGGCGCTGATGCCGAATGCCACCAATTGGCCGATTGGTCCCGCGAAGCTGACGGCGATGGCTACAATGCTCAGGACCAGGTTCTTCAGGAACTTTATGGCTTTGATGCTGCCCACCTCGTCATCCACGATGGCATTCAGGACAGAGCCTTCGGTGATATTCTGCTGCTTCTTGGCAAGGGCAATGAGGGAGTCCAGCAGGAATACCCTGTCGTTGTCTTCCTCGATATCCGCCCGTGTGTTGTCGATGGAGTTGACGCGCGCGGAAACGTATTCCGCGATGATGCGCTCCACTTCGAGTTGGCTTGTTGCTTTGGCGATGCTTGCGCGCGGGAAGTCGCGGTCTCCCAGCAGGGGGTAGGTGCCGGCGAGCGCCGTAACGTCCTCCTCCGCGATTTGGAACATTGCGCGTGGGATGGCTTCGGGGTCCGGTTTCAGGGCGTCGACGTGTGATGTCTGTGGCACCTGGAACGTTGGAACGGCTCTGTTGTCTGCCTGCTTTGATTGCTCCGGGTTGGCCGTGTGGAGGTACGGTGTGTATTTGTCGCGGGCTCCGGTTTCTGCTACCGCCTGCATCAGCTTCCCCAGTTCGTCCGCGTGCGAGTATCGCTCGCGTTCCTCCAACAGCATGTGTTTGTACCGATCGAGCACCTCGTATGTGAGCTGCACGGCTTCGTTGCGGAATGCATGCGTATACGTGTGGATGAGGACTTCGAACTCATCAATGGTGGAAAATCCCGCGGCGTGCAGAGCGTCCTCGAATGCGTCGCCGGCCTCAATAGCCAACATCCGTTGCGTATCCGTCGGGTCGATATATCCGCCACCATGTTTTGCGGGGTCGTTGGCATATGCATACCGGTGGGGGAGAAACGCCTTGTAGAGTGTGTACAGTTTTTCCAGCCCGTAGAGCTGCGTGGCGGTCTTGCGGCGATCGGCCTCGTTTGCCATGCGCGCTTTGCGTTGCGCGATGAACGCCTGCACCGACTGCTCGATCTCACGAAAGTCCTGTGTATCCAACGTCGATCGGCTTCGATACTCGGCCAATTCCTCCGGTGTAAGCGTCGAAAGTTGGTTGGCGATGCGCAACACTGCCTGGTAGTCACGAGGGTCGAGCGTGGCGGCAGTGCGCTCGTCCATGATTGCCGCGCGGACGTTTTCTGGCAACGCGTCGATAAGCACGCGCTCGCGAACAACGTCATCCCGAATTCCCTTCAGGTACTTCGCCATTTCGGCATCATTGCCTGTTGATCCCAGACGCTTCCCGCGATTGTGTCCGGTCTTTTCCCAGAATCGATTGTATGCCTCCTCATCAATTGCCTTCCGCTCGTTGCTGGAAAACTTTTTCTCGCGCTTGGCGATTTCCTTCTCCTCTTTCGGTGAAATGGGCGCAATTGAATTGTCGGTGATCCATACCCAGTAACCGTTTGCAAGGTGCGACTGTGTCAGCGGCGCGAAACGTATCCACTCGAAGCCCTTGGTCTCCGGATGCTCTTCAATCAGCTTGTCCTGTATCGCTTTCTTTTGATCCTCCTCGTTCATTTTCAACATCGCCTGCGTGATATACACCTTGTACGGGCGGTTCACGTGCCGGCCTTTCCTGTTGTCCCTGGGTGTCGTTGGATTGCCCGGCCCAACCACCTTCCTCATCACCATCCCGCCCCCACGCGAGCCCTGCTGTACGGTATGCACCAGCTCGTGCGCCAGCAGGCGCCTGCCCTCGGTGGTGCCGGGAGAATACTCGCCGGCGCCGAAGTAGATGTTGTTGCCGTGAGTGAACGCGCGGGCGTTGATTTGCTGGCTCATGCGTGCCGCGTGCGTGTCGGTGTGTACGCGCACACCGGAGAAGTCCGCACCGATGCCGCTTTCGTAAAACCCACGCGCAGCCTGGGGCAGGGGGCTGCCGCCGCCGGTGGGCAACGCGCTGCCCGCAAGCCCGCCTGCCGGGCGACCACTATCCCCGGGGCCTGCCCCTATGCCGCTGCCTTCGGTTCCGGATGCCGTCGCAGCCGTGGCCTTGCGTTGGACGGTTGGTTCTTCCTTCTCATCCTCGTGTTCACAGTCAGCGCATTTACTCTGCACGGCCGTGCGGGCCAGCGGTGTGATGGTTGGCGGTGTAGCTGGCATGGTGCCGGCGCCAGCACTTGTGCCGCGGGCCACAAGGGTGTCGGCGATGCGGTCGGCCTCCTGCTCGAAGTGGTCCCCGGGCTGGTTCATTCGGAACTTGGCCTGCAGATGGGGGATGGAGATCGGGACCTGGTTGCGCACCGGGCCCACCCAGGAGGGCAGCCCCCAGGAACCCGGGCATCCGCGATGCGCCGGGGCGGCGATACCGGCGTTGCTGCCCATGTGTGTGTGCCCGTAACCGCCAGGCATACCGTGGCCAGGCAGGGACGTGTTGGCGGCCTCGGTTGGGATGTGTGCCGGTGGCGTGGATTTGGGTTCGAGCTTCTGGTGTACGGTGCCCATGGTGATCGTGCGACTGTGGTGAAGCGACACATCGGAACGTGGTTGCCGATGCTGGTGGCCAGCACACGGAACAACGCGCGACGTCCCATATAGGAATCGTGAACGATAAATGAGCGGTGGTGCTCAGGTGCGCACCAATATACGCCCGGCCAGCCGGCCGATGCAAGGGGCATGGCGGCGGCAGGTTGGGCAGGCGTTAAGCCTGTGCGTGGCGTGATGCCGTGAGCGGGGTCGATGTGGCGCTTCGGGCCTGTTGTGGCACCGCGTGGGTGGCAGGGTGAACACCACCGGCCAGTGGGCGGCGCGGGCCGGGGTGATCCCCCGGCCCCAGGCCCGTTGCAGATGCGATACCGTACGGCCTACGGTACCGGTATCTGTTTCGGGATCAGCTTGGTCGCGGTTGATACTTCCTTGGAGTCGTTTGCCAGGAAGAAGATCTTCACGCCGGGAGTTTTTGCCTTGTCCGGGTTCAGGCGAATCCACTCAAGCGCCCACTCCTCCTTGGCGAACAGGTAGTTGATCGATTCGATCTTCGCGCCGTTCTGTGTGGTGCCAAGCAGCTTGACGTAGTCGTCGAACTGATCGCCCGGCGGCCTGGGCGAGTGCTTCGCATCCCAGATGGCGCCGGCGCCACGGTCGAAGTAATCCGCCTCGCGTGCCGCCTTGTTTGCGGGCGGCGGGATTTTGAATGGCACCTGTGTTGGCAACCCTTCAAAGCCCTTCACGTGCATGCTGTTGAACATCTCGAACATGCTGCCCTTGAGCGCCGAACCCTGGCGCGGGTCGGCAAGCATCATGGCGTCGATAATGGCGTTGAAGCGCTCCACGTCGGGGCCGGTTTTGGCCGGGATGATGCGCGTAAGGTACTGCGTGAAGCTGCGGTAGGCATCGCCCTTGCCCATCTTCGATACGGTGGCAAGCTGCTCGGCAAGCGGGCCGAAGTCCAGCTCGGTAAGCCCGGCTTCCTTGATCAACGCCATCAGCGCCGGGTGCGAATCCAGATACTCGGCAATCTTCGCGGTGTCCATCGCCTTGGGCAGGGCGGCCAGCACCTCTTCCTTGGTTGTAAGCTTCGTGCCGAGCTTGCCTTCCTTGTTCGCCTTCTCCAGGTATTTCAGGATGGCCTCGATATCCACCTTGCACGGCGAGGCGCAGCCAAGGCACTCGCGCAGGGCCTTCAGATCGCCGCGTTTGGCCAGCGTGCGCAATCGTTCCATTGCCCACGAGCCCAGCTTCTGCAGGCGTTCCAGGGCGTCGGCGGCAAGGTCGGCCAGGATTTCAGCCGGCAGGGCCAGCATGTTCTTGGCCCATGTGCGCAGCATGTGCAGCTTCTCCAACGCGCCGGCGATGGTTTTGTCGGCCTTGAGCGCGTCGATGAACTTCGCGGCCTTGCCCTCGGCCTTCATCGCCTTGGCCAGGTCAACCACTTCCTTCAGGATGGGGATGGCCTCCACGAACTTCGCCACCTTCGCGCTCTGCGCCACCACCTTCACGCCCTCGATCAACCCGTCGGTGAAGAACAGCGTGATCACTTCCATCACGATGTAGCCTGTCAGCCAGCCACGATAGTGCCAGCGCTTCAGCAGGCTGGGGTCGTTCCACTTCTGGTCCAGCACATCGATGCCGTGCTCTATCAGCTTGCCCACGTCCAGGCTGCTTATCTGCTTCCACAGCTCGGAAGCCTTCGAGCCCAACGTGCCCGTGAACAGGGCCTTCAGGATATCCCAGGCCATTCCGAACAGTTCCACGATGCCCACCAACGCATCCCACAGCGATTCCAGCGCGCCGTGAATCAATCCGGCCAGAAATACCGGCGGGCCGATCGTGGCGTCGAGGAAGGCCTGGTATACATCGTAGCTCAGCGAGCCGGAGGTAATATCCTTGCGGTCGCGCAGATACAGCGCGAACTCCGTGCTCGGAACCCAGATCGCATGGTTTGCATAGGTGTAGGCGGTCTGGTAGTCGTAGCCCTTGATGCCCTCGGTGCGGCCGGCCATCTTGTTCACATACAGCAGCACGTTCACGTACAGCCGCTGGTCGGCGCCCCAGGTGTTGAAGTTGCCGTAGTACTTCTTCACGATGTGCGTGGCCGTCTCGCCGGACTTGATCCAGTGCAGCTTGGCCTTGGGCTCCGGCACGCGCATGTCCACGTGTTTCTTCAGCACATAACCGAACTGCCCGTCATCGGTGCTGATGAAGTAGTAGTCGCCAACTTCCTTCACCACAATCAGCATCGTGGAGAACGGAAGGATGGGGCCGCCCGGCTTGGTGGCTTCGGTGCGCAGTTCGGTGCCCTTTTCAACCTGCACCGCGCCCATGCCTGGCGCGAACTCCATCTTGCGTGTATCCCAGCCCGGCTCCGGGCCGCCGGTGCCACCGGTTTGCTGCCGCTTGTCCCACGCCTCCTTCACGATGCCGCCCGGCTTCTTCTTCAATGCGTCGATATCGGCCTGGCGGGCGGTGAGCAGGCTTACCGGCACGGCTACATGACGTATGGTGTCGCCCGGTTTCGGGCCGGTGAACGTGGGGTCGTCCCACTCCAGCCCATGCAACTGCACAAACGCGGCTGACTCGGCTTCCGTCAGGTTGAACACCTGCATCGTGGCGGTCACCATGTACAGCTTCGGGTTGTTGTAGTCGCGCGAGGTGACCTTTACCTCGAACGTCCGCAAGTCCCGCTTCTTCTTCGTTGGCGTATCCTTGGGCTCGTCGCGCTGGATGGGCGGCGCGGCCCCGGCCTGTTGCACCGTGTGGGTCAGCTCGTGCGCCAGCAGGCGCCGGCCGTCGTCGGTGCCGGGCGAATACTGCCCGGCGCCGAAATACACGTCGCTGCCGTGGGTGAAGGCGCGCGCGTTGATCTGCCCGGCCATGCGTGCCGCGCTGGCGTCGGCATGCACGCGAACGCCGCTGAAATCCGCTCCGATGCGTTCCTCGAAGAAGCTCCGGGTTTCGGCCGGCATCGGCGAGCCGCTACCGCGCGAGCCGGCAAGCTGTGCCTCGAACGAGGCGCCGGGCTCCGGCACGCCGCTGTCGTTGCCCTTGCGCGCCACGGGTGTTTCGCCTTCGGATTCGCGTTCCTTTATCGAGTCAACAAGCTGCGGGTTTTCGTCGAGCGGGGCGTCGCGCTGGATGGCCGGAGCAAATGGGGCGGGGGCGATCGATATCGAGCCGGTCGCCGGTTTGCGCTGGATCTCCTTTTCCTTCTTCTCACATTCCGAACACTTGCGCATGATCGCGCGGCCGGCCAGTGCCGGCATCGGCTTGCGCTGCAATTCGCGCTTCTGTTCGGCCTCGCAACTGCTGCACTTTTTCTGAACGGGTATGATGCCGCCCGCGCCAACCATGCGTTGCACTGCCTGTGGGCCAGGGCCTGCCGCTTCGGTCGCGGGCGTGGCCGGCATGTTCATCACCGCGTCGGCAACGCGGTCGGCCTCCTGCTCGAAGATGTCGTTCGGGGCGTTCACACGCAGCTTGGGCATTACCGTACGTCGGGCCACGGTGATGCCTGAACCAACCATCCGGGCCACCGCCTGGTTTCCCACGGCACGCTGAAGGCCGGCCGCAGGGTTGCCCATGCGCGAAAGCGTGGCCGTGGCGCCGGTCTCCGCGCCCGCGGCTTCCTGCTCAAACAGGCGCTCCGTTGGCTGGGCTTTTGGCTGTGGCGGCGCTGCTACGGGCGCCGCTGTCTGTGTCTGCTGTGCACCTTGTGACATGGTTCGACAATTACGGGCATGGGGAACAGAGCGCACGCAAGCGCCCTCTTCCAGGAAGAGCTGTTGAACAAATGCAAGTGCAGGGAGGAGAAGCGATGATACATCAACGGCCGGACGCCGTTGAATAGGGGATGATTGCCTACTGTGACACTACGGGCGGAACCTACGAACTGTTGGTATTCCAGTCAAGCATGGGTTTACTGTTTATCAGAGACGGGCCGGCCGGGGCCTACAGGAACTCGAAGCCTTCGTAGAAGCGGACGGTGTGGCCATAGATACGCTCGAATCGTGGTTCGGCAAGCCACGCCCCGCTGCGATCGATAATTCCCCAGACGCCATCCACTGCCACGGCGGCGGTGCCGGCCAGAAAGCCGTCGGCATGGGAGAACTGGTGCGCGATGCGCAATTCGCCGGCCGTATCCACAAAGCCCCAGAGGTCGCCCAGGCGAACCGCCGCCAAGCCGTCGGAAAAGCCCGGCGCAACCGCGTCGTACCGAGGTTCGATGCGCGTGGTCCCTTCGGCCGTGATAAATCCGTGACCATGTTCGGCATGAACCGCCGCCAGCCCCTCGGCAAATCCGCGCGCGCCCCGATAGATCAGGTCGATTGCCAGCGCGCCGCGCGCATCGATAAATCCGTGCAACTGGCGCCCGTCGCTTTCCTGGCGCGAAACCGGGGCCAGCCCCTCGGAGAAGGCGGTGGCGTAGAAATCGTTAAGCCCGAACAGTCGCGCCCCGGTGGCATCGATCACGCTGCCGTTGTCGTCGTCGTACACAACGGCGCGCCCGTCGGAAAAGCTGTATGCGTCGGAGTACTCCATCTCGGTGATCGAGTTGCCGCGGCGGTCGATAAACCCGCAGGTATCGTCCTCATTGCGCACCAGCGCCACCCCCCCCCGGAAGCTGAGGGCTTCGGCATATTGTGGCTCGATCACCATTGCGCCGCCGGCATCGATATACCCCCATTCGCCATCAATGCGTACAGCGGCCAACCCCTCGGAGAAATCGCCGGCACGCTCGAAGCCCTGGCCGATTACGGTTTGTCCATCGGCATCGATGAAGTTCCAGCCATCGCCCTCAACGGCGGCGCGGCCTTCGCTGAACCGCACGGCGGCGCTGTACTGTGCCTCGATCACCACACGGCCCTGGGTGTTGATGAACCCAAACAGGCCGTTGGTATAAAACGGATAGAGGTCCGATTGCGAACTCATGGCGTATTCCCTGCATCGTGTTCGATTCGTGTCGCCGAACCACGGGCGAGCACGGCAAAGATACATCGGCGCAACCTGCCGTTGCGCTTCGGTCGGTGTATCGTTTCGGTATTCCGAACCGATACACAGGCGTGCCGGCATGTTGCCAATGTATCGGTTCGCGATAATTTTCGTGCCGAGCTCGATCCGCATCCAATCGAACGCGACAACCTCAAACGTCCAACGTCTGTCCGCAACTCCCACGTGCCGAACATGACCTCATATCTCACGCGCGAACAGTGCGAGCAATTTGATCGCGAAGGGTTCCTGGTGATCCCACAGGCGATAGGCCCTGCCTTGCTGCGGCGTCTTCGGGCCGCCGCCGATGCCTGGATAAAGCAGGGGTTGGCGGCACATGCCGCCGGGCATCATCCTGCCGGTTATGCCATCACCGAACAAAAGGGGCGCCGATATGTGTTGCGTATCAACAACCTGCATCATCAAGGGCGACCGGAATCGTTGGAGGCCCTGGGCAGCGCCTCGGTGATGGGGATTGCCCAAAGTCTCTGCGGGCCAAACGCCATTACGACGTACGAATCATTGATGGTGAAACAGGCCGGCAACCGGCAGGCCGTGCCGTGGCATCAGGACGTGTTGCACCCCCGGCGTTCGCGCGTGGTGACGATGGGGCTGTATCTGGACGATTCACTCGCCGGGGAAGGAGGGGCATTGCGGGTGATCCCGCGCACGCAGCATGAGCGGCAGGATATCTGCGCGGTGGCGCGCAATGGCGGCGCGGGCGCGATTGATGTGGCGGCCACCGCCGGTGATATTGTGGTGCATGATTCAATGCTTGTGCACTGCTCGCCGTTGGTCGCCAACGGTGCAATCCGTCGCACGTTGTACTTCGAGTTTCGCGATGGCGATCGTGTGGCCGCCGATGGCCCGTGGACGCTGGATTGGGTGCGCGTCCGGCTGCGACTGGTGCCGCTGGCCCTGCGCCGGCATGCACAGGCGTTCCCCGATGCTGCGCCGGCCGATTGGAATGCCAGCCAGGAGTTTCGTTCGGAGCCGTTGGCTACCGAGGCGGAGGAGCTTGCGTTTATCGACGCACGCCGCGGTACCAGCAAGGCCGGCAATTTCTGTCTGGAGGGTTCACCCCAGCCGTGGCTGGCGCATCAAGCACGTGTGCCAGCCGCTGCCGTGCCGTAACGTGCGTGTGCCCTGCATTGCGCGCGGGAGTTGCCTTACTCCGAAATCACAATCGTGTATGGAATGCTGATGAACAGCGGGTTGATAAGCCTGGGCTGCTTGGCGAATGTGACCGTCGCCGTGCCAACCCGTGTGGGCACGAACGTGCACCAGAAGAACTGATTGCCGGCGAAGTCGTTGCTGTACCCACATTCCTGTACGCGTAGAAGCTCGTAGTCGTACGAATCCAGCCAGGCCGGTCCGGGCGCATCGGCCGCCTGCGCCAGATGTACGTTGATGGTGAAGGCCTGGCCGACTGTTTCGTTGCGCGTTTCGGTTGCCTCGGTTGCGCGGTCGGCGATCTCGAGGTTGATTCCCTGTGGCATTGCGATGACTCCGGCTGTGTGGATTATGGACCGCGTCGCCCGTGGCCGATGCATACCTGCGTTTGCCGGTTGTGGCGACAGTGCAACGTAGCGCGGGCGGGATCATCGTGGATACTCATTTTCTACTCAGCGCCCGCGCGGTAACCGGATGCGGCATCGAGTGTAGGTTTCTGGAGTATATCCGCCGGCATTACCCGATGCGAGCTATCGGCCGGTGTCCGGCGAACCCCAGACCCAGTTCAAGGAGTACACCGCCATGAACCACATGTGTTGCTTCCCGGTATTGCTTGCCCTGAGCATCTCCTGGATCTGTGCCGGCGCATCGGCTGTCGCGCAGGATGTGGGCGATTCGTCCGCGCGTGCGGCGCGAGCGCGGGAATCCACCGAGCTGCTCGATTCGGCGGTGGAGGCGTGGTGGCGCAACGATAACCAGCGCGCCCTGGATCTTCTTTGGGAGATCGTTGACGATTACAGCGACACTCCGGACTATCCGCGCGCGCTTCATAACATCGGCATGATATCCCTGGATATCGGTGATACCAACCGCGCAACCGAGATGATGAACGCCGTGCTTGCTGGCCCGTTTGATGATCTCGATCCAGTTGGCCGGGGCGAAGGAATCATGGCCGAACCCTACGCCATGTACAAACACAACGCGTGCCTCTCGCTGGCGAGCATTGCCATGGCGCGCGGCCAGTACCAACCGGCGCTTGTGCTGATCGCCCAGGCCGATACGGTATATCGGTACAGACACTTCTGTGGCAATGAGGCGATGGCCGATGCGCTGGGCATTGTGGTGTTGCGTGCGATGTGCCTGGAAGGGTTGGCCCTGTATGACCAGGCCCTCGAGTGCCTGAAGCCCCGGCTTGCCCCGAATGGGCTTGCGTCCAATGATCGCATCATCGAGATATTCGGTCGCATAATGCACCGGGTCCACGGCGCCGCCATGCTCGATTCGGCCGCGCAAGCGGCATACACAAATCTCGTGCTGGATTCCATCGAGACCTATGGCAGGCCGGGCGGCACATCCTGGGCATATGGACATGCCCGACTGCTGGATGTCACTGTGTCGATGCAGGTGCCGGTTCCCGCCCCGATCTACGGCAGCGCCAGAAACGAGATGGCGCTTGCGGTGCTGCGGCAGCGCTTTCGGGCGAACGCCCTGTACGTTGCTGTTGCCGCGGAGCAGTGAAGCTGGGATCTCACAGAGGCGGATGACCGGGCAAACGTGTCGGCGCCCGCCAGCGTTGAAGCTCCGCAGGTGTCAGGTGCTTGTCCAGCAACAACGCGGCCCCCAACATCGTTGAGGGCCGCGTATGATCGTATGCCTGGTTTCCGATCCCGACTACGGACAGCTTACGCCACCCGGGCAGGCTTCCGAGAAGATGTGGATCTCGTAGAAGCAGGGCGGCCCGGCGTTGTAGAACGAGTTGATGTACAGGCACGCTCCGGGATGGTGCGGATCGCAGATGTGGTATGCCGTGCCGAATGTGAAGTTCCCAAGATTAATCCCACCGAGCACCGGGGAGAAATTCAACATCGAGGCGCCGGTTGGCGGGTTAACCGTGTATGCATGCTGGCCATCGGCGGTGATGGTATTCAGGGTCAACGTTGGGCCAATGGGCGTCAACCAGTTCGTGGTAACCTTCAACGAGTAGGTAAGCCCCGGGCCGCCAAGGTTGCCCGTGTCGATCCAATAATCTGTGCATGGCGGTGTCTGAGCCAACGCCCGGTTGAAGCCCAGGCATGCCAGAAGTGCGAGGATCGCGGTGGTGGCAATAGCGCGCCACCACGCATTCGAAATGCTGCGTGACATGGTTTCTCTCCTCGGAGAAAACGTGAATGAATTGTGGATGGATTACCTGTGGAGAGATGCCGGGGTGACATGCCATGAACGCGTCGCGAACATCGCCGGATGATGCCTGAAGCGCTTGTTGTGGACCTGTCTGAATCGCCGCCCGTAAGTGCGCCGGACGCAATCCAAGCGTGAAGCTATACGCCCCAAGGACAAAAAACTTCTTCTCGATTGCTGTGTGTATCGCGGTGAGGGAATTGGGTATGTAAATACGTGGCTCAGCGGGAGGCTTCGGTGTTTCCCTGATTCCCATAACGACCCAACGGTGACTTCTCCGCTGGTATGGCGGACGGCATGCCAGAAGGAAGAACGGGACGCACCCACGGCGCTGTTGTGCATATGCCTGGGTGAATGCTACGGACTACGGACAGGCGGCGCCTATGGCGCCCTGCACGACCGGGTTCAAGCAGCTATGAGCCATCCCCCGGTCGATGAAAAACAGCCTTCACCCTGTCTGGCCTGGCGCGGCGTAGCGGGATCTCATCCACAGGATCTGACAAACGTTCGCTAGGCCATGCCGGTGGCTCATGCCGAGAGGGTGTGACCTGTATATGTGTGCCGAGGAGAGAGAATTGCTTCGCAGATAACGTAACCGCTCGCGGACTACCAGCGATAATCGCCGTGCCAACGGTGATTCACTTCCGTGCGACCGGCGCCAGCGTGGCGTGCAGGTGTTCCTGATCCAGCGAATGCCAGTTTCCGGTAGCAGCGTCCACCACCAGCGGCCAGAAGCCGAACAGGATATCCAGCACAACCCAGCCCGCGCCTACCGAGTGTGTTATCATCGTCGTCGCGGTCTGGTATCCGTCCTTCGTGAACTGCACCATGTACGTGTGGCGCGTGTCCAGATAGAACCGCGTTGGCGTTACGCCCATGTTCTGCCCTTCGATCATCACGGTGGCGCCGGCCGGCTCCGACGAAAACGAAACCTGGTTGGTGTTGTTGCCAAGGATGGTCGCGCATCCGTTCAGTATCAGCAGGGCCAGGATGGCCAGGCTTGTGGCGGCGGTACGTATTACTGCTGTGTTCATAATGCTGGTTGTTGTTGTCGGCCTTCTTCAGGAATGGCTTCGTTGTACTGCAGGTCCATTCAAGTGATGCACACCGGCATCGGTTGTAACGGCGAAGCTACAGTTCCGCGAATGACGGGCAATGGCCGCGGGCGTGTAACGTTGCGCGCCTCGCCCATTACCGAACTCAACATCCATAATACAACCGCTGGCGGGCGGGCATTTGTTGGAATTGTCTAGCTTTGTCGCCGCTGCCGCCAACGCCCTGCACCTGTATCCTTTCGATGGGCGCCGTTATGCCGCGGCCTCAACAGTAGTCCCGATATCCCCATGCTTCTTTCGATAACAACCACGCACCGGCCGGCAACCGACCTTGGTTACCTGCTGCACAAGAATCCCGCGCGTACCCAGCGGTTCAACGTCAACAGCGGCGCTGCGTGGATACTGTACCCCGAGGCGTCGGAGGAACGCTGCACGTGCACGCTGCTGCTGGATATCGATCCGGTTGAGCTCAGCCGCAGGTCGCGTACCTCCGGCAGTTCCGGGTTCTCGTTGTTCCCCTACGTGAACGATCGGCCCTATGTGGCGTCCTCGTTCATGAGCGTGGCCATCGCCGACGTGTTCTCCAGCGCGCTGAACGGCAACTGCCGCGAACGGCCGGAGCTTGCCGCGCAGCCGATTCCGCTGGAGGTGTGGCTGCCCGTGGTGCCCGCGTCCGGGGGCCAGGAGGCCATCCGTTCCGTGTTCGAGCCGCTTGGCTATCAGTTGGAGATCACGCCGCTGCCGTTGGACGAGCGCTTCCCCGAGTGGGGCGAAAGCCGCTATCACAGCGTGCGCCTGCGCTGCACGCTCACGCTGCAGCAGTGCCTGGGGCATCTGTATGTGCTGCTGCCGGTGCTGGATAATCGCAAGCACTACTGGGTCAGCGCCGACGAAACCGAGAAGCTGATGCGACACGGCGGCGAATGGCTGGCCGCGCATCCGGCGCGCACGATGATTACGCGCCGCTACCTCAATCACCGCAGGTCGCTTGTGGACGCCGCAACCGAGCAGTTGATGGAATTGGTTGCAGCCGAGGGCGAACCGGACGCCGAAACCGAAACGGGCGCGGGTGATGCCGATGAACAGCCCATTGCCGAGCTGGAGGCCATGAACGGCGCGGGCGTTGGCGCAGCAGATGCCGAACCGTCTTCCGCCGTATCAACGGCCGGCGAGGAAGCGGCCGGCAACGATTCGGCAGGGACCAGCGAAACGGGCGCCGGTGAACAGGCTGCCGATGAGGAAGCGGCGGAGCCGCGCGTGGGTTTGCACACCGAGCGCCTGAACGCCGTCTGCGAGCGCCTTGTGGCCTCGGGCGCGCGCCGCGTGCTTGATCTTGGATGTGGCGAGGGGAAGCTCCTGGCCAGGCTGGAGCGGATTCCGCAGTTCACCGAGCTTGTGGGCATGGATGTGTCGGCGCGGGTGCTGGCGATTGCCGCGTCGCGATTCCGCCGGCTTGCGACCTCGGAGCGTGCCCGCCAGCGGTTGCGATTCCTGCACGGGTCGTTGGCGTATCGCGACGAACGGCTTCGCGGGTTCGATGCGGCCGCGCTGGTTGAGGTAATCGAACATCTCGATCCGTTCCGGCTTGCCACATGCGCCGAGCTGCTGTTCGGCGATATGCGCCCGGGCACGGTGATCATTACCACGCCCAACCGCGAATACAACGTGGTGTACGAAACCCTTGCACACGGCACCATGCGGCATACCGACCACCGGTTCGAGTGGACCCGCGACGAATTCCGCGCCTGGTGTATCCCGCTTGCCGAACGTTTCGGTTATGCGGTCGAGTTCGTGCCGATCGGCGAGGAACATCCTGAGCATGGCTCGCCAACACAGATGGGAGTGTTCACGATATGCTGATATCAATTCCGAAGCTTGCGCTTGTGGTGCTTATCGGGCCTTCGTCGTCCGGGAAGTCCACCTTTGCCCGTCGGCACTTCCTTGCCACCGAGATTGTCTCGTCCGACTTCTGCCGCGCCGTTGTCAGCGATGACGAGAACAGCCTGGAGGCCACGACCGACGCGTTCGACCTGCTGCACGTTATTGCCGAGAAGCGCCTGCGCCGTGGGCTGCTTACCGTGGTAGACGCCACCAACGTACAGCCCGAGGGGCGCAAACAACTGGTGGAACTGGCGCGGCGGCTTCATGTGATGCCCGTTGCGATCGCGTTCGACCTGCCCGACGCCGTCCTGTTCCAGCGGCACGAGCAGCGCACCGACCGGAGCTTCGCGACCACGGTGATCACTCGCCAACGTTCGCAGTTGCGCCGTTCGCTGCGCCTGCTGGATCGCGAGGGCTTCAAGCGTGTGGCCGTGTTGCGTGGTGTGGAGGAAGTGGAATCCGCATCTATCCAGCGCGAGCGGCTGTGGGTTGATCAACGCCACGAGGCCGGCCCGTTCGATATCATCGGCGATGTGCACGGCTGCGCCGACGAGCTGGAGGCGTTGCTTGCGCGCCTGGGATACGCGCGCGAGGCGGTTGCCGAAACGGATGCCGTCCAGCACGATCTGTACCCGTTCGTATGGCGGCACCCGGCCGGGCGGCGTGCGGTGTTCGTGGGCGACCTGGTGGATCGCGGCCCGCGCATTCTGCACGTGGTGGAACTGGTGCGGCACATGGTGGTTGCGGGCACGGCGTTCGCTGTTGCCGGCAATCACGATGCCAAGGTAGCGCGTTTGCTCGGCGGCAGGAATGTGAAGATCGCCCATGGGCTTGAACAGACCGTGGCCGAGCTGGAGGCCCTGCCCGAGGCGGCCCGGCCCGTTATCTCCGAACGGCATCGCGCGTTCCTGAACGGGCTTGTAGGCCATTACGTGCTCGACGGCGGCGGCCTTGTGGTTGCGCATGCCGGCCTGCACGAATCGATGCATGGGCGTGCATCGGCCGAGGTTCGTGCCTTCGCGATGTTCGGCGAAACCACCGGCGAGATCGACGAGTTCGGCCTTCCCGTGCGCTACAACTGGGCGTTGGATTACCGGGGCCGCGCGCGCGTGGTATACGGCCATACGCCGATCCCACGGCCGGAGTGGCTGAACAACACCGTGAACCTGGATACGGGATGTGTGTTCGGTGGGGAGCTTACCGCGCTGCGCTGGCCGGAGTTTACGTTTGCCTCGGTGCCGGCCGCGCGCGTCTACGCCGAGCCGATCCGCCCGATAGCCCCTGCGGCCGAAACGCATGGCGGGCAGCAGGAACAGGATCGTGTGCTGGACATCGCGGACTTCATGGGCAAGCGTGTTATCGAAACGCGGCTGTCATCGGTGGTGACGGTGCCGGCCGAGAACGCAACGGCCGCGCTGGAGATCATCAGCCGATTCGCCATCGACAGCCGTTGGCTGCTGTATCTGCCGCCCACGATGTCGCCCTCGGAAACCTCCAAACGCGAGGGGCTGCTTGAGCATCCCGACGAGGCCTTCGCCTACTTCAAACGCGAAGGGGTGGAACGCCTGGTATGCCAGGAGAAACACATGGGATCGCGCGCCTGCCTGCTGGTCTTCCGCGATGCCGAACGCGCTCGCGCGCGCCTTGGCGTGGAGGACGGTCGTAGCGGCGTGTGCTACACACGCACGGGTCGCGCGTTCTTCGGCGAGGAGGAACAGGAGCGTGCCGTGGTGGAGCGGCTGGCCCGGGCGCTGGGCAGTGCGGGAATCTGGGACAGCCTGAACACCGATTGGGTGCTGCTGGATTGCGAACTGATGCCGTGGTCGGTAAAGGCGCAGCAGTTGCTTACCAGCCAGTACGCGTCGGTAGGCACGGCAGCTCGCCATTCGCTTTCCGCGGCGCAGGAGGCCATCAACGCAACCGCCGCGCGCGTGGCCAACGATGCCGGCCTGGCCGAACGTTTCGCCGGGCGCGCCGAACACATTGCCCGGTACAACGAGGCCTACGCCCGCTACTGCTGGGCAACGCCGGCGATCGACGATCTCCGGCTTGCGCCATTCCACATCCTTGCCTCCGAGGGTGCGGTGCATGTCGATCGCGATCATATCTGGCACATGGAGACCATCGCCGCGATTGTGGCGGCATCGGGCGACCCGTTGCTGCACGCCACTGCGTACCGCTCGGTGGAAGTGGATAACCCGGCCTCGGTTGCCGAGGGCGTGGCATGGTGGGAGGAGCTTACCGCGAAGGGGGGCGAGGGGATGGTGGTGAAGCCGCTGGAGTTCGTGGCGCGTTCGCGTGGGCGCCTTGCACAGCCGGCGGTGAAGTGCCGTGGGCAGGAGTATCTCCGCATTATCTACGGCCCGGAGTATCTGGTGCCGGAGAATCTGGAGCGGCTGCGAGCACGCTCGGTGAACGCCAAACGGGCGCTGGCCGCCAAGGAGTTCGCGCTGGGTATCGAGGGGCTGGAACGCTTCGTGCGCCGCGAGCCGTTGCGGCGCGTGCACGAGTGTGTGCATGCCGTGCTGGCGCTGGAATCCGAGCCGGTGGATCCACGGTTGTGATCCACGGCACCGCGCCGTGCGCCAGGGCCAACCGGCGCGCGGCGCGTTATCAGCCTGTTGAAATATCTACTGGCCCTCAGGCTGTTATTGTGCGCCGATGATGTAGAACGCGTTGATGGCCGCGTACGTTGCCAGCAGAACCCAGAATGCAAGCCGGTCGATCCGGTGGCTGAGCTTTGCGAACCTTGCGTCGTCGGGCGATTTGCGATAGAGATTCATCACCACAACCGCAACGGCCACCGCCAGCAGGATGTAGATGAAGGTGATCACGTGGATGCGGTCAACCAGCGTAAATCGCACGGACATCGGCAGGAAGGAATCCACGATGTACTTGTTCGCCACCGCCGCGAACAGCGCGCCAACCAACAGGCCAAAGCGTGGCTCCACCGCCTCCGGACCGAAGAAGAACACCGTCATGCAGATCGCGAACGCCACATACACACCGGCGAACAGCTTCATGAACAGCCCCAGGCCGTCGCGTGTAAGCTCCACGTAGGCCACCACCGAGGGGTACGTGCTTGCCGACGCCAGCTCCGGATCGCCGTAGTTGGTGCCGTATCGGGCATCCTGCCGTACAAATCGCAGCTTCGAGATCCTCCAACCGTCCAGCTTTACGCGGGGGTCCAGACGGCTTTGCGCGGTGTCGGGGAGATACACCAGATCGGATGTGTCGCGGTCGGCATCCTCCATCGCGATGCGCAACACCTGATGGTCGAACGGGAAATTCGCGATGTCCCAGTTCTGGCTCATCGTTGCCTTGCATTTCTGCGCGGCCCAATACACGCCGCCCTTCTTCTCGGTGGAGCCATTCTGAAACGTGCTGCTTTTTGCGTTGGAGATCTCCACCGATTCCAGGGGATTCAGGCTGTCGGCCGAGTACAGGAACCACATCCAGAAATCGGCCGAGAACGCGTTGTGCGGGTAATCCAGATCGAATACCGAGAGGATGTACACGCCCACGCGGCATGTGTCCGGATGGGGATGGGGCTCGTCGGCCGTTGCGGTATGCAGTGGTGCCAGCAGGGCAGCCGCCAGAAGCGGCAATACACGGGCGAGAATGCGGAGCATAACACAGCACATGATGATGCGGATCCGGTCCGCGGGACAACAGTGTTCCGAAGTGATGCCCAGGGCATCCAGATGGGGTGATCGGGATGTTGGCGGCCCGGATGTGGTCGCCGCGCCGGCGAATCTACGAAGAGCGATCCGTTTGTTTTTGTCCGGCGTTCTCATCGGGCGCTCCCTCAAAGCCGTACGCGGCTGCCACAACCTCCCATGCCCCGGCCGATAACCAGGACTGCATTGCCCGGAATTCCTCGGGGCGCACGAACCGACGTTCCAACGGTGCTCGCGGCCGTTGTTCCAGCCAGTTGGCCACCGTCAGCTCGCACAGATCGGCGAACTCCTGCTCGCTCAACGTATGGGTTGCATCACTCAGGCGACATTGAATCGTGTGTGGCCCGGTGTTGTCTCCGGTAAGGTTGTCGTAGAATGATTGCTTCCGCATGGCGCCGAAGTAGAACACGAGGCGCTCGGCTTCGGTGCCGATCTGCTCGCGAAGCAGGTCGCGCAAGGAAGGGTCCAGCGAAACCCGTTGATAACTTTCGGTGCCGTATACCGAATGGTACAGGCCGGCAATGGCAAGCTCGGTTCGCGCACCCCATCGAACAAGAATATCCCGTACCGCGGTCAGGTGTGCCAGAAGGCTTCCGCCGCTGTGGCCGCGTTGCTCAACGGCAAGGCGGTTCAGGAACTCGGCATGGCTTGGGCGATTGCTCACGTTGATCGGGTGTTTGTTGTTGTGTATTGGTCTGGCGTACGAAGGCGGAAATGTACGAAGAACCAGGCGCACGCCAGGGAGTGCGGTTGATGCCCGGGAGGCTGGCCTTACAGTGTTCGCGGTGGGATAACCGCCATCGCATCGATATGTGGCGGCAAAGTGGTGATGCGGATATCGTCACGATATCCACAGCCGACCCAGGCGCCTGGCGCCTTGCCTGGTGCAGGCATAACCGTCGCGCCCGCCGGCGCTCGCGGGTGATATCGAACGCCGGCGGCGACAGGCGCGGAGTGGTATCGGTGGTGCTCCGGTACCGCCAGACTGCTTATGGACAGGGGCAGGGGCCGGCGGCTGGATTCACCGTGACGATAAATGTGCAGCCCACGATGCCGGGCGAGAAGCAGACATCGGCGCAGCAGCCTTCCACTGCCACGTTCTGGGCGCAACCGCCCAACGGAATCAGCACATCGTTGCCGCATGTGCGCACGGCGATGGCGGTGGTATTGCACAGTATCGTTGTTGAGCCCGTGCCGGGCGGAACCCGTACGCACGTAAGGCCGCTGGCATCGCAGATTGCAACGTAACACGTGGTGTTGTTGAATATCGTCAGTGGGCCCCGTGTCTGTTGCGCACGCAGGCCGCCGGCGAACGCAATCATTGCCATTCCGATCAGCGTTATGGCAAAACCGAACCGCGTTGTTGAATCCTTCATTATCACCTCGGGACAATCGTGTAGAAAAGGTTTGTGGGGGATGTGTGCTGCGGAGCATCAACGGTGGGGTGTGCGTGATTGCCAGTGTGCTGTCATGTGCCACGAACTGGCCAGGCGGATGAAGCGGGATGTGCCACGCACATCGATCCGGTATGCCTATCAGGAAAGAGGGTTCAGCAATGGCGATTTGGACATTGAGGCCGGCCCCAGCATGTGATATCCCGACCGCGAACATCAATGGGGGCACGCAATGGGTCGGTATCCATTGCGGGCTCCCGCTGGAAGTTGAATCGACCAGAGCATCGCGTATTACCACGGCATGCATGCCGGTTGTGTGCAACACAACAGGGCGGAAGAAAAGATCGGCGCACGGCAACCTGAGGGGCATTGCCGTGCGCCGATGTATAGATCCGCAGAACCGGCATCCCCATCCGGGGCGCTTACCACTCGGTCCACGGAAACCGCCAGTCCTGCCGGGAGAGAGAGAGGGGATCACAACCATGAGGGAGGCTGGCTGTGATCGTCGCGCATTGCGTGAGGGACGTTTTGCGCGAACCCAACCCCGTGATCCGGTTTGGGCGAAGCGATGGTCGTAGCAGGCCACCGTATCATCACCGTTCGCGGGGGCGGGATCGTTCCGCCGGCAGGACATCAGCGACGCATAGGGAATTGCCAGTGTGACTGGTTGATTGCGTCACCGATACAAAGCTACGGGCCGAACATGATCCCAATCTGAGTGACAACATCTTTCGTTGGTGGGGTGTACTTGCAGCGTTCCACGCGCGTCGCAGGCGTATGATGGTGTTCGCGATATCCGGTATGCTGTGCGCGGATCCGGTTTGCGAACAGGCTGCGGGCCTCGCGGTTGGGTGTTGCTGCGATCCAACTATGGCCGCAGGGGCCGGATGCGGGTCTCGCTGGCAGCGCCTCGTTGCTCACGGCAATGCGCTTCTCGGCGATGGCAATAAAAACGCCCCGCCCGTGAAGAGATTGGGCGGGGCGTTAATAGTATCGCACCGAGCGGGGAGATGTGAGGGACGATGCAATGCCGTTCACCGTGGCCGGGGAAGGAGTTACATGCTGACTGTCGATAGTGCTGAACCTGAGGGAGAAACTGGAATTCGACAGTCGTACGATGCCTCGGAGCTGTTGCCGCCGGTCGACTGGACATCGAACCGCGGGAATGTTGGTTTTCATGAGGCTGCGGGGGCCTGCTTCCTATGCGCCATTTCGCCACCTGACCATCTGGACATGGCCCTCAAGCTGGCACATCAATGATCCACTGCTACAGTTCCGGGAAACTCCGTGCGCCAAATGCATTGGGGTTGCATTGCCGCGCGTGAACGGTACAAACCTACGATGCCAGTATGAGCCGAACATGAGGTTGTAACAAATTCGGAGCGTACATCTTTCCTGTGGAGCGACGGTATACCTGAATAGTCAGGCCCGCGACCATCCGGGTGGGTTTTCGTCCAGCAAATATCCCACCCCGCGTACCGTGTGGATCAGTTGCACCTGGTGGCCCCTGTCCACCCGGGTGCGAAGGCTGTGCACCAGTGATTCGATCACGTTCGATCGCGAATCGAAATCACTGTCCCAGATATGCTCCACGATTGCATCGCGTTGCACGATGCGGCCGCGGTGCATCGCCAGATACTCCAGCAGCGCGTACACTTTCGCGGTAAGGTGGATCTGTTGGCCGGCGCGCATCACCGACCGTGTTGCCGTGTCGATTATCAGATCGGCAACTTGAATCTCGGCCGTCCGTTGTTCAGCTCGCCGGCGCGCAAGCGCACGCACGCGCGCCAGCAACACATGCAGATCGAACGGCTTTGCAAGATAGTCGTCGGCCCCGTGGTCCAGACCGGCAACAATGTCGTCCACCGTGTCCAGCGCGGTGAGCATCAGGATTGGCGTTGCAAGCCCCTCGCGCCGAAGCGATCGGCACAGTTCGCGCCCGTTGACGCCCGGAAGCATCACGTCCATGATGATGACATCGTAGTCGTTGCTCCATGCCAGATCCTCGCCCGTGCGGCCGTCGATCGCGATATCCACATTGTAGCCGTTGGTGGCAAGCTGATGCCGTACGATGTTCGCGATATCCGGTTCGTCCTCAATAATCAGTATTCGCATGTCGTTCGATATTTAATATGAATTCTTCGCACTGCATTCGTTGCGTCTGTGGCGCGCCACGATCGAGGCCTGTGGCGCGTTCGTCCGTGCAATGCGTTGCGTTCATGACCCATTCAGCGCGCTCCGAAATTCACGGAGCGCGGCATCCGCATGGTGTTGGCCAGGCGTTCTACGCATTTACAAGTAGCGCTGGCGAACAACATTCATGTGATGCGTTGCATGGCCGGCGCAGATATATGCGATCGCGCGAACGGAGATCGGATTCCCGTTCGCGACGCCTGTTCGGCTCCATGCCGCGGGGTCGAGCTGTTCGAACAGGCAGAGGTTGGATCGGCGAGCCGCGGCCCACGCCTCCACCAGATCGGCAATGGGGATCCTGTCGAACCCGGCCGCGATCACATAGGCGTCCTCATCGAATCCGGCCAGGGGCGTTGGGTCATTCCGGGAAATCCGGAGCGCACGATATCCGAAGATTTGTTCGCCGTCGGCCATATGGCCTACCAGTTCCTTGATGCTCCATTTGCCGGGGGCGTATCGATGCAATGCCATTTCCTCGCCGAGGCCGCCGAACAGCCCGGCCATTTCGTCGATTTGTTCGCGTAATTCCCGGCGTATGTCGCCGTTGCCGGCAAGCGTGATATACCCGTTATAGTAGGGCGCGTATTCCGATTCTGCTGGTCGCTGTTCGAACATGAAGTATTGCTTCCTCTGTTGATTCTGATTTGCCTCGATGTTGGGCGCCGTGCCATGCTCGCCGAACGATGGACGTGGCTCAGGGCTGTTTGTCGAGTACTTCGCGGACTTTTCGGGCAAGCCCGCTTGGCGTGAACGGTTTCTGAATAAATGCCGTCTCCGATTGCAGGACACCGTGCCGGATTACCGCGTCGTCGGTATATCCGGACATGTAGAGCACACGGGTTTCCGGTCGCGATATCACGATGCGCTCGGCGAGCAATCGGCCGCCGCCCCCTGGCAGCACCACGTCGGTAACAATGATGTGGATTTTTCCCGGATGTTGCGATGCCACAAGCAGGGCTTCGTCGGTATCGGCGGCTTCCAGCACGAAGTATCCACATTGCTGCAGGATATAGCGCGAGATTGCGCGCACGGCCGGTTCGTCCTCAACGATCAGCACCGTTTCGTCGCCGAACGATGACGATGCCTGCGCCCTGGTAACCGTGCGTTGCGTTGGTGCGGTTGCCGTGCCGTCCGTGGCTGGCAGATATACCTTCACCGTTGTGCCAATCCCCGGCTCGCTGTAGATGCCGATGTATCCGGCGCTCTGGCGCACGATGCCGTACACCGTTGCCAGCCCCAACCCCGTGCCGCGTCCCGCTCCCTTGGTCGTGAAGAATGGTTCAAAGACATGGGCCAGTACGTTTTGCGACATGCCACAGCCGGTATCGCTCACGGCCAGCATCGTATAGTTGCCGGGGACTATGGTCATTTGCGACAGCGCCACCGAGTCATCCAGGACAACATTGCGCGTTTCGATTGTCAGCCTGCCACCATCGGGCATGGCGTCGGCCGAATTCACCACCAGGTTCATCAATACCTGCTCGATCTGTCCCGGATCGGCCATTACCTCCGCCAGGTCCGGCGCAAGCACCGTGGTAAGCACGATCTGTTCACCAATCAGCCGGCGCAACATCTGCTCCAGTTCGGAGGTCAGGGTATTGATATTGATTCTGCGCGGGTGCAGCACCTGTTTGCGGCCAAACGCCAGCAATTGCCGCGTGAGCGCCGTGGCACGGTTGCCGGCGTCCACGATCTGCGTCACCAGCTCGCGTTCGTCCGGGGCCAGCCGGCCGCCTGCCAGCAGAATCTGGCTGCATCCGGAGACAATGGTCATCAGGTTGTTGAAATCGTGCGCGATGCCCCCGGCCAACTGGCCCACCACTTCCATGCGTTGCGCGTGGCGCAATTGTTCCTCCAGCCGCTTCCGTTCCACGCCAACAGCGATTGCATTGGCAACCGATTCCAGCGCCTCGAGCATGCCGTCGGACATCGGATGTTGCCCGAACACCGCCAGCACGCCAACCAGGCGTTCGTCCACCAGCAGGGGATAGGCCGAGAACGATGTCAATCCGCTTTGGCGCACCCAGTTGTGGTCCACGATGGCCGCATTGGTGGCAACACTGTTCGTGTGATACGGTTTGCGGTTGCGCGCAACTTCGCCGATCTCGTTCTGGCCTATCGGTATCTGGCTGTTCCGGCCTTCGGTGTTTGTATGCATGCCCGCGCTGCCCTTCAACAGCAGCGTGTCGCCGGTTGTGTTCACAGTCCAGATTCGTGCAAGCGATAAGTACAAATGCCGCTCCAGCGATTCCGAACACTGCTGCAGCATGTCGGCAAGGGTAGGCGCCTGCGCCGTGGCCGCGGCCACATCGCTGTTGATGGCCGAAAGCGCACCGTACATACGTCCGGTAAGGTCGCGGAACACCGCAACCATCCCCGCCGGCTGGCCCGTTTCGTCGCGAAGGTTGCTCACGGTGCAATCGGTGGGGATACTCTGCCCGGCACGGTCGATCAGAAACGTCTCGGCGGCCAGGCATACCATCGGCCCCTCGGCGGCATCTTCCAACGCTATCGGCGTGCCATTCGCTCGCCTCACAATTCTCAGCACATCGCCAAGCGGGCGGCCAATCGCGGCCGCCCGAGTCCATCGCGTGATCGCCTCGGCGGCGGGATTCAGTTGCGTCACCTTGCCGTGGCGGTCGGCCGCGATAACCGCTTCGCCGATATCGTTGGTGGCGGCGGTGAACCATTGCTCCATCCGTCGGAATCGGCGTTCCACGCGATGCCGATACAGCGCCATCTCGATGTTGGCCTGAAGCTCGCGTTCGGAGAATGGCTTCACGATGTAGCCAAACGGCTGTGTAACCCTTGCGCGCTCCAGCGTGTGGCGATCGGTGTACGCCGTCACGTAAATCACCGGCACATCGTTGGTGCGTCGGATTTCGGTCGCGGCCTCGATCCCATCCATGTCGCCCTTCAACACGATATCCATCAACACCAGGTCGGGCTGTATCCGCTCGGCCAACGCAACCGCTTCCGGGCCAGTCGCGGCAATCGCCGAAACCTCGTACCCCATGCCCTGCAGTCGCGCTTCAAGCTCGCGCGCGATGATGATCTCATCATCGACAACAAGAATTCTTGTGAGCTCCATGGGTCAACTCCGGTCCTTGTAGTGAAGTTCGTGGAATGTGATGTTCACAATCGTGCCACGATCCGATACCACATCGAGTGTACCGTCGAGCTGCCGTACCAGGTCGGCCACCAGCCGCAGCCCAAGCGATGTGCTCGAACGCCAGTCGAACCCTTGCGGCAGGCCGATCCCGTTATCGCGAACCACCAGGCGAAATTCCTTCTCGCCGATTGGTGTCATCAACACCGAGAGCTCGCCGTTGTTCTCGTTGGGAAATGCGTACTTCAGGACATTGGAGACCAGTTCGTTGATGATCAGCCCGCATGGCATCGCCGTGTCCACCTCCAGATGCACGCCCTCGGCCGAGGTGCCGACACTCAGCGAGCGGCTGGCGATCTGATAGGTGCGAACAAGCTCGGCCACCAGATCCTCGATGTACGCGGCGAAGTCCAGCCGCGTTACAGCGGGCGCGCGGTACAGCTTCTCGTGGATCAACGCAATGGATTTCACCCGGCTCTGGCTTTCCTTCAGCGTGGCCTGTGTATGCGGGTCATTTGTCTGAGTTGATTGCAGATACAGAAGCGAGGAGATTACCTGCAGATTGTTCTTTACTCGATGGTGGATTTCCTTGATATGCATCTCGCGTGCATGGCGGGCCTGCTCCTCGATCCGTTTGCGTTCGGTGATGTCGCGAACCACGGCCAGCACCAATATGCCGTGCTCGTTGGCGAGCGGGCTTAACATGATATCGACGGGAAATTCCGTGGAGTCCTTGCGCAGGCCGAACAGGTCAACCCCGGCGCCCATCGGCCGTGTGCGCGGAGCCGCGATATAGCCATCGCGGTAGCCCACATGCCGGTGCGCGAACCGTTGCGGGATCAGCAACTCGATAGGGCGCCCAACCATCTCCTCGCGCGTGTAGCCGAACATCGACATCGTCTGCTCGTTCGCCTTGATAATTATGCCGTTGGCGTCGATCACCAATTTCGCGTCGGGCGCGTACTCGAAGATCTGATAGAGAATATCTCCCGACCCGGCCAGATCATGCGTTTTGCTGTCAGGCGGTGGCGTGTGCGATCCTCTGTGCGGGTTCTCGCTCATACACACTCTCTTCGCTCCCCAAAAAATATCATGAAAGAACCAGGCCATGCGTGCCGGGTTGTGCAGCGTGATGGCTGCGCGGACCAGAGTCACCGGAACGTGAGATCACTACCAGAACACGCGCGCCATGAGATCGTAGGAGTTCACAGCCAGCCAATGGGCGGTACGGGAGGGAATAGTATATCCTGCGAATGCCCATGTTCCGATTTCGCGCGCTGAGTAGGGCCGATACGGTTGAATGGTAATTGAATCGCGATTGCGTTTCGATGTTGGATAGAATAAACGGACGACGCCACGTCCACGGCGCGGAGATTTGCCGTGTCGTGCCGAAGAACTTTCTGCGGGTGCCTGGGTTGTCAACTGGGGGGGAGTGGGGACGCGGAACCGAGCGCAATGTACGCGGCCGATTCGTGTGATGCAATTGAGCAACGGTACCATGCAGCGAGGTTCCCGGTACCGATGCATTGCCGGGATGTAGTCGGGATGTAATCGGCGTGTGGGGGCGCCAACACGGGCATGGGGCTCATTGGGGTTTGCGATGGTAGATTGTGCCGCGATGCACGACCCACGATCCGCAGCGCATGGGCAGGACCCTGCCCATGCATTGGCGAGGCAGCAATGAATGAACTACCGAACTCCACGGATGCGGCGGGCCTGCCCATACCCCATGCCGGCGAGCCGCCCCTTCAGGCGCCAGACGGGCGTTCCTCGCTGTATCTGCCGCCACTGCGGCCGACGCCCGCCACCATTCTGGAATACCTGCACGCGCGATTCCCGCACGTTGGATTGGAAACCTGGCGCCGCCGCATGGCCGACGGGCTTGTGTGTACCGATGGCGGCGATCCGCTGACGCCGCAGACCCCGTACACGCCGCATCTGACCGTCCGCTACAGCCGTGAGGTTGTCGGCGAGCCGGCGATCCCCTTCGCCGAAACCATCCTGTATCAGGACGCCGATCTGCTTGTTGCCGACAAGCCGCATTTCCTGCCGGTGGTGCCCGCCGGGCCGTACGTGCGCGAGTGCCTGCTGGCGCGTTTGCAGCGGCGAACCGGCATCGCCGATCTGGCGCCCGCCCATCGGCTGGATCGCGAAACGGCCGGGCTGGTGCTGTTCTCCGTTCGGCGTGCAACCCGCGTGGCCTGCCATCGGCTGTTTGCCGAGCGCGCGATTGTGAAGGAGTACATGGCCGTGGCGCTGGCGGGCCGCGAGCTGCCAGATCGATTTCAGATTATCGGTGACGTGGTGGCCGGCGATCCCTGGTTTCGGATGGCCGTGCCGGATGTTGGCCTGCGGCCGCCTGAAACCGTTGTGGCCAATACAGCCAGCACACAGGCGGAGATCCTTCAACGCGACGGCGCCCGCATGTTGCTGCGCCTGCGCCCACACACAGGGCGCAAGCACCAGATCCGCGCGCACCTTGCCGCGATTGGCTGCCCGATCCGTAACGATCGGTTATACCCAACGGCCCAGCCCTTCGGCCCGTACAACTTCGATCGGCCGCTGCAACTGCTTGCCAGCCGCCTTGCGTTCACCGATCCGGTTTCGGGGGCTGCCATGGAGTTTCACAGCGCCCGGCATCTGGAGTGGTAGGCCGCTCCCGCGTATAACCGCGCGGCGCGCTCACCGATGGCCCAGCATCCCGGACGCGTACAGATACACCGTTGCGCCGGCCAGCGCGATGAAGAACCCGCCCAACATCGTCATGATGAACGGCGGCGTGGTTCCGCCCATCACCAGCGAAAAGCCGTGAGCGGCGGCGGCGCGTTTGATGATCAGTGTGATGCCGGCGGCAAGAAACACCACCGCGAGCACGATGGGTAATACCATGCTATGTCTCCGAAAGAGGGGGAGGATGATCCGCCACGAACTTACAGACTGAACGTGGGCGACGGATGCGGAATTCGATCGCCCGCACGAATTGAAACGGGCCTGCCGCCTGTCAGGGGCCGCCGTGTGTGGCGTGGTTGGTGTTACACGCCGGGATTGCACGTGTCAGCCGGGCATGACGGCGCTGTATGCATATACGTCGTGGAGGACCGATGCGAAATGGCCTGGTTGGAGTGGTAGGGTTCCTGATCTGGTGTGGTACTGTGCCGGCGTGCACGGCGCAGGCCGCACCGGACGATCGTACGCTGCCCGTGGATTCGCCTGCTGGCGTGGATTCGGCTGGCACCGCTTCGGTCGGCGCTGATTCGGTTGGTATCGATTCTCTCGGCGCTGCGCAGCAGGACTCGCCGACGTGGGACAGTCGGTTCAGGCTGATGGTCGGCGGCCTGCTCTGGGCCGAGGACTACAACATCGTGCTGCCGTATTTCAACGGCAATGCGCGCCTTAGCTGGAGCGTGCCGTTGGCCGACTCCGCAATCCGGGTTGGCCTTGGGGCGGAGATTGGCCTGCACTACGTTTTCCCCTACGCGGCAATCGGGCCCGAACTGCGAGCCGGGCATCTCACGGTGTCCGGTGATATCGGCGGGGTGAACCTTGAGCCGTATGGTGTGCTGAACGGCTTCCGTGATCTGCGGGTGCAGCCCGTTTACGGCGCGCGCATAGGCTACATCTCGCGATTCACCGGCATCGGTCTCGAACTCCAGGCAGGCGTGATCTCGCTTTCCGAGGAACGCGATGGGACCCTCCCGTATCTCGCCATCGCGATTGCGTTTCGGTAGTGAGGGTGTGGGCAGGTTGCTACTTCAATCCCGTTTCTGCTCTTGAGTCGGGAGTCGGTTTGGGAGTTGTATCGATGCTGGTCGAACCAGCGTCGACTTACACCAATCTTACAAATCGTGGACGTGGTCGGCGTGGGCAGGCCATCATTGTTGAGCGGGGGGCACTCGCTGGTTTGGGAGTGACGGTGTTTGGGGGGATGCTTTGTCCTGCTGACAGTATGGATTCAGGACCGTTTGCAGGGGTCGGGCTAGGGAAAGTGGTGTCACCTGGATGGCTCGAAAGCAGGCGCGCTGTTTTCGAGTAGGGCAATTCCAAATGCTGTGCATCAATTTCTCGGATTAAAGGAGCGCGTTTAGAAGGGCTTAGTGCAGATGTCGACTTTCGAGAACAGTATCGACGACGCCGCTATATCCAGGGAACAAAGTTGAGCCCGAAACCCCTACGCCGCTCAGCAGGCGAAGAAGCTCGAAACTCTCAATAACTGGAAGTGTGTATTTTATGAAGCAGAGTGTTCCGTTTGACGTGGCCAAATCCTGGATTCCTGATAAATAGTCTGGGGGTTGATTTGGCATATCGAATTTTATGTCCTCCATGTTTAGAATGAAAGTTCCTCGTTGAGCGATCATGTTTGAATTGATCGAATTATCTGGACGTGTGGAGGCGAGCCCAGGTTTCTTTAGAGAAGATACATGAAACGATTTGAACAAGGATCTTTGCACAGCCCATACGGCGAGTCTGTTGGTGGTCTTAACTTTGGTGCCGTCGAAGTTGTTCGCAGCCTCTCTCGCAGCGAAGTAGGCTGCCGCGAACGCACTCGATGTCCAGTCAAGCAATCTCGTCGGAATGCCGTAATGTTGAGCTAATGCAACCAGTGATAAATTAAAATTGCTGAATTGAAGCACGTTTGCATTGGCTAGTCTCTGGAGGCTGTCCATGTCTGAACGCAGAGGGACTGGGAGCCCGGTTCGGTATGCTTCCTCTGCAAACTTCATCAATAGCCTGCACTCAGCGAACGAGATCTCTCTGAAATCGCTGAGATCAGAAAAATGCCGCCATGCACTTAGCGTAGGAAACAGATTCTTTTCGCTATCCCGATAGAGAGATGGTTGTAACCGCCATTCTGCGTCGCGCTGACCACGGAACATCCATTCCTGTCCGCTTTTGCCAGAGAACGGATCGCGGTTAGGTAGAAGTCGGTCGAATAGTTCACCGGCTGTCTTGCAGTTGACGATCTCGGGAAAAGTGCTCATATAAAATTCTATTTTAGATCATCGTATGAAACGTCATAGGTTGTGCGTAGGTCAAAAGGGTCTTCATATAGATAAGCCGCAATCAAGCTGCCACGGCTTTCCCATACCGGGAATAGGCCACGTTCTTCTCTGTCCGTAGTCGGATTGCCCTCGCGATGCTGCATATGGACGTGTCGCATATGGGTATTGTATCTGCGTGCAAAAGCAGGCCAGGCAGCAATGCATTCGTCGAAGGATGGCGGAGGCGGTTGCGGATTGCCGTCCGAATCGCTCGTGTGCCACGTTCGTACCATTGAATCGTAGTTTACACGCTGTTGCTCGTGTGGTGCCAAGACCCCGGGCGGATGGTTCGAGCCATATGCAGCAGCACCGCGTCGCATTTTGAAATGCATATTGATAAGCATTGCTAAGTCCATCATTGTAATTACCGTGTCTGAAGTTTCGACTTCTTTGCTAAAGTAATCCTCTCCCATGCGAATAGAGCTTGATCGAAAGCCAATCAATTTGCGCAGGTCTATTTCATTCGCATGGCCAGCACCCTACCGCAACCCCGTCTCCATTTGAAACTCCGGCTGCACGTTCACGCCGCCCAGCTTGCGCCAGGTGGTGTCCTCAAGCGAGCACAGGATCCACGCGAAGTTG
The DNA here is from genome assembly GCA_966128725.1 of uncultured bacterium. Taxonomy (GTDB): domain Bacteria; phylum Bacteroidota; class Ignavibacteria; order OLB7; family OLB7; genus JAFDZV01. The sequence goes on along the minus strand of CBHYLN010000024.1, from coordinate 3,991 downwards.
ATGGGGTAGCCCGGCACAGCGACGTTGGGGTGGTAGCCCTTGACGATCACCACGGCGTCATCCTGATACACGGGTGTAATCAGCTCCGGCGTTGTGGGGTCGGTGTATACGTACTGCGTGCCGAACCGGGGCATGTCGAAGAACAGGTACATCTCCTCCTGTGTGGCCGCGTGTTCGTGCGGCGGCCAACTGGTCCAGTTGCCGGGCGCCGACATGGTAACGCCGGTCATCAGCTTGCCGCCCTCCACGTTCTCGGCAATCACCTTGTGGATCTCACGGAAATACGGCTCGGCGCCCACACGCAGATACATCCCTTCCTGCTGCCGCGCCTCCGCGTGCCGCACATGCGCGGCTTGGCAGGTAAGTGCCGTTGGCGCGCTGCCTTCCACGATGTCCAGCTCGCCGTCGGTTTCGGCGCGGAACTCCTCGCCGCGCGGCACATACACGCCATCGAAGCGTTCAACCTGATACGTATTGCCGCCCACGTGCACGCGGCCGGCGCCATGCAGCACCAGCAGCGTGGTTTCGGCGCCCGGGTTGCGCGCGGTAACGCTGGGCACCGAGGCATCCAGCACGATGCGCGCGGCGGTGATGTATTGGAAGTCGCTTGTGGCCGGCGAGGCCACAATGGTGCGGCCCTTGGCGGCGGCCGTGTTGCGAAGAAGCCAGCGATGGTCTGCCATGGTCATGCTCACGGGTGTTGGGTAATCAATAGGCCCGGAAACTATGAATATTCGGCCAACCGATTGGCGCGTGTTGCCGTGGTTGCCTGCACGGCGTTGCGCATCGGGCGTTGCGCCTCCCACGATGCCGGGGCGTCCGCGGGTGATAGATTTGCGCGGCATGGTTTGCAGCACGGTTTGTGGCATGGTGCCCGGCGCACAGGGCCTAACGGCGCATGCCGGGTGTGCGGGCTACCCGCCCATGCGGCGTGCGGATCCCGCGAGCATGAAAGGCATGCCGAGTATAACCCGGAGGCGACAGCATGATTGTTGTGATTGTTTCGGCGGACAGCGAGTGGCGTGTGGTGCGCGATGTGTTGGCGGGCCTGCCGTGCGGGCAGTCGCCATACGGCGATTGGATTTCGGCCGGCACGGTGGCAATGCCCGTTGTGCTGTTTAATGGGGGGTGGGGGAAGATCGCCGCCGCGGCATCGGCGCAATACGCCATCAACCGCTGGGGGCCGGCGGCCCTGGTGAATATCGGGACCTGCGGTGGGCTGGGCGGCCGCGGCGCCGTTGGCGACGTGATTGTGGCCGGGCGAACCGTGGTGTACGACATGGTGGTGGAGATCGGCGACCCCGCCGGCGAACTGCTGCACTACACCACCGATTGCGCGCCGGCCCCGGATGTGCTGGCCCTGTTGCCGTGGCCCGTTCGTTGTGGCACGATTGTATCCGGCGATCGCGACTTGCAGCCATCGGAGGTTGCGCAACTGGCGGAGCGTTTCGAGGCGCTGGCTGCCGACTGGGAGTCGGCGGCGATTGCCTACGTGGCGCGCCGCAACGCCGTGCCGTGCCTTGTTGTGCGCGGTGTAAGCGATGTGGTTGGCGAGCATCATGCCGACGCGTACGACGGGCGCGATCATCTGTACCACAGCGGTACGGACATGGTGATGCGGAAGCTGCTGGGCGGGCTGCCCCGCCTTGCCGAGGCGGCCCGGCTTCTGGCCGGCTGATACGGCGTCCCGGGTTCGCTCGGTGCGCGGCCCGTCCGATGCTCGATTTTGCGCGATGTCCAATTCAGGGTTCGGTATTCCTCTTTACCTGCATGCGGTTGGTTTGAAGGATACGGCATTGGTGATCCCTGTTGCCGGATGTGCCTCGTCGACCTCCGGAGCGTTGTATGCGCCTGCGCTGCCTGTATCACGCCGGCCCGCGTCAGGGGCGGGATTGCGGGCGTCAAACCCCACACGAGGAAACGTCCTCCGGAAGCGCGTGTTTCGCCGGTTTCAACGTTGCGCATGTGTGCCCTGGTGATGGCTGTTGCAATCGATGGGCACGTGGCGTTCGTGAGCGCACGCACGGTGCGGTTTTCGGGTCTCCCACCGAATTTCCGTTGCCGTGCGCCGGTGGCGTGCCGACCATCAACAACCGGACGTCCTGCAACATCAATTTCCGCCCGAAGGCCAGGGCCGGCGTGTTGGGCGCTACGGCCCGCCGATGGAGATTGCCGTTGCATTGCCGGGTTGTTTGGTTCCCTGGTGGTATCAGGGGCGGCAATATCGGAAGCCGATTGTTGCCAGGCGTGGTGGTTGCCGCCGTGGCAGGCGTCGTGTATGGCGCTGGGCGGTTGTGGCCTGTACGTATCCCACGTTCCGGCAAGTTGCCCAATGTGCGAATACGGCCAACTGTATCGATTGCTCCCTGCAGCCCGTAACGGGCTGCCGTAGCAGCGGACATACCGAGATTATCCACACGTCGGATTGTCAACCGCGCGGCCTGCACAGGGTTCTCAGCCTGTGCAGGCCCGCGGGATAATCCGTTAATACTCCACATCCGGTTTCACCGCAAGGGCCGGATGGCCGAATATGTCTCTCGCTGCACAGCGCCGCCGTACTGACCTGGTGGATGTTCCCCCCAACAGGTACGGCGGCGCAGCTGTTTGCGGGCCGGGGGGGGCAGGCCCGTGCGTGCGGGCGATCGCAGCATTGTGCCTGTAACCGCATTGTGCCCGCAATGCCTTTGTACAAACGGGCGTGCGGGGTTAGCTTGTGTGCTGCCTCATTCAATGGATCATTTCCACACAGGCTCCCGCAAACGAACCGTAACAGCACTCGGACCAATCGATGATTCTTTCGGACACAGACATTCTTCAGGCAATAGCCGACCGTGATATCGTTATCGAACCATTCCGGCCGCAATCGCTGGGCTCGAACAGCTACGATGTGCATCTGGGCGAGTGGCTTGCCACCTACGATAACTACGAACTCGACGCACGCAAGCACAACACCATTACCACGTTCCGGATACCGGACGAGGGGTTCGTTCTGGAGCCGCACAAGTTCTATCTGGGCGTCACGGTGGAGTACACCGAAAGCCACAAACACGTGCCCTTCCTGGAAGGGAAGAGCTCGGTGGGCCGTCTCGGCATCGATATCCACGCCACGGCGGGCAAGGGCGATGTGGGATTCTGCAACCACTGGACGCTGGAGATTTCGGTGAAGCAGCCCATCCGCGTATATGCCGGGATGCCGGTTGGCCAGTTGATCTACTTCACCACCGGCGGCAACGTTGGCGTGCCGTACAACGTGAAGGGGTCGGCCAAGTATAATTCCCGCACGGACCGTCCCGTGGAGAGCATGATGTGGAAGAACTTCGAGGAGAAGTTGTTCGTGGAGATGAAGGGCGAGGCGTAGGCGGAAAGGGGATCGGCTCAACGGCCGATTCCGGGTCAGCGCCCGCGGACAGCGGGCATGTGCCGATCGCGTGCTTCACGGCGCGATCGGCGTGGGCGGGCGGAATGTCGCCCATCCGGGCCGCAACCGCGCGCCCTGTGATCCAGCACCATCACACCATGGCTCATAACCCCCGGCCCATCACGCTGCTTGCCGTGCCGTGTGTTACGGTATCATGTTGCCGATTGATTACCGGACTTCCGGTGTGCCGCGGCCGTTGCGGTTGGGGCGCCCGTGCCCCGGCAGTAGCCGCCCGGCGTTGAAAAAAAGTGATTGCCGACCGGTCGGCATGTCCAATTCCACCCGTCGAGTTCCTCTTTATCACTATCAGAGAATGTTCCCGAAATCCGGAACGGCCGTGAGCTGTTGCGTGCCCGGCGCATGGTGATCATGCAACCGGCATGCCCGATGCCGTGCGCTTCGGTTGATGGCGGCTGTGGCCATGCTCCGGCAGGCACATTCTTTTCAAGCAGGTACATCACATCCAGTATCCTCAAAAGGAGAATGGCGATGCAGACACGCATTCGTTTTGCCGCACTGGCGGTAGTGCTCGTTTCGGTAATGGCCCTGGCGGCGCTTACCAACACGCAGACT